>JBOGVO010000121.1:0-6198 GCA_050692855.1 Actinomycetota bacterium | reverse complement strand
CTCGGGATCTCCCTGCATGCCACCCTGACACTGAGGGCAGGATACGCGTCCCCCTCGACCGCTCGGTGCTACGGCGACGGTGACGCGATCGCGGCACGGACGTCGATCGCGCCGCGCATCACGACCGCGCCGCCGTCATCGCGCACCACGACCTCGTCGTAGGAGGACAGATCGAGGTCGAACTCCTCGGAGACGATGCCTGCCCCGCTCGCGTCGAGCCCGCCCTTGGGAAGGCGTCCGACGAGCAACGAGCCTTCGGTGCCGCGCAGCCGCACGGTGAACGGGAGGCGTTGCGCGACCTCGGGCGGCACGCCGTTCACCAGCACGATCGCCATGTCGATGATCGAGGGCGAGACGAGGGTGAGCGCGCTACCCCCCCCACCGTCGGGCGTCGACGGCGCCAGGGTGCCCAGGAACACGTCGCCTTCCGGGTCGCTGAATTCCGCACTCGTCAGGAGGTCGCGGAATCGCTCCACGGCTCCCTGCTGTCGCAGCACCGCATCGCGCGCCACCTCGTCCGAATGAGCTGCGCGACCGGCCATGACCGCGCCCCATCCGGTGCCGACGACGGCGAGCATCGCGGCGAGCGCCGCGACGAGCGCGAGGCGCGACCGTCGCGGGGCTGTGCGGCCGGGCGGCACTCGGCGCGCCGCCGCCGCTCCGATCACCTCGAGGATGCGTCCTTCCAGCTCGGGAGACGGTTCCTCCGGCGCCAGGGCGAACGCCAGGGTGGCAGAGGCGGCCTGGAGGTCGCCCGCTTCCTTGCGGCAGGCCGCGCACCACGCGATATGCCGGTCGATCGATGACGCTTCTCTCGCGGGCAGCGCCCGAAGGGCGTGCTCGGTCAATCGGTCCCGGACGGTCGTGCAGTTCACAGCAGATCCTTGCCCTCGTTCGCCTTGCGGACCTTGATCATCGCCGAGCGCAGCCTCGTCTTGACCGTGCCGAGCGGGATGCCGTCGGCTTCCGCGATCTCCCGCGCCGTCATGCCCCGGAAGTAGGCCCGAGCCACCAGACGGCGCTCTGCCTCCGTGAGCGAGGACAACGCCCGCATCGCGGCATCCCGTTCGATCAGGACCGCCTCCTCGTCGAGCCCCGGCGCGTCAGGCACCTCGTCGACCAGCACCAGGGTCGGGCGCGTGACACCCGTCTCACGACGGAGCCGGTCGACGGCGAGGTTGTGCGCGATCGTCATCAGCCACGTCGACAAGCGCCCCCGCGTCGGGTCGAAGCGGGTCGCCTTCCGCCACGCCGTGAGGAACACGTCCTGGGTGAGCTCCTCGGCGGACTCGCGGGTGCCCAGCAGGCGAAGGCCGAGCGAGTAGATCGGTCGGCCGTAGCGCGCGTACAGCGCGCGGATCGCGTCGTCGTCGCCGGCGAGGAGTCCGTCCATCAGTTGTTGTTCCTCTCGAGGGAGGAGCGGTCCGTCGTTCCGAGTCTGCACTCGGTGTTCCTTCCGGTATACGGAGCCTGCGACGATCGTGGCTTGACGATCGTCATGGCGGCCCGCGCGCGGGTCACGCACCGATTATCGGCCTCCGCGCGGTTCCCTGCACGGCCTTCGCCGGGCGTCTAGGCTCGGTCGTATGGAGCGACGAACGAGAACCGAACCGCAACATGTGGCGAATCGATGACACGGAGATGATCACGATGACACGGGTGGGTTCATCGGCTCGGCTCACGATCGCGGTGACCCTCATGGTCGTCGGTCTCGCCGCACTCTCTGGCCCCGCTTCGGCTCAGTCCGGGTCGCCCTCGTCCAGCCCCGGAACGATCACGCGACTGCACCTCGACGGCGTCGTCGATCCCTTCGTCGCCGACTACCTCGAACACGGCATCGCCGAAGCCGCCGATGCGAACGCCGAGGCCGTGCTGATCGAGATCGATACCCCCGGCGGCCTCGTCTCCTCGACCCGCCAGATCACGCAGGCCGTGTTGAACGCGCGCATCCCGGTCCTGTGCTACGTGGCGCCCTCGGGCGCGCGCGCCGCCTCGGCCGGATCATTCGTGCTGCTCTCGTGCCCCGTCGCCGCCATGGCCCCGGGCACCAACGTGGGCGCCGCCACGCCCGTCGGCATCGACGGCGCCGTCGGCTCCGACAAGGCGGTGAACGACGCGGCGGCCTCGATGCGCTCGATCGCCGAGCGGAACGGTCGCAACGGCGACGTCGCGGAGTCGTTCGTGTCCGATGCGGTGAGCATCAGCGCGGAGCAGGCGTTGCGGGACGACGTGATCGACCTGATCGAGCCGTCCACCGAAGCCTTGTTGTCTGCGGTCGACGGCGAGTCGGTCACCCTGGGCGACGGCAGCACGGTGACGCTCCACACCGCCGGAGCCAGCGTGCGCGACTCCGAGATGGGCGGGTTCGTGGGCTTCCTGCACACCCTGCTCGACCCGACGCTCGCGTTCATCTTCTTCTGGCTGGGGCTCGCGCTCATCGTGCTCGAGCTGCTCGTGCCCGGTCACATCTTCTCGGGCACGATCGGCACCGCGATGCTGATCCTCGCGATCGTGTCGTTCGGCGTGCTTCCCGTGCAGCTGATCGGGGTCGGCCTGCTCGTGGCGGCCGCGGTGCTCATGATCGTCGAGCTCAGCGCGCCCGGGTTCGGACTCTGGGGCATCGCCGGCCTGACCTGCCTGCTGCTCGGAGGGTGGTTCCTGTACGACCGCGCCGGCGGGGTCTCGGTCTCCCCCGCCGTGCTCGTGGCGGTGGCGGCCTTCGTGGGGGTCTTCTTCGCGGTCGTGCTGCGCAAGGTGCTGTCCGTGCGCCGGATGCCGGCCGCCCAGGGGTCCGAGACGATCGTCGGACGACCCGGCGTCGTTCTGGGCGCCGGACTGAATCCCGACGGCATCGTCCGCGTCTCGTCCGAGGAGTGGCGCGCCACTTCGGCCGACGGTTCGTCGATCCCGGCCGGCGCGCCGGTCAGGGTCACCCGCCTCGACGGGCTCGTGCTCACCGTCGATCGCGCTCCGATCGAGCAGGGAGCGGCCGTCGGCTCGACGGCCGATGAAGGGAGGAACCACTGATGGAGATCAGTGCCGCCTTGATCGCGCTGATCGTGGTGCTCGTGCTGATCGTGCTGTTCCTGACGAAGGCGATCCGCATCGTGCCCGAGTACCAGCGGCTGGTCGTGTTCCGGCTCGGACGATTGCTGGGGCAGAAGGGCCCGGGGCTCGTGATCCTGATCCCCTTCGTCGACAGGGGCATCAGCGTGGACCTGCGCGAGTTCTACCTGGAGATCCCCCGCCAGGACTCCATCACCAAGGACAACGCCCCGATCGCGGTGGACTTCGTGATGTTCTACAAGGTCATGGACGCCCAGACCTCGGTGGTGCAGGTCGGGAACTTCGCCGGGGCAGCCCTGAACATCGCCTCGACCACGCTGCGGGCGGTCATCGGTGACATCCCGCTCGACGACATGCTCGCCAAGCGCGACGAGATCAACACGTTGCTGCGCATCAAGCTCGACGAGGTGACCGAGCGCTGGGGCGTGAAGGTCACGAACGTCGAGATCCGAGAGATCATCCCGCCCGCGTCGGTGCAGGAGGCGATGACCCGGCAGATGTCGGCCGAGCGCACGCGACGCGCGGTCGTCACCGAGGCCGACGGACAGAAGGCCGCGGCGATCACGGTCGCCGAGGGCAACAAGGAAGCCGCGATCCTGAACGCAGAGGGCTCGAAGCAGTCCGCGATCCTCACGGCAGAGGGTGAGCGACAAGCCGCGATCCTGCGCGCCGAAGGCTTCGCGCTCGCGCTGAAGACGATCAACGAGCAGGCGATGGGCGTCGCCGTGAACACGATGCGGCTCCAGTACCTCGAGACCCTGAAGGCGCTCGGCGTGGCGCCCTCGTCCAAGATCGTCGTGCCGATGGAGCTCTCGAGCCTCGTGGCCGGCTTCGCAGCCCTGTCCGACGTGGCATCGTCCGACGGGAGCGACGGCGCGAGGGCCCCGACCGGCTGAATCCGGTTCGGCCGGATACGAGGGGAGCCGGGTCGGTCCGGCTCCTCTCTGCGGCTCCGGGAGCCGCCCGCGCATCCGAGCCACCCCACGGAACCTCCCCGCCCACGCTGGTGTATGACGGTCGAAGGTGATCGACCAGCGCCCCGTGGAGGGCCGACCATCGGAGGACGCCGAGCTCACCGCACGCGCACGCGACGGCGACGTCGGCGCGTACGAGGAGCTGGTGACGCGGTACCAGGGCATCGCCTTCCGCGTCGCCTGGCTGGTCGTGCGCAACCGGGGCGATGCGGAGGATGCCGTGCAGGACGCGTTCGTGAAGGCGTATTACGCCCTGCCCCGGTTCCGGACGGGGGCCCCGTTCCGGCCGTGGATCCTGCGCATCGTGGCGAACGAGGCCCGCAACAGGGGTCGCTCCGCTCGTCGCCGCGACGGCCTGGTCGTGCGGGCGGCCGCGACCGGATCGGGGGACGCGGCCCAGTCCCCCGAGGCCGCGGCCATGGAGCGCGCCGACGCCGAGCTCCTCGCGGTCGCGCTCGGCAGGCTGCCCGAGCGTGACCGGCTCGTCGTTGCCTATCGGTACCTGTTCGAGATGAGCGAGGCGGAGACCGCTGAGGCGCTCGGCGTCCGCCCAGGAACGGTCAAGTCCCGACTGTCGCGAGCGCTCGCGCGCCTTCGCACGGAGATCACCGCGAACGCCGGGCTCATCGACCTGGAGGAGCCATGACCGAGCGCCTGCTCAGGATGACCGACGACCAGTTGGGCGCCGCCCTGGGGCGTCTCGGCGACGAGCTCGCCTGGCCCGGGGCACCCGACGTGGCCGGCGCTGTCATCGACACGATCCGTGAGGAGCGGTCGGCGCCCTCATTCGTGGCACCACGGCTCTCGATGCCGAGCCGCCGGCGCACGCTGCTCGTGATCGCCGCCGCCCTGCTCGCGCTCGCCGGTGTGGCGCTGGCGGCGCGCTTCGTGATCGAGCTCGGCGCGATCTCCATCGAGGTGTTGCCCGGCCGACCCACCGCGTTGCCGACGAACATCGCGACGAGCGAGGACTTCGGCCGTGAGGTCTCGCTCTCTGACGTCGGGGCGATCGCCGGGTTCGCGCCGGAGATCCCGTCGGCGCTCGGCCCTCCCGACCGCACGTGGGTCGACGAGGCGGAGGTGGGGCCCGAGCCCGGCGACGTCGCGACGCGCATCGTGAACGCGTGGGCTCCTAGCGCCGAGCTGCCCGCGATCCCCGGAACGAGGACGGGTGCCGTGCTGATGCAGTTCGAGGGCGACTGGGAGGTCGCCTCGAAGCTGCTCTTCGAAGAGACCGACCGGTTCGGCCACGCGTTCGTCGAAGGCCGCGACGCGTTCTGGACGACCGGCGAGCACGAGCTGGTGATCCTGCGTGGTGACGAGGAGATGCGCCTGCTCGTGTCCGGCAACGTGCTGATCTGGCAGGACGCCGGGTTCACGTTCCGGCTCGAGACGGCGCTGCCGAAGCATTCCGCGGTCGCGATCGCGGAGTCGCTGCAGCCAGCGACCGACCCCGGGTGATGCGGAACCCTCACCCGGCTGCCGGTGTAGTCGGTGTGGGACTCGATGAGGGAGGGCCGTTCGATGACAGCGCTACGCACGGTGACGACGATCGTCGCGCTCGGCATGATCGGAACGTTCGCAGGCATCACCACGGCGTCGGCCGGGGGCGGGTGTCACGGAGGCGCCACGGAGGGCCGCGGGACGCGGATCGAGATGATCGATGCGTGCTTCACGCCGTCGACGCTGTTCGCCCAGCCCGGCGAGACGATCACGTTCGTGAACCGCGACGGGTTCTCGCACAACGTCACGGCCAACGGATGGGGGAACTTCGAGGACCTGACCACGGGCGAGCGCTACACGACCTCGTTCGCCGACGAGGGTGTGTACGCGTACGCCTGCTCGATCCACCCGGGCATGTCGGGCTCGATCGTGATCGGCGAAGGAGCCTCGGGTGCCGATGCGGCGCCGCTCGAGACCCGTCCCGTCACCGCGTCGGCGGTTCCCGCTTCCGATGGCGATGGCTGGATCCCGGCCGGCGCCGCGGGATTGCTGATCGGCGCAGCCGCAGGCGCGGGCCTCGCGAGGATGCGTCGTCGTCCGACCACGGCCTGAACCCGGGATCCCTGGTCTCGATCGTGTGGCCTACACGGGCAGCGGCATGCCGGCCTGCTGCATCGCCAGCTCGAAGTCGTGCCGGTTCGAGACCGCCTGGAAG
>JBOGVO010000120.1:0-8814 GCA_050692855.1 Actinomycetota bacterium | reverse complement strand
CCAGACCGATGCCGAAGCCGAGGAGACCATCCGTGGCCTGCACGAGGGCACCGTCGACGTCGTCATCGGCACCCACCGGCTGCTGTCGAAGCAGGTGAGGTTCAAGGACCTCGGGCTCGTCATCGTCGACGAGGAGCAGCGCTTCGGCGTCGGCCATAAAGAGAAGCTGAAGCAGATGCGCAAGACGGTGGACGTCCTCACCCTCTCCGCCACGCCGATCCCGCGCACGCTCGAGATGGCCCTCACCGGCATCCGAGAGATGAGCACGATCGACACGCCGCCCGAGGACCGCCAGCCGGTGCTCACGTTCGTCGGCAGCTACGACGAGGGGCTCGCACTCGGCGCCGTCCGCCGTGAGCTGCTGCGCGAGGGCCAGGTCTTCTGGGTGCACAACCGGGTGGCGACGATCGACCGCCAGGCGGCGTGGCTCCAGGAGCAGCTTCCCGAGGCTCGCATCGTCGTCGCGCACGGGCAGATGGACGAGGCGGTGCTCGAGCAGAGGATGATGCGGTTCTGGAACCGCGAGGCCGACGTGCTGGTCTCGACCGTGATCATCGAGAGCGGCCTCGACGTGCCGAACGCGAACACGCTCGTGGTCGACCAAGCCGACGTGCTCGGGCTCGCGCAGATGTACCAGCTCCGCGGGCGGGTCGGGCGCTCCACCGAGCGAGCGTTCGCGTACTTCTTCTTCCCGCCGCAGCGCGAGATGACCGACGAGGCGCGCGAGCGGCTCGCGACGATCAGCGCGCACCAGGCGCTCGGGTCGGGCTTCAAGATCGCCATGAAAGACCTCGAGATCCGGGGCGCCGGGAACATGCTCGGCGCGGAGCAGTCGGGCCACATCGCGGCGGTCGGCTTCGACGCGTACGCGCGCATCCTGCAGGAGTCGATGGCCGAGATGAAGGGGGAGGAGGTGCCCGAGGAGCAGGAGCTCCGGATCGACCTGCCCGTGAAGGCGTTCGTGCCGCCCGGATGGGTGGCCCAGGAGGCGCTGCGGCTCGAGTTGTACCGACGCATCTCGCTCGCCCCCGACCACGCGACGCTCGAGCAGATCCGCACGGAGACCGTCGACCGTTACGGCGCGCTTCCCGGCGAGGTCGAGACGCTGTTCGCGATCGCGTCGCTGCGTGTGGCCGCCCGGGCCGTCGGCGTCGAAGAGATCTCGACGTTCCGCGATCAGGTGCGGCTGAAGCCGGTCGCGATCCCCGACCCGTTGCTGCTCGACCTGGAGGAGCGCGTGTACAGGTCGAGCTACGCCCCCGAGTCGAAGACCTTGAACCTGGTGCCCGAACGCGTCTTCGGGAAGGATCTCGTCGCGTTCGTCGAACGCTGGCTGCTCGAGGCAGCGACCGGCGAGGCCGCGCTCCCCGCGGCCACGTGACGTTCGTGTGTCGGGCGATCCGGTGCGGCAGCCGGCCACGGCCCAGCCCGTAGACTGGTGCCTCGTGAATTCCAGAGCGTTCCGCCTCATCGCCCTGCCCGTGATCGGCGCCGTCATGCTCGCCGCCTGCAGCAGCGGGCCCTCGCCTGCGGCGACCGCGGGCTTGACCGACATCACCGACGAGCAGCTCACCCAGGAGGCCAAGCTGTTCTCGTTCCTGGCCGCACTGAGCCAGCAGCAATGCGGCGGCCCCGCGGCCGGTGGCGAGACCCAGGAGGCGACCTGTAACCGGTTCACCCTCGGCAACATGATCCAGAGCGCGTTCGTCGCCGAGTACGCGCAAGCCAACGACATCTCGGTGAAGGCGTCGGAGGTCGACGACGTCATCGCGAACCTCGAGGGGCAGGTCACGGCCGAGGCCATCGATCAAGAGCTCGAGAAGGTGCAGCTCACCCGCGCCGACCTGAAGACGCTCGCGAACGAGGTGCTGCTGTTCCAGGCGGTGCAGACCAGGGTGGCCGAGGAAGGGCTGGACGACGAGCGGATGCAGCAGCTCTACGAGGACGAGATCCTGCGCTTCACCACGGTCGAAGCCCTGCACATCCTGGTCGACACCGAGGCCGAGGCGCAGGACGTCTACGCCCAGGTGACGGCGCCCGGAGCGACGCAGAGGACGTTCGCGAACCTCGCGAAGGAGGTTTCGACCGATACCGAATCGGGGGCGAACGGTGGCAGCCTCGGCCAGGCGGTCGCCTCGACGTTCGTGCCCGAGTTCGGTGAAGCCGCGGCTGCACTGAAGCCTGGCGAGGTCAGCCGGCCGGTGCAGAGCGAGTTCGGCTGGCACGTGATCTACCTCGTGAACAAGCAGGTCACCCCGTTCGACGAGGCGAAGGCTCAGTTGTCCCAGGGCGAACAGGGCACGCTGTTCAACGCGTGGATGCGCGACCAGGTCGAGACGCATGGCGTCGACGTGAACCCGAAGTACGGTCGGTGGGACGACGAGACGCTCACCGTCGTCGCGGTGGATAGCACCGATCCCAGCGCGAGCGCCGGGGCGGCCGACGGCAGCGGCGGGGGCACGCCGACGCCGTGACCGACGGGCCCTCTCACCCCGGCGACCTGCTCGACCACGTCCCCGAGGGCCCGGTCCCGAGCTCCCAGCACGGCGAGCGCCTGCTCGATCTCGTCCGTGTGATGGCGCGGCTTCGCGGCCCGGATGGCTGCCCGTGGGACGCCGAGCAGACCCATGCCACGCTGGCCCGTCACCTGCTCGAGGAGACGCACGAGCTGCTCGAGGCGATCGACGCCGGTGACGACGACGCGATGCGCGATGAGCTCGGCGACGTGCTGTTGCAGGTGGTGTTCCATGCCCAGATGGCGGCCGACGAGGGGCGATGGGACGTCGACGATGTCGCGGAAGGCCTCGTGCGCAAGCTCGTGTACCGTCACCCGCACGTCTTCGGCGACGTGGACGTGGCCGGCGCCGACGAGGTGCTCGTGAACTGGGAGAAGCTCAAGGCAGGCGAGGCAGGCGAGGAGGGCAAGGCGGGCGAGGCGAGCGGACGGGCCGCGGTGGACGACGACATCCCCGCGACGCTGCCGTCGCTCGCGCGCGCGGCCAAGGTGCTGCGCCGCGCGGCGGGATGGGGCTTCGAGTGGCGATCCGTCGATTCGGCCGTCGGAGCGCTCAGGGATGAGGTCGACGAGCTGGCCGCCGCGACCGACCCGTCCAACGCCGAGGAAGAGGTCGGCGACGTGCTCTTCTCCACGGTCGCGCTCGCGTGGAAGCTCGGCGTCGACGCGGAGAGTGCCCTGCGTCGAACGGTGCGTGGCTTCTCGGAGCGGTACGAGCGGTTCGTCGACCTCGCCGCCGCGCGAGGGATCGACGTGGAGCGAGCCGACGATGCCGAGCTTCGATCGCTGTTCCGCGACGCACGCGAGGCGTCCGGAACGCCTGGGACGCCCGGGGCGCGCGAGATGCCCGGGGCGCGAGAGATGCCCGGGGCGCGAGAGATGCCCGGGACGCGCGAGGCGTGAACGACGGGGCGGCGTCCGTGCGCGCCGACATCGTCACGCCGACACGCGCCGACATCGAGGCGGCTGCGGAGCGCATCGCACCGCACGTGCGGCGGACCCCGGTGCTCGGGTCGGAGCCCGGCGCATTCGGCCTCGACACCGCACTGGTGCTGAAGCTCGAGCTGCTGCAGGTGACCGGCTCGTTCAAACCGCGCGGGGCGTTCAACCGCATGCTCACGGCCGACGTGGGGCCCGCGGGCGTCGTGGCCGCGAGCGGCGGGAACTACGGGTTGGCCGTGGGCCATGCCGCCCGCTCCCTCGGACGGCGCGCCGAGATCTTCGTGCCGTCGACGTCGCCGGCGGCGAAGATCGACAAGGTCCGCGCCACCGGGGCGGACGTTCGGGTGATCGACGGGTACTACGACGAGGCATCGGCCGCGGCCGCGGCGCGACACGACGAGACCGGCGCGGTGTGGATGCACCCGTTCGACCAATTGCAGGTCGTCGCGGGCCAGGGCACGATCGCGGCCGAGCTGGGCGAACAGGTTCCTGACGCCGACGCTGTGCTCGTCGCGGTGGGCGGCGGCGGCCTGATCGGGGGGATCGCCTCGTGGTACGCGGACGCCGATGTGCGCGTGATCGGGGTCGAGCCGTCATCCTCCCGTTGCCTGCACGATGCGCTCGTGGCCGGTGGGCCGGTCGTCGTGCCGGTCTCGGGGCGGGCCGCCGACTCCCTCGGCACCAGGCGGGTGGGTGACATCTCCTACGCCGTCGCGAGCGCCGGCCACGTCGAGGAGGTCGTGCTCGTCGAGGACGACGCAATCCTCGAGGCGCAACGGGCGATCTGGCAGGAGCTGCGCATCTTCGCCGAGCCGGGCGGCGCGGCGGCGCTCGCGGCGGTTCGCAGCGGTGCGTACATCCCCTCGGAAGGGGAGCGCCTCGTGGTGCTGGTCTGCGGCGCGAACGGCGACGCTTCAGGCGTGATCGAGTCTGGCCCGGAGTAAAACCCTGGGTCCGGGCAAGGCGCTCCTGCTCAAGCGATCGGCCTGCCGATATCCTCGTCGGGCCATGACCACCGATTACCAGCGTGCGTTCGCCTTCCAAACGTGGGTGATTCACCGCACCTCGACGCGTGAGCAGGAGCTGCCGTGGGGCACCGCCTTCTTCAACGACGACTACCCGTTGCGATACGACGCGACCATGGCGATCGCCGACCGACCGCTCGGCGGTGCCACTGCCGATGACGTGGCGGCGGCGCTCGATGCCGCCTTCGAGGGGTTCCGTCACCGCGAGGTCGAGTTCGCGAGCGACGCCGACGCCGCGGCGATCGCGATGGGTATGGGGGAGCACGGCTACGCGGTCGAGCAGATGGTGGTGATGTCGCACCGCCGTGAGCCGGACCGAGCTCCGATGCCCGATGCGGTCGAGGAGCTCGGGCTCGCCGAGGTGCAACCGTTCACGGCTGAGGTGACCCGTCGGGAACCGTGGGGTCGCGAGCCGGGCGTCGCGGAGACGATGGCGTCGTTCCGCACTGTGCTGGTCGACGGCGTCGGCGCTCGGTTCTTCGCGCAGCGGATCGACGGAACGATCGCCGGCGCGTGCGAGCTCTACGTGCACGGCGACGTCGCCCAGATCGAGGACGTGAACACGCTCGAGGAGTTCCGCGGGCGTGGCGTGGCGCGCAACGTCGTGCTGCGGGCCGCCGAGGAAGCCCGGAAGGCGGGCGCCACCTTCGTCTTCCTCTTCGCCGATGCCGACGACTGGCCCCGCCATCTGTACGCGCGGCTCGGTTTCGACGACCTCGGTCAGAGCCGGCTGTTCAGGCGATGGCCGGAAGGCGAGGCCAAGGCACCGGACGATCGCCCGGGCTGACCCTCGGCCGTCCGCACCGGGATGGTCCCTCGGTTCACTGGGCCGTATAGCCTCCGTCGAGGACGAGCGTCGTGCCGGTCACGTACCGCGCGTCGTCGGAGAGGAGATAGCGGACCGCCGCCACGAGCTCCTCCGGCCTGCCCATGCGTCCGATCGGGAACGCCGCCATCAGCGCCGACGCGTCGATCTGCTGGGCCTCGAGGAAGCGCCAGATCATGTCGCCGGGGATGTCGATCGCTGCGAACGCCAGCGCGTTCACGCTGATGTTGTCTTTCGCGACCTCGACGGCAGCGGCCTTCGTCAGGGCATCGACCCCGCCCTTGGTGGCGGCGTACGCGCCGTTGGCGGGTACCGCGGTGATGTCGCTCGTGACCGACGACATGTTCACGATCGCGCCGCCGCCCCGGGCTCTGATCGCGGGGATCTCGGCCTGCATGCAATGGAGCACGCCCTTCAGGTTGACGTCGAGCAGCCGGTCGAACGCCGCGAGGTCGGCGTGCTCAACGGCGCCGGTCGTCTCGGTGGCAGCATTGTTGACGGCCCCATCGAGTCCGCCGTTGGCGTCGAGGGCGCGTTGGACCAGTGAGGTCATCGCGTCGGCGTCGGAGACGTCGGCCACGGAGAGATCAGCGATGCCGCCCGACGCTCGGATCGCGGAGTCAGTCGCGGCCAGGCCGTCGGCGTCGATGTCGCATCCGACGATCGAAGCACGTTCGCCCGCGAACGACTCGGCCAGCAGCTTGCCGCAGCCCCGTGCCACCCCTGTGATGAGGACGATCTTGCCCTCGAGGGCCGACATCCGGGCAGTGTAGTCGCTCGGCAAATCCCGGCCGTCGCGACGACGTCGGATACCATCGGCGTCCGATGTCGCTGATCCGATCCGTGCACGCCCGTGAGATCCTGGACTCGCGCGGCAACCCCACCGTCGAGGTCGATGTGTGGCTCGACGACGGCGCGTTCGGGCGCGCCGGCGTGCCGAGCGGCGCGTCGACCGGCGAGCACGAGGCGCTCGAGCTGCGTGACGGCGACGAGCGCTTCGGCGGCAAGGGCGTGCTCGGCGCCGTCGCGAACGTGAACGGCCGCATCGCCGAGGCGCTCTCGGGGGTCGATGCGTTCGACCAGCGCGGCGTCGACGCGTCCCTGATCGCGCTCGACGGCACGGACGCCAAGTCCGAGCTCGGTGCGAACGCCGTGCTCGGCGTCTCGTTGGCGGTCGCGAAGGCGGCCGCGGACTCGAACGGCATGCCCCTGTACCGGTACGTCGGCGGGCCGAACGCGCACGTGATCCCCACGCCGATGATGAACGTGATCAACGGGGGCGTGCACGCCGACAACGAGCTCGAGCCGCAGGAGTTCATGCTGATGCCCGTCGGCGCGGCTTCCTTCAGCGAGGCGATCCGGTGGGGAGCCGAGTGCTTCCACGCGCTCAGGGCGCTGCTGCACGCCAAAGGCCTCGCCACCGGCGTCGGCGACGAGGGTGGGTTCGCCCCCGAGATCGCGACCGCGAGCGAGGCCCTGGAATGGCTGCTGCGCGCGATCGAGCAGGTGGGCCTCACGCCCGGCAGCGAGATGGCGCTGGCGATGGATCCGGCCACGAGCGAGCTCCTCACCGACGACGGCCGCTACCGTTTGGAAGGCGCCGACCGCACCGCCGACGACATGATCGCGTTCTGGGCTGAGCTGATCGACCGGTTCCCGATCGTCTCGATCGAGGACGGCCTCGACCAGGACGACTGGGAAGGCTGGGCGGTGCTCACGCGCGAGCTCGGCTCGCGCGTGCAGCTGGTCGGCGATGATCTGTTCGTGACCAACGGCGAGCGGCTGGAGCGAGGCATCCGCGACGGCGTGGCGAACTCGATCTTGATCAAGGTCAACCAGATCGGCTCGCTCACCGAGACGCTCGACCCGAGGGCGCTCGCGACCCGGAGCGGATACGCGAGCGTGGTGTCCCACCGCAGCGGCGAGACCGAGGACACGACGATCGCCGACCTCGCGGTCGCGACGAACGCCGGGCAGATCAAGACCGGCGCCCCGAGCCGCGGCGAGCGCACGGCGAAGTACAACCAGCTGCTCCGCATCGAGGAGGAGCTCGGCGATCAGGCTCGCTTCACGGGCGGTCGCTCCCTATCGGGCGCGCCGCCGGGAGCCGTCTAGGGCATGAGCTCAGCGGTCCCTTCCCCGACCGCCGCGAGGCGAAGCACCGACACCGGTGTCGTCGCGCGGCCCGAGGCACGCCATGCGGAACGCGGGGCGCGACACGTCCAGAGCGGTCACGGGTCGGTGCGAGAACGCACGGCGCGACCCCGGCTCACGGCTCGGGCGGCGGTGCTGGCCATGGTGGCCCTGATCCTGCTCACGCTCGCGGTCGCTCCGTTGCGCACCCTGATCGATCAGCGCGCCCGGCTCGGTCAGCTCGAACGGCAGACCGAAGACCTCACCGATCGGAACGCCGCGCTCGAGGCCCGCATCGGACGATTCAACGATCCGGCCTACCTCGAACGGCTCGCGCGTGAGTGCCTCGGCATGGTGCGGCCGGGCGAGACGGCCTTCGTGATGGTGCCCAGGCACGGGGCGCCGCCCACCCCGGCCTGCTGACACGGCCCGTCTTCGCGAGTCTCGAGCGAGTCACTCCTCAGACCCGAAGGTGATCATCAACGACTCGGCCACCTGCTCGTAGCCGATCCTGCGGTAGATCGCGTTCGAGGTCGGGTTCCCGAGGTCGGTGTAGAGGAAGCATGCCTCGGCGCCGCTCGAGAGCATCTCGCCGCTGACCCCAGCGACCAGGTTCGAGGCGTAGCCGCGGCCCCGGTCGTCGGGTGGCGTGTAGACAGGTCCGATGCGAGCCCCGCCGGGGATCCGAGCCCAGCCGGTGAGCGAGACCGCCCGGTCCTCGTCCTCCCAGATCGAGAACCCGGCCGAACCCGCTCCGCCGAGCCTCGAGTCGATCGCTCGCTCGGTCGAGCGATCGTCACGGGTCATCGCCTGCAGCGCCTCTCGTTCGAACGCGCTCATCCACAGCTCCAGGAGCGGACGGTCCTCGCTCGTGGCAGGCCGAGGGGCGCCCGATACCGGCCCAGGCGCGTACACGGTGCGCAGCACGTACACGCCCTGGCCGATCGATGCGCGCGCCGTCGAGCCGGTGGCTGCGGTCCAGTCGCCGGCGAACCGCGTCCCCCACGGCTCGTTCGCGGTCACCCCTGGCAACTGTGGATGAGAGACGACGAGCTCCTGCGCCAAGCGCTCGACCGAAGCAGGTTCGATCGGGTCGGCGAGCACGAGGTTGTAAGGGGGTGTCCGCAACGCGGCGGCGACCGCCTCGTTCCCTCGGCGTACCACCCAGAAGAAGGACTCGCGGTAGTCACCGGGTCGATCGACCAACACCTGCAGGATGCCGAGGGCGAGGTTGTTCGCGGCACGGTCGCGATCGAGCACGGGCGCCGCCGCGGCGGAGAAGGTCGTCGCATCCGGGATCGCCTCGACGTCCATCGAACGATGCTACCCTCGGCCGTACGGCGAGGCCGCCCTCGGGAAGGCAGCGGGCGGCG
>JBOGVO010000119.1:0-3298 GCA_050692855.1 Actinomycetota bacterium | reverse complement strand
GAACGGCGAGACGATGTACGCGCCGAGCTCGGCAGCCAGGATCGCCTGCGCCGGCGAGAATACGAGCGTGACGTTGATGCGGATGCCGTCGGCGTTGAGTCGCTGGCCGGCCTCCATGCCGTTCGGGGTCATCGGGACCTTCACGACGGCGTTCGGCGCCATCTGGGACAGCCCGACGCCCTCCTCGTACATCGCATCGGCATCGGTCTCGGTTGTCTCGAGCGAGATGTCGCCCGGCACCGTCTCGAGGATCTCCTTCCAGATGATGTCGGGGTCCTCGCCTTCCTTCGCGACCAGGGACGGGTTCGTCGTGACGCCCGAAAGCACGCCCCATCGGTGGATCTCTCTGATCTCGTCGATATCGGCCGTATCGAGGAACAACCTCATGCGGTCTTCCCTCCTACCCGGCCCTCCGCGGGGCCGCTCGTCTCGTGCATCTCTTGATCCACTGCGTCGCGGATCTCCGCGGCGCGCTGGGTGGCGTGTTCCATGACCAGGTCCATCACCGCCGCGATCGCCTGGTCGAAGCTGTAGTTCGGCAACACCGGCACCCCGTGCGAGAGCGCCTGGCTCTTCACGTACTTCTGAAGGCGCCGGATGTTCTCGAATCCGGCCGCGTACCGCTCCGCGGGCCGCGACGCCACCGCTCCCTCGCGGGTCGCGAAGTGTGTGAGATGACGGCCTTCGTCCTCGACACCGAGGATGAACGGCACCGCCAGGATACGGTCCTGGTGCGACTCCAGGTCGAGGAAGCCGGGCACGATGTGCGCACCCTCGATCACGATGCTCGTGCCTTCGATCGCGGCACGGTCGATCAGCGCGTTGATGCCCACGGCGACGGCGGCCGTCTGCTCTCGGAACCCGAGCAGCAGGGGGTCGGCGCTCTTCCCGGGCTCGCGCAGCGCCAGGTCGGCGTGGAACGAGGACGTGTGCAACGTCGGCATCAGCTCCGGCGACAACATCGAGCGCATCACCTCGCGGATCGCATCGGTCGCCACCACGCGAACGATGCCAAGGCGCGCAGCGAGCTGGGTCGCGATGGTCGACTTGCCGACACCGGTGGTGCCTCCGATCAGGATCACGAGCGGCACGTCGAGCCGCTCGACCTCTCGCCACCGCAGGAAGTTCTTCGCGTATCGCTCTCCCGCGATGTCGCCGATCACCGCGAGGGCGACGTCGGCGAGCTCGTCCGAGGTCACCGAGTCGCGTCCCTGGCCGTGGAGGCTGTCCTCGACCGCCTCGGCGACCTGGTAGGCCCGGTAGGGGGACAACCCCGTGACCATGACCTGCGACGCCATCAAGCCTTTGGAGAACGGCAGGCCGGGCTCTCGATCGGTGATCACGATGTGGGGTGTCTTGGGTTCCCTCTGCGTCACGGGTTCGTCCCCCGTTTGGCGCCGCGGTGCCTGGAGAGGTCGAGCACCTCACCCAGGGCCGTGTCGAGGTCGATCGACCCCTCCACGACGACGGCGCGGTTGTCCACGAACACGATCTCCGCCCCCCGAGCGAGGGCTCGCTCGACGCCGATGTCGACGGCTGCGGCCTTCAGCTCCGTGAGGAGGACGTCGTATCCCTGGGCTGCGTCGAGGTCCTCCGCGAGGCCGGCCCGGTCGGCCAGCCGTGCGCTCCACCCCACCACCTCACATCGGTGCGCGCCCTGCAGGTGCTCGACCTGCCTGGCAGCAACGCCGCCGGGAGCGGTGGTGGCGAAGAACACCCGCGAACCCTGCACGTCCGCCAAAGGAACCGGAACGAAGTCGGTGACCAACAGCTGCGACGCCTCCAGGAACCTGAGGACGTGGGAACGCAGTGCGGAGAGATTCTCGGGCCCGACAAGCGGGCCGGTTGCCATGGTAACAACCACCAGGTCGGACCGCAACAGGCGGTACGGGCCCAGATAGCCACCGAGGTACTCGGGGGGGGCGCCGGCCGGCACGACCAGCACGCCGGCGTCCCAGGGCACGGGGGGAACCGCGGCGCCGCTCCCCTCGAGGACCACCACCCCGGGCGATCGGGTCGCCGCCAGCTCGGCGGCCTCCCGGACGTTCGTGGCGTACGGCGCCCCCGCAAGCCCGCCGCCGGCACGCCGCGCGCCGATCGTCGTCACGCCCGTCGTGAGGGCGCCCTCCAGGTAGTCGGAGGCCGCGTGCTGGCCGTCGCGCACGAGCCCGACGAGCAGGTCGAGATGGACGGTGCCCGCCTCGGCGACCTGCGGCTCGCTGGGCCCACCCCTGCCCATCGCAACGACGACAGGGCGCTCGCCGCGCCGCGCGGCGAGACGGGCGATCTCTCCGCTGATGGCCGTCTTCCCCGTGCGTTTGCCCGTGCCGATCACCGCGACCGTTGGAACAGGGATCGGTGGACCGTCGAGAGGCGGCGCGAGCTCGAAGTCCGCCCCCACGTACCGGACGCCGTGGATCAGGGCCACGGCCGCGAGCTCCATGCGTTCGCGGTAGCCGAGCACGGGTTCGTCCGAAAGATCGAGCACGACCTGCGGTCGCCATCGCTCGATCGCGTCGGCGAGCCCGGCCATGCGGTCGCGCCCGCTCGCTACGCTGGGGACGCCGACGTCGGGCAGCGACCCTGGATCGATCTTCTCGATGCCGCCGACGAACAGGGCGCCCACCACCTCGTGTCCCCTGGACACCGCGGTCTCGATGCCCCATCGGGTCACGGGCGGATAGTGCTCGCCGTCCACGAGCACCACGGTTCGCATCGGTGGAGTTCCTCCTCGGCTGTGGGTGTGTCGAGGGTGTGTCGCTCAGTCGCCGACGGGCACCGTGCGCTCCTGCACCGGGAGCTCGTGCTCGCGGTGGAACTGATCGCCGGCGAGCGAGAAGTGGGTCATCACGTGGCTGTCGCCGAACGGGAACCGTCGGAGGATACGGACCTGCCCGTCGTCGAACTCCAGGACGTTGTAACACGGCTTCGTGTACCCGCGCACGCGGAGGGACGACACCGTGCCCGCGTTGGCTACGTACATGTTCTCGAGCCGCCACACGTACGGCACGTGCTTGTGGCCCGAGAGCACGACCTGCACGCCGGCGTGGATGAGCACCTCGAGGAGGTCGCCGGCGTCCATCACCGTACTGCGCTCACGCCCGGTGCCGGGGATGGGCAGCAGGTGGTGGTGCAGCACGAACACCTTGAGCTGCGCGGGCTCCTCGAACTGACGGCGGATCCAGTCGTAGTGCACACGGCCGACCTTGCCCTCGTTGAGGTCGGGCTCGCTGGAATCGACGCCGACGATCCGCACACCCTCGACGTCCTGGGACCACATGCGCGGTCCGATCAGGTC
>JBOGVO010000118.1:0-6689 GCA_050692855.1 Actinomycetota bacterium | reverse complement strand
GTCCGTGACCGCCTGACGGACGCGTGCCGCGTCGACGCCTGCCAGCCCCCCGACGAGCGCGTAGACCGAGAGGCCGAACACCGCCACCCACAACGGGAACAGCGGCCCGAAGTGCACGTCGAAGACGTAGATCGCGTACGCGTACACGCTGTAGGCGAGGAGGCCGGCCCACGCGAGATAGGCGCGGAGCGAGCCCCTGCCCGCGAGGAACGCGAGCAGCAGCAGGGCGGGGAACGCGATCAGGTTCGCGATGTCCTGGCCGACCGACTGCGCTGCCCAGTCGGCGGTCTCCTTCCCGTAGATCCGCTCCTCCCACACGATCCCCACGACGCTCCCGCTCACGGCGAGGACGGCGATCGGGAGCGACAGCCACAACCAGGTCTTGGTTCGCACGGCGCGTTCACCTTGGGAGCAACCGTACGTCTGCCGTTCGTTCCCACGTGGGGCCGTTGGTCCGGCCGTGGCCGGGAAGTTCGGGCCCGCCATCACGCCGGTGGCGTCGGCACGGGAGGATCAGGACGTCGCCGCGGGGCCGTGCACGGGGAACGTGGCACGGAGCGTCGTGCCTTCGCCACGCACGCTCTCGATCGTGAGCTCCCCTCCGAGCCCACGGACGCGGGCCTCGATGTTCCCCAGGCCCATCCCGGCCCGCGGCGCGGCTGCGTCGAACCCGGCGCCGTCGTCGTCGACCTCGAGGATCGTCTCGTCGTCACGGCGGGCGAGCGACACCCGGCACGTCGTCGCGTCCGCATGGCGTCCGACGTTCGACAGCGCTTCCTGCACGATCGGAACGATGTCGCCGGCTCGTGGGGCGAGCTCGGCGACGAGCTCGGGGTCGATGTCGACGATCGTCAGGACCCCGGCCTTGCTGTGGAGCTCGTCACCCAGGCGCTGCAGCGCGTGTCCCAGGTGCTGGTCGGCGAGGATCCCGGGCCGCAGGCCGAAGATGTAGTTGCGGAGATCGCGGATGGCGCGATCGATCTCGTCGACCGCCGACTCGAGTCGTCGCGCCACGTCCGGGTCGCTCGTCGCCGCGGCCGTTCCCTGCAGGCCCATGCCGACCGCGAACAGCGACTGGATCACGCCGTCGTGGAGCTCTTTCGCGATCCGCTCGCGCTCCTCCATGAGTTCGAGCCGGGCGAGGTCGCGCTGCGCGCGCTGGGCTTCCTCGTAGAGGCGCGCGTTCTCGACCGCGATGCCGGCCTGGGAAGCGAGCACGACGAGCGCGTCCTCGTCGTCCTGGGTGAACTCCGGCGCGCTCCTCTTCTCGGTGAGGTAGATGTTGCCGAACACGGTGCCGCGGGCGACCACCGGGGCCCCGAGGAACGACCGCATGTGCGGGTGGTTTGGTGGGAAGCCGACGGATCGTGGGTCGCTCGTGACGTCCCTGATGCGGATCGGACCCGCTTCCTCGATCAGAACGCCGAGCACGCCGTGGCCGACCGGCGGATCGCCGATCGCCGCGCGCTCCTCCGGCGTGATGCCGACCGTGAGGAACTCGTCGATCGCCCGGTGATCCGGTGTCAGCACCCCGAGCGCTCCGTACCGCGCATCGGTGATCTCGACGGCGAGGTCGATGATGTGCTGAAGGACCGCGTCGACCGAGAGCTCCGACGCGAGGATCATGCCGGCTTCGATCAGGGCGTGGTCCCGTTGGGTTGCGATCGGGTCTCCCGGCACCACGACAGCGTAGCGAGACGTGCGCGGCATGCTGGGTCTTCTCACGCGATCAACGACTCCGCAGCACCAGCCCCTCGACATCTGGCGCCATCCGGACCGCCGTCAGGACCTCGTCGGCCGCGGGCCGTTCACGGAGGTGGACCATGTGGCCCCGGGCCGGAGGGTCGAGCCAGCCGCCCGATTCAGGACGACGGTGGTCCGGCCGCTGTTCAGGTAGAGCTCGAGCAACCGGTCGGACGACGTGCCGATCCCAGCATCGTCGCCGGGCAGCCATGGATCGAACACCACCACGTCCGCCCGCTCCACCAGCGGGCAATAGCCTTCCCGTCCGCCTATGCACGTGTGGTCCGGCGCGACCGGTCCCTGGCACGTGATGACCTCGTAGCCGCCATCCTCGAGCGCCGTGCCGAGCCGCTCGCGCTCTGGCGCGTCCGCCTCCACCAGCAGCACCGTCGCCTCCTGTCGCATGGCGCACCTCCTCCGTGGGTCCGCGCCTCACGCACGAGTGTGGGTGGTTCGGGGGGTCGGGGCACGGGCTGAAGGTCCCTCTCGGGGAGGGCTCTTGGCAGGGAAGCCCGTCAATCGTCCCGGGCGGACCGGGCCGTTCGACCGTGACGTCGACTCCTCCCGTCGACTCAGATGGACGGAACGTCGAAGGGGGTACGCATGAGCAGGTCCATCTCGGTCGGGTCGGCGTTCCTCGCCGCGGTGCTGATCGTCGTCGGGATCGTGGCCATCACACCGGGGGAAGGCGGCGCCGGACCCGCGGCCACCGCCGACGACTTCCGCGTCACCGGGGCCAACGGGAAGATCGTCGAGGTCGACCTCGTGGCACGCGAGACGACCCAGGAGATCGCGCCGGGCGTCAACTACCAGGTGTGGACGTTCAACGGCACGACGCCGGCCCCCGTGATCCGCGTGAACCTCGGCGACACGATCAGGTTCACGCTGACGAACGACACCACGATCGGCATGCAGCACTCGATCGACTTCCACGCGGCGCTCACGCCGTGGAGCGAGAACTATCAACCGGTCGACCCGGGCGAGACGCTGACGTTCGACTGGGTCGCGATGTACCCCGGCGTGTTCATGTACCACTGCGGGGTCGACCCGGTGCTGCAGCACATCGGCAACGGCATGTACGGGGCGATCGTCGTCGAGACCGACGCGCTCCCTGCCGAGCGTGAGTTCGTGATGGTCGCGAGCGAGCTCTACCCGACCGCCAAGCCGGTCGACGGCGTGCACGTGGGCGACATCGATCGCATGGAAGCCGTTGACCCCGAGTACGTCGTGTTCGACGGCCTCGCGAACCGCTACCTCGACGCGCCGCTGCAGGTGCGTCCAGACGAGCCGTTCCGCATCTGGCTGGTGAACGCCGGCCCCAGCCTCACGAACGCGTTCCACGTGATCGGCACGCTGTTCCCGCACGTCTACGCGTCGGGGAACCCGACCACGCCGCTCAACGGCCTGCAGACGTGGAACGTGCCGCCCGGTGACGGCGCGATGTTCGAGCTGCGGATCCCGGACGAGGGCGTCTACCCGTTCGTGACGCACTCGTTCGCCTACACCGGGCTGGGGTCGGTGGGCGCGATCGAGGTGACCGAAGACGCGCCGCCCGTGCCCGACTCCTACCCGACGTTCGGCGATCCGTTCTCGGCCGGCGTGCTCCCGTTCCGCGAGGTCGGGGCGACGCCGGAGCCGAGCCCGAGCGAGGAGCCGACGACGGAGCCCAGCCCGAGCGTCGAGCCGAGCCCGAGCGCCGAGCCGGCCGGCGCGTGCGAGCCGGCCGGGACAACGGTCGAGGTGATGGCGATGGACTCGGTCTTCGATGCGGACTGCCTCGCCGCGCCCGCCGGGAAGCGGTTCGAGATCGTCTTCGACAACATGGACGCCGGCATCCCGCACAACGTCGCGATCTTCACCGACGAGACCGCGTCGACCTCGCTGTTCGTGGGCGAGACGATCAGCGGCCCCGAGAGGGTCACGTACGACGTGCCCCCGCTCGATGCCGGGACGTATTTCATCCGCTGCGATGTGCACCCCACGACGATGACGGGCACGTTCGCGGTCGCGTAGGGCGAGGCCGGAATCGTACACGGACGTCACCGCCTTGGTCTTCGCCGGCAGCGACGGCTCGAACGGGGGAAGGCCTACCTCGAGCACGTGAAGCGAGGGTTCTGATTGAGCGACCCAGCGCTGCCAACCCGGGCGAGGCGCTCGTGACGAGCGTTCCGACGTCGGCCGCGACACCGAAGGTCAGGGCCGATCGATCGGAGCCGTGATCCGAGTGCCGTCATCGTCGATCGGGGCGGGCTCCGCATCCGGGACGACCTCGGTCCGATCCGCCCGAAGCGACTCGACGAGCCGCCGAACGCCGTAGAGCGTGAGCATCAGTCCGAGCGCGAGCACCGGCAGCGGCCAGATGCGCGAGGGTCGCATGTCCGTCATGTCGAGATCGCCCCAGAGCAGCAGGCCGGCGGTGACGGCGATCGCGAGCCCCGCCACGAACGAGAACGGATCGAATCGGTGGGGCTTCATCGCACGTTGCTCCTGTCCACGTGGTTGATCCTGATCGCGCCGATGGCGACGGTCGCCTCGATCCGGACCACGCCCGGCGTCCGGTCGTCGCGGGGCCCGGGCACCCACCGCACGGGAAGGGCGAAGCCCGTCCGTTCGAGCTGGAATCGGCAGCACGCGTGGTTGCCCTCGCGGTCGAGGTGCGAATAGAGGTTCTGGGTTCCGCCGACGCCGACCTGGCCGGTCAGCTCGAGCGTGAGGTCGTCGGGGACGTCGAGCGTGATCGATCCCACCCCCACGTGCGCCCGGATCGACCCCGACTCACCCGGCCGGAGGTGCGTGAGGTCGATCGTCATCTCGCCGGCCGCCAGTCGACGTTCGAGGGGTTCGTCCAGCGTGCGGAGCGCCACGGTCCTGTCGCCGGTCCCGTCGTCGAGGTCGATCGCGAGCACCGTGAGCACCAGCGCGAACGGCGCCAGCACGAGGGCAGGGAACACGAGCCATCGCGCTCGACCGATGAACGCGCCGATCGCCAGCCCCACGCCCAGCACCAGCAGCAGCAGGGCCGCGGCCTGCGCGACCGACAGCGAGATGATCCCGGCCAGGTCGAGCGATGCGCCGCAGGCCACGATCAGCAATCCGACGCCGAGGGTGAGCGGCCCGAGGAACGAGCGTTCGCGCGGCTCCCGGGCCGCCGGCAGGGAGGCCGGAGGAAGGTCGGTCTCGAGCGTCGACCGTCCGGCCGGGTCACCGAGCGTCGCGCCGGTGGGCCGTTCCGGTGGCCCGGTCTGCACGGGAGATCCCCCGACGTCGCGGCGCGGCGGATCCCGCAGGTACAGCAGGACGCCGATCCCGATCAGCGCGAGCGCGAGCACGACCGGCGGGTTGATCCAGTCGAGCTGGCCCGCGAACAACAGCACCCCCGCCGCGACCAGGGCGACGCCGGCCCAGACCGGCGCCTGCGGGAACCGCCTCGCCGTGCGCTGCGCGGCGCTCTCGGGCAGGTCCGATCTCGGCAGCAGCCACCACAGGAACCCGTAGAGGATCGGGCCCATTCCTCCGATCGGTGTGGCGACGACGAAGCCGAGCCGCACGATCCACGGAGGCACCCCTACGTGGTCGGCGATACCGCCGGCGACCCCGGCGATCCATCGTCGGTTCGCGCGGCGCGCGAGGCGTGGCCGGCCGGGAAGGTCGTCGTCGGGAAGATCGGCGGCGGCGGGGGTCTCGTCCATGGGTGAAGTGTCGTCGGCGAGTGCGGCCGTGGCATCGGGGACCTCCCCGGAATAACCCTGAGGGCCCGCTCGCCGCCTGCGGGGTTCCCCCGATGGCCGAGGTCACGGGGGCGTGCGAACATCGGTCCATGGCCACGACGGCGCAGCCCACGGCCCGGCGTCTGTACCGCAGCGTCGGTGACCGCGTCCTCTTCGGCGTGGCCGGGGGCATCGGCGAGCGGATCGGCGTCGACCCCCTCGTCGTCCGCCTGGGGTTCGTGCTGTTGACGCTCGCAGGAGGCGTCGGGGTCGTGTGCTACCTGATCGGACTCGTGGCGTCGAGCGAGCCGCCCGATCGAGACGTCGAGGCTCATCGGGTGAGCGCGACCCGCACGGCGGCGGTCGTGCTGATGCTCGCGGGCGTGCTCGTGCTGCTCAGGACCACGGGGCTCTGGCTCGGCGACGGCATCGTCGTCCCGGCCTCGCTCGTCGTCTTCGGATCGATCGTGCTGTGGACGCGCGCGACGATCGGCAGATCCGGGCTCGCGCGGCGGCTCGCGCGCGGATCGACCGGCACCGTGCGGCTCGTCGCGGGCGTGATCCTGATCGGGATCGGGATCCTGGTCTTCACGCTGGTCGGTCGCCGTTCGGGGCTCCTGCTCAACGCCGCTGCGGCGGCCGCCGCGGCGATCGCGATCGTCGCGCTCGTGCTGGGCCCATGGGCGATCCGCCTGGCGCGTCAGGCTCGGCTCGACCGCCGCGAACGGATCCGCTCCGAGGAACGGGCGATGCTCGCGGCACATCTGCACGATTCGGTGCTCCAGACACTCACACTGATCCAACGCGCCGAGGACCCGCGGCGCATGTCGACCCTGGCCCGAACGCAGGAGCGGGAGCTCCGCGCGTGGCTCTACGGCCGAGCGCCGAGCGATGACCTCACGTCGGCGGCCGCCGCGCTCGAGGCGGTGGTCGACGAAGTGGAACGCGCGCACGGCGTGCCGGTCGAGGCGGTGATCGTCGGCGACGCGCCGATCGACGAGCGGGTCGCCGCGTTGATCGCGGCCGCACGTGAGGCACTGGTGAACGCGGCTCGGCACTCGGGGGCGCGATCGGTCTCCCTGTTCGTCGAGGTCGAGCCGGAGCGCATCACGGCGTTCATCCGCGACCAGGGGGCAGGCTTCGACCGAACGGCCGTACCCGCCGACCGTCGCGGCCTCGCCGACTCGATCGAGGGCCGCATGGAACGGGTCGGCGGCGGCGCGGCGATCGACACCGACG
>JBOGVO010000117.1:0-14555 GCA_050692855.1 Actinomycetota bacterium | reverse complement strand
ATCGGGTTCTTCGTGATCCCGGTGGTGGGGGCACTCATCGGATTCCCCGCGGGGGTGTTCGTGGCGGAGCTCGTCCGCCGGCGGCATCTCGGGTCCGCGTGGCGATCGACGTGGGAGGCGCTCAAGGGCGTGGGGCTGGGCATCGCGGTGCAGCTGGCCGCGGGCGTCGCGATGATCGGGGTGTGGGCGATCGCCGTGTTCATCACCTGACCGCCCTCGTCGCACCCGACACGATCGGCCTCTGCTACGGTGCGCGGATGCCCAGGTCCATGCTGGCGGATGCGTTCGGCCATCACGTGTGGGCGTCGCTGCGGCTGATCGATGCGTGCCTCCCGCTCAGCCCGGAGCAGCTGGGAACGGCGGTCCCCGGCACCTACGGCTCGATCCTCGACACGACTCGCCACCTCGTCGGGGCCGACGCCTCGTACCTGTCCGTCACGAGCGGTGGGCGCACCCCCGTCATCGACGAGGATCACATGGACCTCCCCGAGCTCCGAGTCGCGATGGAGGGCCACGCCGCCGCCTGGTCGTCGGTCCTGGCGGCGGCGCCCGATCCGGACGAAGTTCTCGTGCGTCACCGTGACGACGGGTCCGAGACCCACGCTCCGATGAGCATCCGGCTCGCGCAGGCGCTGCACCACGGTTCCGACCATCGGAGCCAGATCTGCACCGCCCTCACGTCGCTCGGCGTGGAACCGCCGTTCATCGACGTCTGGGACTACGGCGAGCAGGACGGCCGCGTCGTCGAGGTTCCGCCCACGCCTTGATGGATGAGGCTACGGCGGAGGCGCGTCCCGGCCCTCGGGTCCACCGCTAGCCTCGAGCGCGGCCTCGGGCGGCGGGATGGCGTGGATCAGGGGGCGCGAGGCGTCGTTGATCCAATCCACGTCCTCCGGCTCGGTGTCGGAGGACGAGAACGGGACGCCCCGCTCCAACTTGTCCGCGAGCGCCAGCATCCGCGCATCCCAGAACGCGATGTGGCCGAACACGGCGGCGACCGTCCAGAACTCGTTCACCGGCACGCGAAGCCCGGTCTCGTCCAGGCGCTCGACCAGGGCGCGAAGGCGTTCGCGCTCTCGCGTGTTCTGATCGACGTACGAGCGATCCTCCGACAAGCCTCCATGAAGATACCGCCCGCAAGCGGAAGCCGATCGAGTGCGAGGGAATGCCGACGTCCCTACCGCATGCGAACATATGTTCGTGTCGAACGAGGCAACGATCCTGCATGCCGACGCCGACTCCTTCTATGCGTCGGTCGAACAACGTGACGATCCCTCGCTGCGCGGTCGCCCCGTCATCGTGGGAGCCGGGGTCGTGCTCGCCGCCAGCTACGAGGCCAAGGCCTACGGAGTGCGGACGCCGATGGCCGGATCGCAGGCCCGCCGGCTGTGCCCGCAGGCGATCGTCATGCATCCGCGGATGGATGCCTACAGCGAGGCGAGCAAGTCGTTGTTCGAGGTGTTCAACGACACGACGCCGTTCGTCGAGGGGGTCTCGATCGACGAAGCCTTCCTCGACGTCGGCGGCCTGAGGCGCATCTCGGGCACACCCAGGGAGATCGCCGTGCGGTTACGTCGAGTCGTCCTCGAACGGGTGGGCCTGCCCGTCACGGTGGGGGTCGCCAGGACGAAGTTCCTCGCCAAGGTGGCCAGCGGGGTGGCGAAGCCCGACGGCCTGCTGGTGGTGCCGACCGACGGCGAGCTCGACTTCCTGCATCCGCTCGCGGTCGAAGCGCTGTGGGGTGTGGGGCCGGTCACCTCGGGCAAGCTCCGCGATCACTCCATCACGACCGTGGGGCAGGTCGCCAGGCTCGGCGAGACCGCCCTGGTTCGCATGCTCGGCAGGGCAGCCGGGCGCCACATCCATGCCCTCGCCCACAATCGCGATCCGCGCCCGGTCCAGGTGGGCCGCCGTCGTCGCTCGATCGGCACGCAACGCGCGCTCGGCCGCAGGCCGAGATCGCCCGCGTCGCTCGATACCGACCTCGTCGCGCTGGTCGACCGCCTCGCGCGTAGGCTCCGGGCGGCTCACCGGGTGTGCCACACCGTCGTGCTTCGGATGCGGTTCGACGACTTCACGCGAGCCACGAGGTCGCACACGTTGCCGGAGGCGACCGCGCACACGGAGACGATCCTCGCGACAGCGAGGGGACTGCTCGCGACGGCCATGCCGACGATCGAGCGTCGAGGCATCACCCTCATCGGATTGACCTTCAGCAACCTCGTCGACGACGGTGCCATCCAGCTGGCGTTGCCCTTCGACCGTGCGCTCGCCTCCGCGATCGATACCACGCTCGACGACGTGCGGGACCGGTTCGGATCGGCAGCGGTCACCCGGGCCGTGCTCCTCGGCCGCCACCATGGCCCGTCGGTGCCACTGCTCCCCGACTGATCCCTTCCCTTGCGTCGGAGCACAGCGCTCCTATGTGGTGCGCGCCCGGCGCGATGCGGATCGAGTGATCAGCTCATTGGCTGGGGCGTCGTCATCCCGCAGGCGGTCGCCCTGCTCGCTGCCGAGCACCGGCATCGCGGGGTCGAGCAGGCCCAGCTGTACGAGCAGGGAGGCCTGGTCCCAGTAGATGTGCTCCGAGGCGATCTTGTTGGCCACGAACGCGATCACCGCGACGTGCGGTACCGCGACGGGACGACCCGTCGGTGCAACACCGGGCGCGAGCCAGTCCATCTGGACGGTGTGCGAGAACCGGAAGATGAACTCGTCGACCAACCGGTCGTGCGTGACACTACGACTCAGGAGCTCGAGCTCGGCGTCCGGCGGCATCTGCGGAATGAAGATCTCTGCGTAGAAGCGACGCAACGCCTCGCGCCCCGATGCTCCCGTTCCCACCGGCACATGGATCAGCACCGGATGCTCGGTCATCGTCGCGATCGCCGCGTCGGCATCCTTCTGCTCGAACTCGGCAGCCGTGTGCGCTTCCCACGTGTCGACAAGCAGTTGTTGCGCCACTGTGAACCTCGGCATGACGACCCTTCCCCGCAAGGGCTACGACCCCGTTGGAGCAGCCAGGGTACGACTTCACGCATCCCTCCGCGTGAGGGTGGGCAGAACCCCGAACCCTCAGGGAAACTCGGTCTGAGACGTACATCGATGGGATCGACAAGTGACAGGCATGCACGTCATGAACGGAGCGGGCTTCTACAACCGGCACTCGGTGCAACAGGAAGAGGCGGCGGCGGCGGCAGTCGCGATGTTCCGGCGCGCCGCGCACGCGGCGGCGGCCAGACGACACCGTCCCGATCGTGATCGCCGACTTCGGCGCGTCGCAGGGAAGGAATTCGATGCATCCGCTCGCCGAGGCCATCGCGGCGCTCGATGTCGGCGACCGCCCCGTGCTCGTCGTACACACGGATCTGCCCGACAACGACTTCTCCTCGCTGTTCGCCACGGTCGCGTCCGACTCTGACAGTTACCGCCGCTCGGGCGTGTTCACCTACGCAGTGGGGCGCTCGTTCTACGAGCAACTGTTCCCGCAGCAGACCGTCACCCTCGGCTGGTCGGCCACGGCCGCCGTCTGGCTCTCGGGGACGCCGTGCCCGCTCCCGTCGCACCTCTTCTCCTACACAGCATCGGGCATGGATCGGACTACGTGGAAGCAGGCCGCGGCCCGGGATTGGGAGACGTTCCTCCGCCACCGTGCCGCCGAGCTCAGGCCTGGCGGCGAGTTGGTCGTCAGCGTCCCGATCGCCGGCCCCGGCTACCTTGACTGCATGCACGTCGTCGAAGCCGGCGCGCGAGACGCGGTCGACGGAGGCGTCGTCACGCACGAGACGTACGAGTCGATGGTCGTGCCGACCTATCTCAGCGAGATCGAGGACCTGACCACAACCGTCGACACGATCCCCGAACTCGCGCTCGAGGAATGCGACATCGCCACGGCCAGGGACCCCGCGTACGCGGCGTACCGCGAGCACCGCGACGCGACCCGCTATGCGCAAGAGGCGGTCAGCCTCCTGCGCGCATGGGCCGAGCCATCTCTGATGGACGGGCTCGACGCGACCACAGCCGACTCGTTCTTCGCCCGGATGGCGGCACGGCTCGCCGCCACACCCACCGAGTGCCCGTGGACGATCGGCCTTCTCCGCCTCCGCCGTTCGACCGGACCAGCCGCTCCGCGCGAGCGATCGTGACGGCGCGCGCCGACGAACTCGATCACGTGAGCCACCGCCGGCGCGGGGTCGGCAAGCAATGAGGTGTTCAGCCGGTGGTCTCGAGGATGTCGTCGGTCTGGCGGATACGGAGCGGCGCCTGCGGGCGACCTTCCCTGTAGGTCGCCACTGGCTTGTGACGAGGCCTACGCCCCGAGCATCAATTGACCATCGAACATGCGGGCGATCTGTGGGGGAAACGTGTCGCTCCCGAGCGCGTCGTCGGGCGGATTTCGGGCGTGAGACGCGGTTGCATTTCCCGAGGTCGAGCACGTTGAGACCTCGACGACGGCGACCTCGCGCGACCTCTATTGAGGGATGAGTTACTCGCCGAAGCCGTCGGGCGACAGCGGGACGATCCGCACCATCCAGAGCGCGACGCCGCCAAGCGCGGAATTAGTCGCCGCTGCCCCCAAGCTCACCCACGCACACCCCTTGCCCGGCGATGCCGGGGCGCATGCGCCCGCCTCCCAAGGAGCACAAGACCGGTTTCAATCCTGAGACAACGAGGGAAACGACGAGCGCCCCACTGATGACTACGAGGGTCGACCAGGCCGCGACGCGTGCCGCTCGTGAACGAGACGTACGACCGACGAGGATCGCGAAGATGACCACGAGCACGAGCAGGATCAGCGGCATCGCCGCTTCACTGTAGCCCCGCCGCCTTCCCATGCGACCCCTTCACCGGATTGTCGTTAGGGGCACTCACGCGGCAGGGAGCCGTCCAAAGAATCGACGAGCCCACTCAGTGCTGCCTTGCGTACCGCACGAGCTCACGGAAGCGGTCGTGGTTCATGCGCTTCGACTGCCCGCAGGGGCCATCGAAGCGGAACGTACCGTTATCCATCCGCCTGCCTAGAACGACGTACCGGCCGTCGGTCTTGAACTCGAACGCTCCCGGGAAAGACACGCCCGGGTACTGGCGTACGAAGTGGACGACCGACATCAGTGGTGCCCAACCCGCTGGGTGAGCAGCAACAGAGAGGCGAGCGAGGGCCTTGCCTCCCTCGGGTCGGCCTCCGAGGTCACGCCAGCTCTCAACGATGCCAAGGAACATGACCGGGTAGGCGGCGTTCCCGGTCGTCTCCTGGCCGATCATTTCCTCGAATGAAAGCTCGTCCGGCGGCGGGGGAGGACACGAAAGGGCTTAGGCAGGTGGCGCAAGCAAGACCACGGAGATGAGTACGGCTGCAGCGAGCGCGGTGGGAAGGCATCGTCGTTTCTTCATCGTGCGACCGTATCACCGCTGCCCGGCACTCCCGGCCGAGGCACGTCGCCCAAGAACCCGCCGAGCACCTTTGGGGCACCCTCGGCGGATTTCTGTCATATCTTCGAGAGCGCCAAGACGCGTTTCCGCAGGTAGAACGGTGTCGGAGGGGGGATTTGAACCCCCACCCCCATTGCTGGGGACTAGGCCCTCAACCTAGCGCGTCTACCTAATTCCGCCACTCCGACCTGGGCGAGAGAGTCTATCAACCGCGGTCCTGGGCCCCTTACGGGTTCCACTGCCAGGCGAGCCAGAACGTGCACAGGCCGAAGACGATGGCCGTGACGACCGTGATGCGGTCGAGGGTGCGCTCCATCGCGGTGCCCCCGGCCAGCGACGACGTGCCGCCGAACATGTCGGAGAGGCCGCTTCCACGGCCGGAGTGCAGCAGGATGGTGAGGATCAGGAACAGCGCCGCGATCACATCGATCACGATGACGATGGTGTTCAGCATCGAAGCTCCGCTTTCAGGGTCCTGGGCGGGTCAGTCGTCCGCGGACCTGATGATAGGTTCCTCGAGCGGGAAGTGACACGCCGCGAGCTGCCCAGCCTCGAACGGCTCGAGCACCGGCTCCTCGGTGCGGCATCGCGGTTCGACCCCGTCGGGGATGCCTTCTGCCCTCGCGATCTCCCTCGTGCGCGGACATCTCGGGTGGAAGCGACATCCCGATGGAGGGTCGATGGGCGATGGCACGTCGCCCTCGAGGATGATGCGTTGCTTCTTCTTCGCGAGCTCCGGATCGGCGACCGGCACCGCGCTGAGCAGCGCGCCCGTGTACGGATAACGCGGATGCCTGTACAGGGTCTCGCCGTTGGCGATCTCGCCGATCTGGCCCAGGTACATCACGGCGACCCGGTCCGACACGTGCTTCACCACCGACAGATCGTGCGCGATGAACAGGTACGTGAGGTTGAATTCGGTCTGGAGATCGTCGAGGAGGTTCAGGATCTGTGCCTGCACCGACACGACGAGGGCCGAGACGGGTTCGTCGGCGACGATCAGCTTGGGACGGAGCGCGAGCGCCCGGGCAACGCCGATGCGCTGCCGCTGTCCGCCCGAGAACTCGTGCGGGTACCGGTTGTAGTGCTCCGGGTTCAACCCGACGAGCTCCATGAGCTGCTGGACCTCGCCCTTGACCTTGTCCCTCGGCACCGTCTTGTGCAGCATGTACGGCGCACCGATGATCGACCCGACCGTCTTGCGCGGGTTCAGCGATGCGTAGGGATCCTGGAAGATCATCTGCATGTCGCGACGCATCTGCCGCAGCTCCGTGCCCTTGGCGGTCGTGATGTCGCGACCCTCGAACTCGATCGTGCCTGCGGTGGGCTCGAAGAGCCGCATCACCACACGCGCCAGCGTCGACTTGCCGCAACCCGTCTCGCCGACCAGGCCGACGGTCTCTCCCGGGTAGACCTCGAGGTCGACCCCGTCAACCGCGTGCACATCACCGACGTGCCGCTGGAACAGGATGCCCTGGGTGATCGGGAAGTACTTCTTCAGCCCTCGGACCCTGACGAGCGGCTCCCCTCGGTTCGCGGGAGCCGGCTCGGAGCGCTCGGTGACCCGCGCGCTCATCGGGTCGCGAGCACCTCTTCACGCACGATCCGTTCCTTCTCGGCCAGCGGCAGGTGGCATGCGGACGCGTGGTGCCCATCGATGGGCACGAGTGCCGGCACCTCCTTGTCGCACGGCTCGAAGCGGTACGGGCATCGAGGATGGAACGAGCACCCAGGAGGCACGTTGATCAGCGACGGCGGCAGGCCACGGATCGGGTTGAGCCTGTCGGTCTCCTCGTCCATCGTCGGGATCGACCCGAGCAATCCCCAGGTGTACGGATGCAGCGGCTTGTAGTAGATGTCGTCGGTGTTGCCGAACTCGGCGGCCTTCCCGGCGTACATCACCTGGATGTTGTCGCAGTGCTCGGCGACGACGCCGAGGTCGTGCGTGATGATGATCACCGCCGCGTTGAACTCCTCCTTCAGTCGGTCGATCAGGTCGAGGATCTGGGCCTGCACCGTGACGTCGAGCGCCGTGGTCGGCTCGTCGGCGATCAGCAGGTCGGGGTTCAGGGCTAGCGCCATGGCGATCATGGCACGCTGCCGCATGCCGCCGGAGAACTCGTGGGGGAACTGCTTCGCTCGCTCCCGAGGCTTGGGGATGTTGACCTTGCTCAGCATGTCGACGGCCTGATCGAAGGCCTCACGCTTCGAGACGTGCTGGTGCTGCAGGATCGCCTCGGAGATCTGATCGCCCACGCGGTAGAAGGGATGGAGCGACGTCATCGGGTCCTGGAAGATCATCGAGATCTTCTCGCCGCGGATGGTTCGCATCTCATCGGGTGGCAGCTTCAGCAGGTCCTGGCCCCGGAAGATCACCTCGCCCGAGATGTCGGCCTGCGACGCCGTGATGAGCCCCATGACGGTGAGCGAGCTCACGCTCTTGCCGGACCCCGACTCCCCGACGATGCCGAGCGTCTCGCCGGGCTCGACGGAATACGACACGCCGTCGACCGCCTTGACGATGCCGTCGTCGGTATTGAAGTAGACCTTGAGGTCCTTGACCTCGAGGAGCGGCTCGGGCACCTACGTGTACCTCACTCTCGGATCGAGGAACGCGTACACGACATCGACCACGAGATTCGCCACTGCGATGAAGAGGGCGCCGAGCACCGTCACGCCCATGACCATGGGGAAGTCGTTGGTGCCGATCGAGGTCACGGCGAGCTGTCCGATGCCGGGCAGACCGAACAACGTCTCCGTGATGAACGCCCCGCCGAGCAGCAGTCCGAGATCGAGCCCCAGCATCGTGACGACCGGGGTCAGGGCGCCACGGAGCCCGTGCTTGTAGATCACGCGACGCTCGGCGAGGCCCTTGGCGCGAGCGGTGCGGATGTAGTCCTCGCTCATCGTCTCGATCAGGTTCCCCCGCACCATGCGGGCGTAGAACGCGGCGGACGTGAACGCCAGGGTGATCCAGGGCAGGATGAACTTGCCCTTCGCGATCGATTGCCAGATCGTGTCGCCGATCTCGAGGCCGGAGGACGGCGCCCACCCCAACTTGAACCAGAAGAAATACAGCAGGAGCTGACCCAGCCAGAAGACCGGCATCGAGACCCCGATCAACGCGAACACCATGCCCGCTCGGTCCCAGACCGAGCCCTTGCGGACCCCCGAGATGATGCCGATCGGGATGCCCATCGCCAGCCAGATCACCGCGGCGCCGAGCGCCAGGGTGATCGTCACCGGGAGCCGTCGGTAGATCTCCTCCTTCACGGCCACGAAGTTGCCGTAGGAGTAGTAGACGTCCTCAGACAGGAAGAGCCCGGGCCACGGCACGAGCCCCTTCGCGAACCGCGCGTACTGCACGTACAACGGCTTGTTCAAGCCGAACGCCTCGCGCGCGTTCGCGATCTGCTCGGGGGTCGTCGACCGCCCGACCGCTCGGCGCGCCGGGTCTCCGGCCGGAAGCTTCACGAAGATCAGGAACGTCAACAGCGAGACGATGAACATCACCAGGACCAGGAAGAGCACCCTGCGGATCAGATACCGTCCCATCGTGCCTCGTCCCTCCGGCGAGGAGGGGACCGCGGATGCGGCCCCCTCGCCCGTCGTCGTCGCTATCGATGCGTCAGGCTGCCGCTCCTCCCACCGCCATCGCGCCGAAGTCGGCTAGGCCCGCGAACTGGTCGAACGAGTAGTTCGTCACGTTCGGGGAGATGATGTCGACGGAGTTGTCGAACAGGTACGGCACCATCGGCACGACCTCTTCCATGAGCTGCGTGTCGAGGTCGGCCCAGCACTGGAACCGTTCGTCGCCGGTCGCCGCCGAGCACTCGTCGACCTTGTCGTCGACGCTCGGGACCGAGGTCACGTCGTAACCCCACTCCTTGAGCTGCTCGGGCGATGCACCGATCCCCTGGTAGTTGCAGCAGCTCTCCCACAGACCGCTGGAGTCGAACAAAGGACCGCCGAACGTGTATCCGTCGGCGTAGTCCTTACCCCAACCGGGTCCCGCGCAGAGCGCGGTTTGGGAGTTCATGTCGTTGCACTTGGTGTACATCACACCGCGCTCGAGCTGCTTCACGTCGAGCGTGATGCCCAGCGGCTCGAGGAACTGCTGCATCAGAGCCGACTGCTTCGGGTACGGATCCTCGCGGTCGGTGACCGTCAGGATGTTCTCGCATGAAGGATCGTCGCAGACCCCGTCGCCGTCGCTGTCGTACTTCGACTGCGCCATCTCCTCCTGGGCTTTGGCGAGGTCGCCGGAGCCGTTCGGGGACCCATAGGGGTCGTAGTCGATCAGGATGTTGTCCTGCAGCGAGTTCACGAAGATGTGCCCCGCGAGCTCACCCGTGGTCGGGCCACCGCGCTGCTGGCGGAAGCCCTCCTTGTCGAAGACCCAGTTGATCGCCTTCCGCACGTGGACATCGTCGAACGGTGCCATCGCCAGGTTGAACGAGACGTAGCGCATCGCGTCGGACGGGTAGACGTTCATCTTGTCCTGGAGATCCGGCGTGGTCTGGTACTCCTTGATCTTGTCCGGCGGCACGGCGCCGTCGACCACGAAGTCGAGCTCACCGGCGGCGACCTGGTTGTAGAGGTCGTCGTTGTCGCCGCCGATCGACACCTCGATGCGGTCGGGATAGGCGGGACGGAGTCCGTCGGTGGCCGGATCGTACGACGGGTTGCGGACGAGCACGATGGAGCGACCGGGCACGTACCCGGCGACCTCTGCCTGGTCCTTGGCCGGCGCCGAGAAGTCCATCGCCTCGGAGCCCTCGAACATGTACGGGCCCGACGCGACCAGGAAGCGGCCGTAGTTCTTGTCGTGGCCCTCGGCCGCGCCCAGCTCGGCACCCTCGAGCGGCGGGATCGGGGCGGTGGTCGCCATGGCGAACCGGTACCCGAGGTCTCCCGTCGGCTCGGTGAGCGTGATCTCGAGCGTGGTGTCGTCGACCGCGTTCAGGCCGGAGATCTCATCGGCATCGCCGGCGGCGTAGTCGTCGAACCCCTCGATCACCGAGTAGTAGAACGAGTAGCCGCCCACGTTCGCCTTCGGGTTCGCCGTGCGCTTGAGGGCGGTGACGAAGTCGTTGGCCGTGATCGCGACGTCCTCGAACGGCGGGGCGTAGTTGATGCCCGGCTTGATCGTGAACGTCCACGTCAGGCCGTCGGCCGAGACCTCCGGTTCGGCTGCGGCGAGGTCGGGGTGGATCTCCGCCCCGCCCTGGTCCGTCGGCACGCCCTCGTACGACATCAGCGTGCGCAGCAGACAGCAGCGGTAGTACTCCCAGGTGACCGAGTAGTACTCCTTCTGCGGGTCGAACGCCGACACCACGTCGGCGAGCTGTGCCATCGTCAGCGTGCCGCCGCTCAGATCCCCGGCCGGCGCTGCGCTCGTGTCGGTCGTTTCGCCGGTATCGCCGTTGTCGCCACAGGCGGCAGCGACGATCCCGAGTACCGCGACGAGCGCGATCATCCTCAGCATCCGCTTCAAAGTGGACCCCCTCTCGACTTCCTGTGCTCATCGTTGACGTCGATGCTCCGGTGCGCTTGCCAGCTTGCCCTCCTCATGGAACGGGCGTTCCCTCTCTCCAGTACGGTCACGCCTGGGTCCGAGGATCGAGGGCATCGCGAAGCCCGTCCCCCACCAGGTTGAAGGCCAGGGTGGTCATGAACAACGCGATGCCCGGGAAGATCATCAGCCAGACCGCCCAGCGGAACGCACTGGCGGACTGACTGAGCATGGCGCCCCACGACGGCGTCGTGTCGGGCACGCCCACCCCGAGGAACGAGAGGCCAGCCTCGAACAGGATGTTCGCGGGGATGATCAGGGTCGTGTAGACGATGAGGGGCGCGGCCACGTTCGGCAGGATCTCGCGGGCCATGATGCGCCAGTTCGACGAGCCCAGCGATCGCGAGGCCTCCACGAACTCCTTCTCCCGAAGCGAGAGCACCTGCCCTCGGATGATGCGCGAGATATAGGGCCAGCTGAACAAGCCGATGATGAGGCTCACCAGCAGCAGACCCGGCTTGATGAGCCCACCGAAACACCCCTCGGCGGTGGCGCCGCACGCCGAGGCGAGACCCAGGGCCAGCAGGAGGATCGGCAGCGAGAGCACCACGTCGGTCAGACGCGAGATGAACGTGTCAGTCTTGCCGCGGAAGAACCCGGAGATCACCCCCAGCACCGTGCCGATCACCAACGAGATGCCGGTGGCCGCGAATGCGATGATCAGCGACGTGCGGGCTCCGTACAGGATGCGCACGAACAGGTCTCGGCCGGTGCTGTCGACCCCGAGGACGTAGCCGGGCACCGCGGTGCAGCCCTGGGTCGCGGTCGACACCTGGCCCCCTTCGATCACCACGGGCGCGTCGGCGGCGCCCTCGGGACACGGCCACCACGCGGGGGCGCCGGGGAGCCCGAACGAGTCGAGGGCGTCGAGGTTGACGAAGTTGGGTTCGTGACCGGTCCAGCTCACCGAAAGTGGCGCGATGATCGCGAGCACGAGCATCAGGAGGATCGCGACGATGCCGACGAGGGCCCAGCGGTCACGCCGGAACTGACGCCAGAAGATCTGCCACGGCGAGCGGCCGATGTCCTCCTTGGGCAGGATGGCGCCGGGGACGACCTCGGTCTCGACCAGCGCTTGCTCGACGAATGCCTCTTCCGTGCCGAGGCCGGGCCGGGTTCCCGTGGTGCCGGGCGCCAGCAGTGACCCGTGGTCGTCGCCCGATTCGTCGTGCGGTCGCTCGTCGCTCACCGGCGCGGATGATAGGCCCCTTCGCGCAACTCGGCAATCCACGGATGCCGGTTCCTGCAGGTCGGAGGGGGTCGTCCGAGGCGATTCGAGGCAGGAATCCGCAATCCCCAGCGCCCGCCTCGACCGGCGGATGCGGTCATCCTCGGATCAAGGATCCGAGCCGTGGAAGGATCTGCGACCCGAGCAGCTCGCCGAGCGCCCCCTCCGCACACGCGCGCTCGCCGAAGGCCGACGCGCCGTCCGGGCGCACCGGCCCTCCGTTCACGACCAGGGGCACCGGGTCGGCCGTGTGCGCCTTCCGCAGGCACGAGGTCGCGTGGTCGGCCGTCACCGCCACGACCGAGTCCCCGCCGAGACGCGGCAGCACCTCGCCGAAGAACGCCCGGTCGATGGCCGTGATCACGTCTCGCTTGTCCTCGGCCCTGCCGTCGTGCGCCGGCACATCGGGACCCTTGATATGGACGTACACCGCCTGGAAGTCGCCCAGCGCGTCGGCAGCCAGGCGCGCCCACTCCGCATACCGCTCCTCCGCATCCGAGCCGAAGCCTGTCGCGTCGAGCCGGGGAGCGTCGATCGGTTGCATGCCGAGCGCGATCGAGATGCCTCGCTCGACCGGCATCTCGACGAAGCACCCCCACGACATGTCGAACCGATCGGCGATCGGCTGCAGACGCGGCAGGTGGTCGCCGCCGTCACGGGTGAGGATGAGGTTGCCGGGCAGCTTCCCGGCTTCCCGGCGCCGGGCGTTGACCTCGCTCGCGTCGAGGATGCGCGCCGATCCCTCGACGAACGCGTTCGTGAGATCGGCCGCGCGCGACGCCTCGGTTGCTGGGTCGAGCGCGACGGCGGTCGCGACGCGCGGCTCGAACGTCTCGAGGGCGACCCCCAGATGTCCCCGGCGTTCGTACGCCGGGTCGGTGTTGGTCACCTCGGCCGAGAGCGCCTCGCCGTCGTCGGCGCGGATCACCAGCGCCCCGCGATGCTCGATCGTCGCCCGCAGCTCGAAGGTCGCCCCCGGCAACCGGAGCGTGGCGTTGACCTCGTCGGCGAGGGCACGCGCCTCCTCACTGGACAGATCGCGTCCCACGCGCCGATCCACGATCTCGGGCCAATCCGCGGTGGCGAAATTGATGCGGTAGGCGAGATCGCCATCGCGCAGGTCCATGCGGACCCCGAGCGCCTCGAGCACGCCACGCCCGGGATGTTCCTCGTACGGGTCGTACCCGAGGATGCCGAAGACGCCGATGTCGGATTCGGGGGCGATCCCCGGCCCCACCGTCACGACCGTCCCCGTCGCACCCTTCGTCGCGAGCGCGTCGAGGTTCGGGGTCTCGGCGGCCTCGAGCGGTGTTCGACCGTCGAGCTCGGGGATCGGGTCGTCGCCGAGACCGTCGAGGCAGACGTAGAGCAGGGCGGTCACGAGGCTCCTTCCGGTCAGCGGTACTTCACGATCAGGGCGAGGTCCTCCGGATCGAGGCTCGAGCCCCCGACGAGGGCGCCGTCGATCTCGGGGTGCGCCATGAACCCTCGGATGTTGCCGGGCTTCACGCTTCCGCCGTACTGCACGCGCACCGCGCCGGCGACGTCGTCGTCGTAACGATCGGCGAGCGTCGCGCGGATCACCTCGACCACGCGCCCGGCGTCGGCGGGTTCCGCGTTCCGGCCCGTGCCGATCGCCCAGATGGGCTCGTAGGCGACCACGGCGTCGCTCGCTTGCTCGGAGGCCACGGCGTCGAACCCCTTCCGGATCTGCTGCGCCACCTTGGTTTCGGTGCCGCCGGCATCGCGTTCCTCGAGCGTCTCACCTACGCACAGGATCGGGCTCATGCCGTGCTCGATCACCGCGCGCACCTTCTTGTTGACAACCAGGTCGTCCTCGCCGAACAACTGCCTGCGCTCGGAATGCCCGACGATCACGTATCGCACCCTGAGCGACGCGAGCATCGGCGGTGAGACCTCCCCCGTGAACGCGCCCGCGTCCTCGTGGTAGACGTTCTGCGCCCCGAGGCCGTACGGGAGCTTGTCGGAGTCGATCAGCGTCTCGACGGACCGCAGGGCCGTGAACGGAGGGCAGATCACCACCTCGACACGCTCGGCGTCGTCGGCGTCGAGCAGATAGCTCAGCTTCTGCACGGCCTGGATCGCCTCGAGATGCGTCTTGTGCATCTTCCAGTTGGCCGCGATGATCGGGCGCCGTTCGGGCCGGGACGTCGCCGTCATGCGTGGTCCTCCAGGATCGTGATGCCGGGGAGGTCGCGGCCCTCGAGGAACTCCAGCGAGGCGCCGCCCCCGGTCGACAGATGGTCGAAGGCGTCGGCGAGCCCCGCCTGCTTCACGGCGAGCAAGGAGTCGCCGCCACCG
>JBOGVO010000116.1:0-4113 GCA_050692855.1 Actinomycetota bacterium | reverse complement strand
GGCCGGCCTTCGTCATGTCAGAGGAAGCGCGCCGCTCGCTCCAGCCTCGTACCACGCGAGCTCGAACAACCGCTCATAGGCGACCACGGTGTCGCCGGCGACCCACAGGTCGGCGGTCCAGGCCGAGTCGAGCGCGGTGAACGTCCACCGGGTCGCGGCGAATCGCCCTGCCGGCGTCTCGACCTCGTCGGCCCCGTGCAGCTCGTAGCGCTGCCGGGCACGGGAAGCCTCGAGCGTGACCGGCGTGAGGTAGACCACGTCGATCTCGCTCGTCGCCGCGAGCCGCTTCGTCGTGATCAGGTTCGTCGCCGGCGTGAAGTAGTCGAGGTGCATGTCGGGCCCGTACGGGATCTCGATCGCCACGCGGTCGCGGAACCCCGCGAGCACGTCGCCCCGGGGCTCGAGCAGCAGATCGTGCTCGCCCGTGTCGATGCGCACCCGCGCGAGACGCCATTCGGCATCCACGGCGACGTCGACGATCTCACGATGCGGCGACGGGTCGGCGGTATCGACGTCGCTGAAGTACCGCCAGCCCATCGGGCCCGGCGCGCATCGGAAGCTCTCGGTGCCCACCGGCTTCCCGCCGTCACCGAACACGGTGTAGCGACCCTGCGGCATGGGGAAACGGTACCCGAGGTGACGCTCCCGAACGCATGCCCGTGGCTTCCCGCGGTAGGGTCGCACCCATGGACGACGAGACCCCGACCTCGGGGAACGAGACCCAGAAGGAACGTGTCGACCGCGAGCTGATCGAGTTCCTGAACGAGGTGCGCGTGGTCCTGCCGGGCGTGCAGGTGCTGTTCGCGTTCCTGCTGACCCTACCGTTCTCGGGGAGGTTCGGCGACATCGACGGCGTCGAGCGCTTCGCGTACAACGTTGCTTTCTTCGCGACCGCGCTGGCGGCCGTGCTGATGATCACACCGTCGTCGTTCCACCGGCTTCGGTTCCGCAAGGGCGACAAGGAGGAGATACTGCGCATGTCGAACGGGCTGGTCCTCGCCGGCATCGTCTGCCTCGGCGTGGCCATGGTCGCCGTCGTCTGGCTCGTCGCCGAGCTCGTGTTCACCACCGGTCTCGCGAACGTGATCGGCATCGTGAGCGCGCTCATCGTGATCGCGCTCTGGTTCGCGCTGCCGCTCAGCCGCCGGTTCATCGAGGGACGCTGAGGTCGTGCGGGTTGCCGTCTGCCAGATGCGCTCCGACGGCGACGTCGGGCGGAACCTCGCGCTCGCCGAACGGTTGTTGCACGAGGCGGGGGAGCAGGGAGCGGATCTCGCGGCGCTCCCCGAGTTCTTGGAGTACATGGGTCCGGCGTCGGCCCGCGCCGAGGTCGCCTCGCCCGTGCCCGGTGCCGTGACGGATCGGCTCGCCGAGGTGGCGCAGGAGCGCTCGATGTGGGTGCTCGCGGGCGGCGTGCTCGAGGCGGCCGGCGCCCGCGTGCATGACACCTCGGTGCTGCTCGACCCCACCGGCGAGGTCGCCGCGACCTACCGGAAGATCCACCTCTACGACGTGGAGCTGTCCGATCAACCGCCGATCAGGGAATCGGATTCGATCGCGCCGGGCGACGAGCTCGTGACGCATCGTGTGGGCGATGTGCGGCTCGGCCTCTCGATCTGCTACGACGTGCGGTTCCCCGAGCTCTACCGCGGGTTGATGGCCCAGGGGGCGCACGTGCTCTCCGTGCCTTCGCAGTTCCAGCACACGACGGGGCGCGAGCATTGGCACACGCTGCTGCGCGCCCGCGCGATCGAGAACCAGTGCTTCGTGATGGCGCCGGGGCAGTGGGGGCCGTTCGGCGACCCGAGTGACCGGCGTCGCTCGTACGGGCACTCGCTCGTGGTCGACCCGTGGGGCCGCGTGGTCGTCGAGGCGCCCGAGGAAGGCGACGGCGTCTGGCTCGCAGACCTCGACCTCGAGGCGCAGCGGGAGCTCCGGCGGTCCTTCCCCGTGCTGCAGCATCGCCGGCTGGGAATCACCTGCTGAGGTGCGTCGCGAGCTCGAGGGTGGGTACGAGCTCGACGACCACGCCGGACGCGTCGATCTCGACGTCGTTCACGCCTTCCTGACCGACTCGTACTGGGCCGAGGGGCGGACCCGGGCGACGGTCGAGCGGTTGGTGGGCCGCGCCGCGAGGGTGATCGGCCTCTATCGCGACGTCGAGATGGTGGGGTTCTGCCGCGTCGAGAGCGACGAGGTCACGTACGCGCTCCTGCTCGACGTGTTCGTGCTGCCCGAGCATCGCGGTCGAGGGCTCGGCGTCGAGCTCGTGCGGGAAGCGGCGGAGCTCGGACCGCACGCCGACCTGCCCTGGCAGCTCGGCACGCGCGACGCCCACGGCCTGTACGAGCGGTTCGGCTTCGGCCCGCCCGACCCCGAGGGTCAGATGATCCGTCGAGGCCGGCGCCGACCCTGACCGCCCACCCTGACCGCCCACCATCCTTCCGCGATGCCGCGGGACCGAGCCCGACGTGGGTCATGCGTCGATCCGCGAGCTGACCTACTTCCGTGGGAGGTGGCGGCGGACCCGTACCAGCATCCGCACCATCTCTTCGGCGAGCTCGTCGGATGGGGAGCGAGGGTTGTTGTAGACGACGTACTCCTTCGCCACGAGCGTGGCCAGGTAATCGAGCAGAGCGGGCTCGTCGGACTTGAGCAACAGGTAGTCGGCGTGCCGGTCGTTGTAGTAGACGACGCCTTCGTCGGCGTCGAACCTGCTGCGGACCCCGTCCGGCGAGGGGTCGGGTTGCAGCGTCGGGAGGGACCTCGAGCGTCGAGGCTCAGGTCGGGCATGCGGTGGCGGTTCCGGGCCCTGGTCCAGCGGGCCGGCAGGCGGCACGAGATCCTCGATCGACGGTCCGCCGAGTCCTGTCCCGGCATCCTCCTCGTGCGAGGGCGGTTGTGCCTCCGGGATCGTCCCATCGTCCAGTGTCGCGCCGTCGCCCGGCTGGGTCCCGAACGCCGAGCGCATCGGATTCTCCAGATCGGCGAGCTCCTTCAACACGCGTCCGAAGATCTTCCGCACCGCGTCGTTGAGGCGTTCGGCGGTATCGACATCGACCTCGCGAGCCACGCGCTCCAAGGTGCGGGCGACGGCGGGCTCGACCGATCGAACGGCATCGACGAAGACCGGGAACGCGTCCCGGTCCCGGAGGATCGCGCGACGGCCTGCGCTCTGCTTGAGGGCCTCGAAGGCGATCAGTCCCGATACCTGGTCGTTCGACCACGGTGGATGCTCGAACTCATCGACCTCGCTCAGATCGTCGACGATCGTCGTGCCGCCCGCGCCAACGACGGCGACCCGGCGCCGGCGATCCGGGCGGGCGGCCACGTACAGCCGGAACTCCATCCGTCCCCAGAGGGTCGAGCGTGCGGGGATGTCCAGGCGCACTCCGTCAGGCTCTTCCGGCGTCACGAGCTCTGAACGCCGGCCCTCGATGACCTCGATCTCGTAGTCGCCGCGGGCGAGCGCATGCGCGCGGCGGCGGCGCAGGTAGTCGACGACCTTGCGGAGCGTCAGTACTCGGAGCGCGTCGGGGTCGAGATCGGAGAGGTAGATCGTCGTGCCGGGCTCGTCGCGCGGCCGGCGTCGCTCGTTCGGCTCGAGCTCGGCCTTGGCACTTCCGCGCTCCAGTCGCAGGGAGAGCGTGACCGGCGACCCGGTGGGCCGCGTCACGATGTCGCACCTTCCTCCGATCTGCTGGAAGGCGAGGATCCCGATCGCCTTCTCGCCGATCGTCCTCGGGTCGCTCGCCTTCGCCGACCGGAACAGGTTGCGGGCGATCTCCCTGAGGCGCTCGGCGTCCATCCCGCGTCCTGAGTCCTGCACGGCGATCACGGGATACCGGCCACGGCGACGCAGGACGATACGGATGCGGCGACCCCGTGTGCCCGCTTCCGCATACTCGTCGGCGGCGTTCGAGACGAACTCGTTGAGCGCGTCCTTGGGGTCCTGGTAGGCCTGGCCGGTGACGAGCACCGCCTTCGCCATGTTCCCGATACGCAGCCGGATCCGCTCTGGCACGCGTCGATGATAGTCGTACGTCGAGGAGGAGTTCCCACGCCGAAAGCTTCGGCTCGAGCACCACGCCAAACGGTTCGGCACTCCGCATG
>JBOGVO010000115.1:0-8049 GCA_050692855.1 Actinomycetota bacterium | reverse complement strand
GCTCGGCCCCGACGAGGCCGCCGGGATCCTCACCGAGCAGGCCCGCGACGGTCGCCTCGACCCCGAGTGCGCGGGGGCGGTGCTCCAGGCGGCAGGACGCTCCCGCGCGACCACGCGCGGCGCATGGCCGGCCGGCCTCTCGGACCGTGAGGTCGAGGTGCTGCGCCTCGTGGCGGCGGGCTCCTCGAACCGCGAGATCGCCCAGGGGCTCGTGATCTCGCCCCGGACGGCCGAGCACCACGTGCAGCACATCTACGGCAAGATCGGCGTCTCGACGCGTGCCGCGGCCGCGATGTTCGCGATGCAACACGGCCTGCTCCGAGACTGAACGACAGCGTCTCGGTTGACAGGAAGCGCAATGCGTCGGAGAGTGCTCGCGTGCGCAGGGGTGTCGCGCTGATCGTGTCCGGGGTGCTGCTCGCCGTGCTCATGGTTCCGGGCGCCGATGCCGGGGGTCGGCGGACGACGTACGCGATGACGGACTGCATGCATCTGCGCACGAGGCCGAGCAGCATCCTGTTCGCGTGTGGCGACGGCAACTACTTCGTCGACCACCTCACGTGGTCCCGATGGCATCCGTGGAAGGCAGCCGGGTTCGGCCTGTTCCATCAGAACGACTGCCGGCCGAGCTGCGCCGAGGGCAGGTTCCACACCGAGTGGGGATGGCTCTGGCTGCGGAACCGTGACCGCTGCACCCCGCCCGGCCGGTTCGTGTTCCAGCACGCGCGGGTGCTGTACGAGGGACGGCTGCTCGGGCGACACCGGACCGAATTCGGTCACCTCGGGTGCCCGATCGCGTAGGAACCGCTCTCCTCATGACCCGTCCGTCGCTTCCAACAGCCTCCTGAGCACGGGGAGCACGAGCAGGTCCTTCTGGCGGCCGGCGGCCTCCTTGGAGCGGATCACGTCGGCGAGCGACGCCACGTCGACCTCGACCCCCAGGATCTCCAGGCGTGTCGTGTCCCGCTCGAGGTCCGGATACCCGGCCGTGCCGCTCGGCTCGAACGTCAGATCGAGCCGCCCGAAGTCGGTGACGAGGTTCCGGACGCCGACGGAGGCGAGCGAGGTCGCATCGTGGTCGAAGGGCACGCCGGCGGGCTCCGACGAGGTCCAGACCCGGGCGTGCAGCTCGGACAGCGCGGCCGAGAGTCGCTCGAGGTTGGCGGCGCTCCGATCCGGCACCACGTCGACGTCGGTCGTGACGTAGGGCGAGCCGTGGATCACGCCGGCGAAGCCCCCGATCAGCACGTAGCGCACGCCGTGGCGCGCCAGGACCTCGAGCAGCAGCTCCGGGCGGAACTCAGGCTCGGGCATCGGTCATCGCCCGGCGCCCGGCCTCGGCGAACCGCAGCGCCGCCTGGTGCCTTCGCACCCGTGTCTCGGGGTCTGCGGCCAGGTTCGTCGAGGCGACGGACCAGTCCGCGTCGTCGGCGGGGTGCAGCCGCGGCTGAAGATCGAGCCCGCACGCCCGCACCGCCTGGACCACCCGCTCGTACGAGGGCTCCGTGCCTCCCCGCTCGAGGCGGGCGATCGCCGACTGCGTCGTGCCGAGACGGGCGGCGAGCTCGCGCTGGGTGAGCCGTGCCCGTCTGCGTGCCTCGCGGATCAGGGCTCCTCCTCGCATGCATAGAGTATAGCGGAAACGCTATGCCATCGCCCGGCGCCGATGCCGCGGCCGTGCGCCGGCGACGTCGCATGCTAGCGTCGCCTCCGGTGGACACGGTCACCGGGTACTTCACGGCGCTCGGGCTCTCGACCGCGGCGGGGCTGAACGCGTACATCCCGCTGCTCGCGGTCGGGCTCTTCTCCCGGTACACCGACCTGATCGACCTGCCCGCTCCCTGGGACCATCTCGGCGATCCGCTCGTGCTCGGGCTCGTCGCGGTCGTGGGGGTCGCGGATTTCATCGGCGACAAGATCCCGATCGTCGACCCCGGGTTCGCCGCGGTGCTCGGCGTCGTCGCGGCGCTCGCGACGCAGGTTGGACGCACCGCCGCCCGTCCGGCCGCGACGGCGACGACGGCGGGGGCGGCCAACCCGGTGCTGAGTCTCGGCGAGGACGGCGCTTCGGGAGCGCTGTCGGTCACATCGATCCTGTGGCCCGTGGTCGCGGCGGTCCTCGCGGCGATCGTGCTCGTGGCGCTGTTCGTGCTGTGGCGGAAGTGGCGGGAGCTCGGGTTGCGCCTGCAAGGGCGCGTCAGGCGCGACGTTCCCTGATCACCTGGCTCGGCGCCTTGTCGTCGCGCAGCCCGACGTAGCGCGGATGCCGCAGCTTGCCGTCGTCGGTCCATTCGCCGAACCCGATCTGTGCGATGAGCTCCGGCCGCACCCAGTGCACGCCCTTCTTCGGCAGCCCCGTCGTCTCGGCCACCGGCGGGTCGGACCGCTCGAGCGCGCCGAGGCGCCGGCTGAGCGCGTCCAGCTCGCGCTGCCCGAAGCCGGTGCCGACCTTCCCTCCGAACCGCAGCTTGCCGTCCTCGTGGTAGCCGACGATCAACGCGCCCAGGCCCGACCGTGAGCCCTGCGGCTCGGTCCAGCCGATCACCACGAACTCCTGCTCGTTCACGCACTTGAACTTCAACCAGTCGCCCGAGCGGCCGTGCGTGTAGGGCGAGCTCGCTCGCTTGGCGATCAAGCCCTCCCAGCCCTTCTCGCACGCCGCCCGGAACGCGACCTCACCGTCCTTGTCGAGGTGCTCGGAGAACCGCAGGGTGTCGTCGAAGGCCAGCGCGCCGCGAAGTACCGACTTCCGCGCGAGCAAGGGCAGCGCCGAGAGGTCGTACCCGTCGAACCACACCAGGTCGAACAGGTAGAAGGTCACCGGCACCGCGGCGACCTGCGCCGGATTGGGCCGCGCGTTCTGCATGCGGCCCTGCAGCTGCGAGAACGACGTCACCTCGCCGCGGAAGGCCACGATCTCACCATCGGCGATGAGGGCGGGCCCGTCCGAGCGCGTCGCGGCCTCGACGAGGTCGGGATAGTGCGACGTGCGGTCCTTCTCGTTGCGGGTGATCAGCCGGACCGTCTTCCCTCGCTTCCACAGGAGTGACCGCTGGCCGTCCAGCTTGGCCTCGTAGATCCACGCCGGGTCCGAGAAGATCCGCTTGGTGAGCGTGGCCAACATCGGCGGCGTGAAGCTCGGCATCGCGCGCCGCCGCAGCAGGCGCCGGTCCGGCCGGTCGAGGCCTCCGAGCAGGGGATGCACGGCACCAGCCTGGCACAAGCCTCCCCGGGCCGGACGCCCCGATCAGCCGGAACTCCTATCAGGTGGTCTCGAGATCGAGCGACGGCGGGTTGACCGCCTTCGGGCGCCCGCCCCGGCTCTGCTGCACCCGTCGGATCGCCCGCAGAGGCAGGTACGCGACCCACTCGATCACGTAGAAAAGGGCGAGCGCGACGAGGATGATCGCCCCCGGCAGCACCACCACCGGCAACGCGAGCACGGCGAGGGGGAACACGGGCCAGCTCGCGCCCAGCCACCCCTTCCGACCGGCCGGCTTCGTCAGGGCGCCGATCCTCACCGCCGCCCACATCAGCCACCGCCGCAGGAACGGCACCTCGAGCTCCCGCATCGCCCGGCGGAAGATGCCGTCGGCTTCCGGCAGGGTCAGCTCCCCGGCCGGCACCGCCACGCGCCACAGGTGGTCGTGGAGGATCGCCGCCTTCGTGTACCGGCCGTACTTGGGCAGGAACCACACGAACGCCCGCGGCACCGACGCGAAGTCCGTCGACGAGCCGACGGGAACGGTGAACGACTGCGACCTCCCCTCGTAGCGGAGCTCCCTCAGCAGGCGCCACTCGCGATCGTCGATCTGTTCGACGTCGACGTTCGAATCGTGATGGAACGGCATCAGATCGGCCCCCCACGTCGGCTTACACCCCCGACCGGCAGGGGGTCAAACCCGGGTGGGTGGGTGATACCGATACCGGTATCGACCGGGGCTCGACCTCGCTCTCGACGGATCCGATATCGACTTCGGTATCGGCCGGAGGCGGTGCTCTTCACTAGCCGGCGACCGCTGTGGCGAGCACGAACGGATGCACCGGGCCGCTTCCGGCCAGGCGGAGGGCCCGCGCGACCACGGTGAGCGTCCACGTCGAGTCGGCGAGGTCGTCGACGAGCAGCACGGGACCCTCGGGCACGGCGCCCAGGACCTCGAACGCGTCCCAGACGTTGCGCACCTGCTGGGCGCTGTTCCGCATCGCGGCTTGGGGCTGGTTCTCGCCGACCTTGCGAACGACCTCGTGCAACGGCAGGTCGAGCGCCTCGGCCAACCGCTTCGTGAAGTCGGGCACGAGGTCGGGATGGGTCATCGAGGGCACGCAGGCGATCCACGTCGGAGCGGGGTCCGGCTTCCACCGGTCGCGGATCAGCCCAACGCTCGCCGTCACCAGGTCGTCGGCGAAGCGCTCGTCCTCGCCCCGACCCGACGCGACGAGCCGTCCCCAGCCGCCGTCGCCCGCGACCGAGAGGGCTCGGCCGACCAGCGGCCGCTCGTCCTCGGCGATCCGACCCTTGGGGAGTCCGAACGTGGCCAGTCCCGGAGGCCACTGCTTCCGCGGTTCCACGAACAGCTCGGATCCGCGCAGGTGCTCTCGGGCCGCCGCCCGCAGCTCCTGCGACGGGTCCACGAGCAGCGGCGTGCCCGTGCAGTTCATGCACCGGCCGCACGGTTCCGCGCCGGGGTCGTCGAGCTCGCGGCGCAGGAACTCCATCAAGCATCCATCGTGATGCGCGTACCGACGCATCGCCTCCTGCTCGTGACGCCGAAGGGCGGTGATGTGCTCCACGCGCTCGGCCGGATAGGTCCACGCGTCGCCGGTGCGCACGTACCCGCCGCGCTCGCGCGCGACGGCGCCCTCCACCTCGAGCACCTTCAGCATCGACTCGAGCCGCCCTCGACGCACGTTCACCGCCGTCATCAGCTCGTTCAGCGACACCGGCTCGCCGGAGGCGCCGGCGTCGGCGAGCAGCTCCACGATGCGCTCGGCCTGCTCCCTCGGCGGGAACGCCGTCTCGATGAAGTAGTCCTGGATCTCGCGGTCCTCGACGCCGCACAGCAGCACGGCCGGCGCGTGGTCGAGCGCCCGGCCGGCGCGCCCGACCTGTTGGTAGTAGGCGATCGGCGAGCCGGGGCTCTGGTAGTGGATCACGAAACCGAGGTCGGGCTTGTCGAATCCCATGCCGAGCGCGCTCGTCGCGACGAGCGCCTGCAGCTCGTTCGCGAGCAGCGCCTGCTCGAGACGGACCCGGTCGTCGTTGTCGGTGGCCCCGCTGTAGGCCTCGGCCTCGATGCCCTGCCGGCGCAGGAACGCAGCCACCCGTTCGGTGTCGGCGATCGTGAGCGCGTAGACGATGCCCGAGCCGTCGAGGGTGGGAAGGGTCTCCGCCAGCCACGCCATGCGCTCGGCCTGGCTCGGCGCGTCGGCCACGGCGAGCGTCAGGCTCTCTCGGTCGAGCGAGCCGCGGAACGTCTGCAGCTCGTCGCCGAGCTGGTCGGTGATGTCGGCGATCACGCGATCGTTCGCGGTGGCGGTGGTGCAGAGCACGGGCACGCCTGGGGGCAGCGCCTCGAGCACGCGCACGATGCGCCGGTAGTCCGGACGGAAGTCGTGCCCCCAGTCGCTGATGCAATGCGCCTCGTCGACCACGAGCAGCCCGACCGCGCGCGCGATGACGCTCAGCATGCGGTCGCGGAACCGCTCGTTCGCGAACCGCTCCGGCGAGACGAGCAGCAGGTCGATCTCGTCGGCCGCCAGGCGCCCGGCGATCGGCTCGAACTCCTCGGGGTTCGTGGAGTTGATCGTCTCGGCGCGCACGCCGATGCGCGCGGCCATCTCGATCTGGTTGCGCATCAGCGCGAGCAAGGGGCTCACGAGCAGCGTCGGGCCGGCCCCCTGCTCGCGCAGCACCTTCGTGGCGATGAAGTACACGGCGGACTTGCCCCACCCGGTGCGCTGCACGAGCAGCACGCGACCTCGATCGCGGGCGACCGCCTCGATCGCCTCGAGCTGCCCGGGCCGGAACGAGGCATCGGCCCCGAGCATGTGCTGCAGGTGATCGAGGGGTGTGCCGTTCGTGGTCATGCCCGCACGGTATCGAGGGGTGTGCCGTTCGTGGTCATGCCCGCACGGTATCGAGCGCGGACTCGGCATGGACCTCCCTGTTCTGACGCTGGTACCAACACGGACGTCCCTGCCTAGTTGCCCGGAGCGAGGTCATGGAGTGCTCCCGCGGCGCGGCGCGGCGCTCACCAGGCGGCGAGGATCTTCGAGGCGGTCCGGTCCCACGTCCACGCCCGGCCGACGAACGCGCTGACGCCGGCGGCGAGATCCTCGCGCTCTTCGGCGGGCAACGCCAGCAGCCGGTCGACGCTCGCCGCGAGCCGCCCGACCGCGCCCTCCCCGGGCGCGAAGGAGAACAGCCCCGGACGACCCACCTCGGTCTCCAGAGCGTCGGCCACCTCGGCGAGTCCGGAATGGCGCCCGACCATCGGAAGCGCGCCTGCCGCCGCCCCCTCGGCGGCCACCATGCCGAACGCCTCGGGCAGGATCGAGGGAACCACCATCACGTCCATCGCGGCGAGCGCGCCGGGTGCGTACCGGTGGTCGAGCCGTCCCGTGAACGTGACCGGTCGCCGATCGCGGTCCCCGTCGGCGTGGGGCGCCTCGCCGATCGGCATCGAACCCACATCGCGCAGCCACGCGAGCGCGGCCTCATCGCCCCGTCGCAGGGCGATCGCGAGCGCAGCGAGCCACTCCCGGTGGGAGCCGAACCCGACGATCAACGACGAGGTGTCACGACTCAGCATGTGCTGGGCGGCGAGCACGAGCTCGACCCCTTTCTGCGGGATCAGCTTCCCGAGGTAGCCGACGATCGGCGTCACGCCGGTGGCCAACGCGCGGAGCCTCGCGGCCGCGCCGGGCTCGGGCACGGCCTGGTCGTAGGTCGCCGCGATGGCGTCGAGCGCCACCGCGTCCCGCGCGTCGAGCGCGCGCTCGGCCAGTTCGTCCACGTCGGCGGGCCGGCCTCGAGCCGCGTCGGGGTCTCGCGCCAGCCGCTCGGCGACGTCGGTCAAGGCCTCCGCGCGCCGGCGGGGCCGGAACGCCTCGACGTCGACCCCGGGCGCCACGACCCGACCGAGCGGGCGCATCTCGGGCACGAGCCCCGCGCACCGATCGAGCACCTCGGCGGTGGGACCGATCACGGCGCGCGCCCCGCCCAGCCCTTCTCGGGCGAGCTCGCGGTACCGATCCTGCAGCCGCACGGCGTACTCGAGGTCGCTGCCGTGGATCTTGGCGACGTATCGCTGCGCCCCCATCGCGCGTCGAGCGATCGCGGCTCCCGGGATCGCATGGCCCGCCATCGCGAACTCGCTTCGGTGCCATTCGGCCGCGGCTCGCAGCGCGTCGACGTTCGCCTGCAGGTAGGCGGCGAGCTCGTCGTCGGACAGATCCACGAACCGGCGCACGTCGTCGAAGCCCTCGTACCGGTCGACGACGAACACCGGCAGCGTCGGGCCGATCGTGGGCCGAAGCAGCACACATCTGCCGCGACCCTCGCCCGTCGAACGAAGGTCCGTCAGCCCAAGCCCAAGCCCGCGATGCCCGTCGCCGTCGACGACGCCATGGGCATCGATCCACGGGTAGCGCTCCGGGTGAGGCTCCTGGCACAGGAGCGCGACGTCGTGCCCGGCCGCTCGCCAGGACTCGACGGTGCGAGCGGTGGCGACGTTCGATCCGGAGCCCTCCAGCAGCCACCCGTGCCAGATCAGGATGCGCACGCGCGCATGCTATCGAGGCGATCGGCTGACCCCGATCCCGTGGTCGAGGGGTGGTTGCCGTCCCGCGGAGTCTGCGGCACCATGTGCGGTACGAGAGGAAGGAGGTGGTCCGGCTTGCATACACAGCATGAGACCCTCGAGGTGATTGGCTGCTGAGCCGTCCCTCGCGGGCCGGGGTCACCTCCCCGCCCGCTTGCCGGGCGACCGGCAGAATCCAAACCAGTTCACCGCCCTCACGAGCTCCGGCTGGTCTACCGGACGAAGT
>JBOGVO010000114.1:0-9906 GCA_050692855.1 Actinomycetota bacterium | reverse complement strand
GCTCGACCCCATGGCGACGGGTCTGCTCCTGATGGGCGTGGGCAGGGCGACGCGGTTCCTGCGGTTCCTGAGCGATCGCTCCAAGACCTACGAGGCCACGATGCGTCTCGGGGTGGAGACCACCACGCTCGACGCCGACGGCGAGGTGGTTCGTCGTGCGCCGGTCGAGGTGACCGACGACGAGCTCCTGAGCGCGGTCGCCGGGCTCGTCGGCGCGTCGATGCAGCGGCCACCCTCCCACTCGGCCGTCAAGGTGGGAGGGCGCAGGCTCTACGACGCGGCGCGCCGGGGTGAGGCGCTGGAGGCTCCTCCGAGGCCGATCCGGGTCGACAGCTTCGAGGTGTCGGGGCGACGGGGGGACGACGTCGACCTGTTCGTCGTCTGCGGTGGCGGCACCTACGTCCGGGTCCTGGCGGCCGACGTGGGAGCGGCGCTGGGCTGCGGGGCACATCTCACGGCTCTGCGCCGCACCCGGATCGGTCCCTTCGACGTGGAGGACGCGGTCGCTCCGGACGCTCCGGGATCGCCGCGGCCGATCGCGGAGGCCGTCGCGCACCTTCCCGGCCTCTCGCTGGAGGACGAGGAGGCGAGAGCCGCCGGCCACGGGCGCGTGCTCGCGCCGTCGGGCCTGGAGGGGCCGTACCGAGTGCTGGCCCCCGACGGTGAGCTGATCGGCGTGTACGAAGACGAGGGCCCTCGGTCGAGGCCGTTGGTGATCCTGCAGGCCGAGTGACGGCTCCGAGGCGAGGCCCGGCTCCAGGGTGTCAGTCCAGGCCCGCGAAGAGCGATGCGACCGCCATCGCGATCACGGTGATGCCGCCCACCACCGCTGCGGCCGTGAGCCCGAGACGGCGGATCGACCACGTCTGGATCGAGACCGGCTCGTGCGGCGGTGCGAGCTCCTTGAACCGGTCGAGGATCGGGCGGGGGTCGGTCTTCAAGCGTGCCGAGAGCTCCGTGGGCACGGCCATGCCTTCGGCGCACGCGATCCCCTCGGCGATCTCGTCGGGTGTGAAGAATGCGGTCGCGCGTCCGTAGACGCGGTCCGCGTCGGTCTGCAAGGCGAGGGTGAGCATCATGTTCGAGAGGTCGACCCCCTGACGCCACGGGGTCGGGCGGACCTCGAGCCCCGAGACGTCGACGAGCTGCAGGCGTCCGCGCTGCACGAGCAGGTTCGCGGGCTTGATGTCGCGATGGGCGACACCGATGTCCCAGAACGTCCGGACCAGCTGCAGGCCCTCGTCGATCACGGCGTCGTCGATATCCGAGTCGCCGAGGTTCTTGGAATCCTCGAAGAACTCCGTCACGAGCATGTACTCCCGGTTGGGGGTGAGCTCGACGATGCCCCACGTGTGGGCGACCTCCATGCCGTTCATCGCCAGGTATCGCAGGGCGTAGTCCTCGTACTCCGTCAGCCGCCGGACATCGCCGAACGGCGTCTCGTCCTCGAGCTTGCCGTACAGGATCGTGCGGCCGATGCGGTACCAGCGATCAGCGCGCACGTGGCTCGTGGCGTAGATCTTGCCGAACACGCGGGAGCCGTCGGCGAGCGTCATGCGCAACGGCGAGGATCCCCCCGACCCTTCGAGCCCGAACGGCTCGACCTCGGTGACCTCTAGCCCGACCTGGTCGGCCATGGCCCGCTTCACCGCCTCGGCGCGCGCCCCACCGAGATCGAGGTGCGCCGCGTTGCCGCCGCGCCGGTAGCTCACCGGGAAGGACTCGTCGGGCACGAACCAGCGGAAGAGCGTCTCGGTCAGGACCCAGCTGAACAGCGCGGCGTAGACGACGTTCGACGGGTAGTCGGCCGCCAGGTAGAGCCGGGACAGCCCCACGAGCACAACGATGGTCCAGGCGCCGGCCATCGCCCGCTTCCTCATGCGACCCATCGGCGCCAGCACGAACGGCATCGCGAAGACGGTGATGGCCAAGGCGGTCATCGGCCACGACGGGAATCGGAAGTCGGTGTTGTCGATCAGAGGCGTGACGTCGCCGGGGGCTCGTTGCACATCGAGGAACGTGAGCACGAGCCAATCGCTCGCGACGAACGTGACGAGCGCGACCACGAGGTGACGGAACCGCTTGGTCACGACCAGGACGACCGCGAGCACGATCCGGATGGCTTGGATCGCACCGAACGTCGTGAGCAGGGCGATCGCCTTCGCGATATCGGTCATCACCGGGGTGCGCGCGTCCTCGATCGTCCGCAGGACGGCGTCGCCCCATTCGTGCAGATCGTCGTAGCCTCGGATCAGGAGCTCGGTGCCCACGCCGAGGAGCACCACGGCCGCGAGCGCCCACCACCATCGGAGCGAGGTGAACGACCGGGGCAGCGGCGGCGGTTCGCCCGAGGGGCGACGCTGGCGATGGACCCCCGCGGGGGCATCGGTGGTCGAGCCCACCGCGTGGTTGCGGGTCGTCGGTTCCATCCGCGAAGCCTATCCGAGGCCGGGTGGGCGGCGCGCGAGCGCCGTTCCGAGGGCGCCGTGAGCCGGGTGAGGCGCGACCCTGCCCAACGCGGCTATCCTGCGGCGACATGAGCATGAGGACGCCCACGCCGGCGACGCCCGAACAGCCCCCGGCAGAGGGGAAACGCCACTCGTCCGCCCGGCGGATCGTCTCGGGAGCCATCTCCCTGGCGATCGTCGTCGGCATCTTCGTGTTCGCGATCCCCAAGGTCGCCGACTACGGCGAGGTCTGGAAGGCGTTCGAGTCGCTCACGCCGCTCGAGCTCGGCTCGTTGTTCGCGGCGATGATCTTCAACCTCTTCACCTACTGGTGGGCCAACATGGCGGCCCTTCCCGGGTTGCGGCTCGGTCACGCGGCCGTGCTCACGCAGACGACCACCTCGGTCGCGAACACGCTTCCCGGGGGAGGGGCGATCGCGATCGGGCTCACGTACACGATCCTGCGCTCGTGGGGGTTCACCGGCACCGACGTGGCGCTCTATGTCGGGGTGACCGGCATCTGGAACATCTTCGTGAAGCTCGCCATGCCGGTCATCTCCATCGTCGTGCTGGTCGTCGCGGGGCAGAGCGGCTCCGCCTACCTGGTGGCTGCGGTGGTCGGGGTGATCGTGCTCGCCGTCGCGGTGGGTCTGCTCACCGCCCTCTTCGCGAGCGAGCACCTGGCACGCCGGGTCGGCGACGGCGTCGGGAAGGTGATCTCGTTCTTCCTGAAGCTGTTCCGCAAACAGCCGCGCACCGATACCGGCGATCGAGCCGTGAAGTTCCGGGCCGACACGATCGGGCTCGTGGAGCGACGGTGGCTCAGGCTCACCTGGACGACGATCCTCAGCCAGGTGACGCTCGCCGCGGTGCTCCTGCTCTCGCTCCGGAGCATGGGCGTGTCCGAGCAGGAGGTCAGCACCGCGCAGGTCTTCGCCGTGTTCTCCTTCAGCCGCCTGCTCTCGGCGGTGCCGATCACCCCCGGCGGCGTCGGCGTGATCGACCTCGGGTACATCGGCGGTCTGGCGGCGGCGGCGCCGGCCGACGAGAAGGCGGCCGTCGTCGGCGCGGTGCTGATGTTCCGCGCACTCACGTTCGGAGTGCAGATCCCGCTGGGCGCGTTCACCTACCTGATCTACAAGGCGAAGAAGGACTGGCGGCGCGAGGCTCCGCCCGAAGCGGAGGCCCGGGCCGGAGCCGCGACGACGGCAGGCTGACTCACGTCAGCCTGGGGTCGAGCGGGTCGCCCGGCGGGGTCACCGGTGCGGTGATCACGCCTCGGCCGCTCAACGCGTTCGTGATCTCCGTCACGAGGGCCGCCGATCCCAAGGCGATGCCGGTGCCGAGCAGCACGCCGGTGACGACGTCGGAGAACCAGTGCGCGGCGAGGTACACGCGCGAGAGGGCCATCACGAACGTGAACCCGACGGCGAGCAGCTCCCACTTCCTGCGCTCGGGACCCGGCGGGAACACGACGAAGACGAGGATGACCGCGAGGGCGGCACCCGCGGTCGCGTGACCGGATGGGAACGAGAAGCCAAGGGTGTCGACGATCGGATCCGGTGGCCGCCCGCGATGGAAGAAGCCCTTGAACCAGGTGAGCAGCACCTCCGAGGCGGCCCAGGTCAGCACGAACGCCGAGAGGGCCACGAATCGGCGACGCACCGCGAGATAGGTGGCCACGAGCACGCGCAGCGGGATCGTCACGATACCGCCCCCGATGAAGCTGAGGAACCGACAGATATCGGTCAGCAGCGCCAGCTTGACGCCGTGGGCCCAGTCGTCGATCGCTCCGTCGAGGTCGCCGATGACGGCCAGGGTCGTCCGGGGTGCCTCGTGCTCCGGATGGCGACCGACCGCCACGAGCATGAAGGCCAGACACCCCAGCAGTGCGAGCGTGAATCGGAACGCGCGCCGATGGTCGGTCAGCATGGCGGCCCGAGCCTACCCCGGGCACGGGGGGGCGCCCGCCCCGCAGAGGGTGAGGTCGAGATCGTTCCGGACCCGCGAGACGACGGTGGAACGCGGCAGCGTCGACAAGGCGCGGTCGGCCTCGATCACCAGGGTGGGCTCCGAGTCCGGAGCGAAGCGGTAGCGATACTCGATGCACCCCCCCTCGAACCTCAACCATCGCGACCCCGTGTACGGATCGAGGCTGGTGGGTTGTTGGTAGACCTGCATGCCCACCTCGTCCGGGCCGGGCGGCACCTGGACGCCCGACGAGACGTCGCACGTGGCCCTGAGCTCCACCTCGACGGCCTTGACGCCGGCCCGGTCGTGGCTCAACCACATCGTGGTGCTCGTGTCGTCGACGAGCATGCCCGCGAACCCCCAGCCGATCGGGAGCTCTGCGATGCACGGCAGTCGCGTCGCCGACGGCACCGATTGCGCCTCGAGCACCAACACGGAGTCGTCGGCCTGCGTGCAGAGCGGTTGCCCGCTCGTGCCCAGCGTGCAGGCGGCGGCGGCGAGCGAGATCGTGGCCGCGGCGCAGATCGCGGCGCGCCTCATGTTCACGCGAACACCGCCCAGTTCGAGACGATGAGGCCCAGCGCGAGCAGGGCCCCGAGCGCCACGGCGAGCGTGAGGGCGACGCGCCGCACGCTCCAACGCTGGATCCGCAGCGGCTCCCGAGCGGGCGCGAGCCGCTGGAACTCGGCCATGAGGTCGCGCCCGTCCTCCTTCATCATCGAACGGAGCTGGGTCGGGCTGGCGACGCCCCTGGTGGCCGCGAACGCCTCGGCGATTTCCTCGGGCGTGAAGGAGCGGAGCGCGTGCTCGTAGACGCGATGCGCGTCGGTGCGCAGACCGAGCACCAGCATCATGTTGGCGAGGTCGACGGCCTGGCGCCACGGCGACGGCCTGACCTGCACGAAGAAGACGTCGATCAGCTTCAGCTGCCCGTCGCGAACCATCAGGTTGGCGGGTTTCACGTCTCGGTGCGCGAGCCCCTCGTCCCACATCTCCCGGATCAGCGACAACCCCTGATCGATGACCCCGTCGTCGACCTCGGCGTCGCCGATCTCCACCGCGCCCTCGAAGAACTCCATCACGATCATGTATTCGCGCTCGGGGGTGATCTCGACCACCCCGTACGGCGTCGGAACCGGCAGGCCGACGTCCTCCATCAGACGCAGGGTGTAGTCCTCGTACTCCACGAACCGACGGACCGTCTGGAACGGGCTCTCATCCTCGAGCTTGCCGTAGAGGATCGTGCGGCCGAGCTTGTACCAGCGGTCCGCGCGGACGTGGCTCGTCGCGTACAGCTTGGCGAACAGCTTCCGTTCCACGTCGGTGCCTTCCTCCCGCACCCGGAGCAGGAGCGGGGTCGACCCGCCGGAGCCGGCCAGGCCGATGGGTTCCACGTCGAGCACCCGGTATCCGATCTGGTCGCGCACCGCGGTCGCGATCGCCTCCCCCCGCCGGCCTCCGACGTCGAGGTGGGCGGCTTTGCCCTTGCGGTACGTCACCGGGAAGACGTCGTTGGGCGTGAACCATCGGAATGCGGTCAACCCGATCGCGACCCCGAGCACCGCACCGAAGATCGCGCCCGAGGCGTGATCGGCTCCGAGGTAGACGCGCGCGAGCCCGGCGGCCAGGAGCACGCCGGCAGAGACCCACTTGGCCGCGTTCCGCGTGCGACCGTGCGGGATCAGGGAGTACATCATGCCGACGAGCGTGACCGCGAGCCCGGCCATCTGCACGGATGGCATCGAGAACCCCTGCCAGGGGCCGATGATCCACGCATCCAACGGGCGTGGTCGCGCGATCGCCTGAGTCAGGCCGTAGCTGATGATCCCCTCGAGGAACAGCGCTCCGATGAACACCAGCAGGTGGCGCCAGCGCCGCACGACGATCAGCGCTCCGATCGTGGCCCACCGGAGCGTGCGGATCACCCACCTCGACGTGAGCAGCGCGACGATCGTCATGATGTCGGTGAGGGCGGCGCTCCGCCACGAGGCGAACCACCGGAAGATCGCGGCGTCCCTCGTCTCGAACAGCCGTTCCAGCGGGTCGAACAGCACCACGCCGATCAGCGTGGCGACGAAGTACGCGGCCATGAACAGCCAGAACTTGCCGCTGCGGCCCAGCTCCCGGGGAAGCGGCGGAGCCTCGCCCGAGGGACGCCGGCGCACGTTCGGCCCGAGCCGGCGGTGACGGTCGTGGGTGCTCTCGCTCGTCTGCTCGGTCGCGTCCACGTTCCTCGTGTTCCTCTCGTCGGGTGATGCTACCCAACCGGCTCCGCGAGCCCGTGCTGGTCGAGCCAGCCTGCGGCCGCAGCCTCGGGGTCGAGCCCGTCGGCGACGGTCGCGTTCAACGTCCGGAGGTCCGACGTCGTGAGCTCGGCGGAGACCGAGTCGAGCGCCTCCACCATCTCGCGGCCGAACCGTTCGACCGCCTCGCGACCGACCAGTGGGGTGACCTGCTCGACCGGCTGCAGCTCGCGGTCGTCACGCAGCAGCACGAGGTCGTGCTCGGCGAGGCTGCCGTCGCTCGTGAACAGCACGCCGACGTCGACCGTTCCCCGTTGCACGGCCTCGGCCGTGATCGGCCCACCAGCATCCAGCGGCAGGAAGGAGTCGAACATCAACCCATAGGTTCCGCGGAACCCGCGTAGGCAGAGGTCGCGGTCGGGGCACTCCACTGGGCCTCCGAGCGTCAGCGTGTCGGCGACGTCGTGGAGATCGCTGATCGAGCGCAGCGAGAGCTCCGCGGCGGTCTTCGACGTGACCACCAGGCCGTTGCGGCTCTGCGCGCGGGAGGGCGCGAGCGCATCGATGCCCCGGGGAGCGACGAGCTGCGCGAGGGTGCGATCCACCGTGGCGGCGTCCGCGGAGGAGTGGCCACCGAGGAACTCCACGACGCTGCCCGAGTACTCGGGAACCACCTCGACGAGTCCGAGCTGCAGCGCCGGCAGCACGACCTCACGCGATCCGATCCGACGTTCGTGGGTCACCTCGAACCCGGCGCCGCGGAGCGCGCCCACGTACAGGTCGGCGATCAGCTCGCTCTCGGGGAAGTCGAACGAGGCGACGGTGATCGTTCGATCATCGGTCACGCTCGGCGGGGAGGCGTCGCGCGAGCAGGCGGCGATCGCCAGAGCGGCGACCACGACCACGACGACGATCCGCGTGCCCATGGCTGAACCGTACCCCACCCCTCGGGGTGGCCATGCCGGGATCGACCGAGCCGGAGGCCCTCTCGGCCGTCCGCACGGACCGGTCCGCTAGGCTCACGCGCATATGGAGGTCGTGCGAGGCATCGGGTCCCTGCCGTTGACCGGCGACGCATCGGTGGTGACCGTGGGGTTCTTCGACGGGGTGCACCTCGGGCACCGCTCGGTCCTGGACACGACCGTCGACCGGGCAGCGGCTCGGGCCGTCCGATCGGTGGCGATCACCTTCGACCGGCACCCGCGCGAGGTGCTCACCCCGGGCCGTGAGCCGCGCCTGCTCACCACGGTCGAGCGCAAGGCGTCGCTGATCGAGGACGCTGGCGTCGACGTCCTGGTGGTGTTGGCGTTCACGGCCGAGTTCTCCCGGGTGCCCGCCGAGGCGTTCGTCCGCGACGTGCTGGTCGACGGTGTGCACGCGCTGCACGCGACGATGGGGGTCAACTTCACGTTCGGGCACAAGGCGGTGGGAACCGTGGAGACCCTGCCCGCCATGGGCGCGCCCCACGGCTTGACGGCCGAGGGCGTGCCGCTGCTCGAGCTGGCGGGACGAACGGTCTCGTCCTCGTCGATCCGCGAGGCGTTGACCGAGGGTGACCTCGTGTGGCCGCGCACCGCACTCGGCAGGCGCTTCGTGCTCGACGGCGAGGTCACGTCGGGGCACGGGCGCGGCAGGGGCCTCGGGTACCCGACCGCCAACCTCCGCACGTGGCCGAGGCTGTTGCTCCCCGGGCAGGGGATCTACGCGGGTCTCGCCGAGGCGCGTGGCCGTCGGTACCGAGCCGCGATCGACGTCGGCACGAATCCGACGTTCGGGATCGAGCCCCTGCACGTCGAGGCGTTCCTGCTCGATTTCGAGGAAACGGACCTGCGCGGAACACCGATCTCGATCGAGTTCTGGGAGCGGCTCCGCGACGAGGAAAAGTACCCGTCGATCGACGAGCTGGTCGACGCGATCGCCGGCGACGTCGAGCGCACACGAGCGATCGTGCCTGACGACGCGCTCTCCTGAGGTCGCCCGCCCGGCCCTCGTTCTCAGCCCTCGCCCTCGGCGGCATCGGGCTCGCGCAGCAGGCGCCAGGCGAGCCTCGTCGTGAACAGGAGCGGGACCGAGATACCGACGCGTTGGACGATGCCGTTGCCGGGGCGAACCACGTCGCGTGCGAAGTACGACATGGCCCCGCTCGAGGCGAGCGCGGCTCCCGCCCCGGGGGCCGCCAGGTCGCGCAGCCGAGGATCGCGTCGCAGTCGCGTCGCCACCGACAGCAGCCCGGCCGAGGCGCAGACGTGCCCGAGGAGCGACGCGGCATCGTGCCCGTCGTTGATCCAGGATTGGCGCGCCGGCGGATCGCCGGGCACCGCGAAGTTGGACATGCGGTCCCGCCGAAGCGTGCCGGCGGCACAGATCGCGAGCCCGGAGACCCCCAGGAGCGCGGGGCCGGTCCCGGCGTCGCCCCCATCGCGTGAGAGCCGCCGGTCGAGGGCGGCGGCGAACCCGATCGTGCTGAGCCCGAGCGCCCAGAAGCCCGCGGTCATGACCATCGGAGCGCGCGCGTCCGGTGCCGCGAGCCCGCTGATGTGTTCGTTCGCCACCGAGTAGCCGGGTTGGCGACGGCTGGCGACGACCCAGGCCGCCGTGAACACGGCGGGGCCGACCACGCCGAACGCCGTCAGGAGACGATCGAGCGCACGGGACATCGCCTCATCGTAGCCAGCCGCCCCTCGACGCCCGCCATCTTGGCCGGTCGACCGACCACCGGGGGCTTCACCCCGAGATCGTGGCCGAGATCGTGGCCGAGATCGTGGCCGAGATCGTGGGAGGATCCGATCCGTGCGAGCGCGTGCCCTCGTGATGCGTTCGATCGCCCGGGTCGCCGTGGCGGGGTGGTTCGCGTCGGTCGAGACGAGCGGGCTCGAACGGGTGCCCGAGCGGGGCCCGGTCCTGGTCGTGGCGAGCCACGAGGGCGGGTTCGTCGATCCGGCCCTGCTGACGGCCACCCTGCCCCGGTTCGCTCGGTTCCTCGCGATGGCGTCGCTCTGGAGGACGCCGGCCCGGCCGTTCCTGACGCTCGCCGGCGCGATCCCCGTGCGCCGCGCGTCCGACGGTCCCACGACGGGCAACGAGCGCGCGTTCCGGGCGTGCCACGAGGTGCTCGCCGGCGACGGCGTCGTGGCGATATTCCCCGAGGGACGGGCGAGCGACGAGGTGCAGCTGCTGCCCATGAGGACCGGAGCGGCGCGGATCGCGATCGGCGCCCGGACCGCAGGGGCCGAAGGGCTCCGGAT
>JBOGVO010000113.1:0-14981 GCA_050692855.1 Actinomycetota bacterium | reverse complement strand
CGGCTACACCTCGGACCTGTCGCTGGAGGCGATGAGCGACGACGATGTGCTGCTCGCCTGGCGCAACCACGGGGAGAACCTCACGCCCGAGCACGGCTGGCCGCTGCGACTCGTCGTCCCGAAACGCTACGCGTGGAAGAGCGCGAAGTGGCTCACGGGCCTGCGCTTCAGCGACCGGAACGAGCGGGGGTTCTGGGAGGTGCGCGGATACCACGTGCACGCCGAACCGTTCGCGGAGGAGCGGTACAGCCACCAGGAAGGACCGCGGGCGGAGCTTCAGCCCTAGGCCGGAGGGTCGCGGGGCTCTATGCCTGCAAGGCTCTGAGGGTCGCGATCTGCTCCGCGTGTTCGGAGGCGTCGCCCGGCGTCTCGAGCACGAACGGCAGATCCGACACCTCGGGGCGTGCCAGCAGCAGCCCGAACCCGCCGGAGCCGATGTGTCCCCGGCCGATCGAGGCGTGCCGGTCGCGGTGCTCCCCGCGCCCGAACTCGGAGTCGTTGGCGTGGATCAGCCCCACCCGCCCGGTGAGCCCTTCCGTGCCGAGCTCGTCGAAGAGCCCGGCGATCCCCTCGGGAGTGTCCAGCCCGTATCCCGCCGCGAACAGGTGGCAGGTGTCGAGGCACAGGCCGACCGAGTCATCGTCGAGGCGCCCGAGGAGCTCGGCGGCCTCAGCGACCGTCGAGGCGACGGCGCCACGCGTGCCGGCCATCAGCTCCACGAGGACCCGTGTGCCCTCCGCCGCCGCGGTCACCGCGTCGATCGACGAGGCCGCCCTTCGCCGGGCCACGTCGGTGTCGCCGCCGCCTCCGTTGCCTGCATGGATCACGAGCGCATCGACACCCAGGGCGTCGCAGGTCTCGATCGAGGCGGTCGCGAGCGCGCGCGACTTCCGGAGGAACACGCGATCGGCGGAGGCGATGTTCACGAGGTACGGCGCATGGGCGATCAGCGGTCCGAGTCCGCTCGCCGCCCAGGCGTCACGGAACGCCTCGACCTGCTCGTCCGTCTGCCGAGGCGGCGCCCATGCCCGTGGATTGGAGAGGAAGACCTGCGCGCAGTCGGCTCCCCGCAGTCGACACTCGTGCACGACTCCGCTCGTGGCTTCCGATCCGCGGCGCACGTGCGCCCCGAACCTCACAGCAGGAAGAGCTGGATCATGTCGCCGTAGCTCACGGTCACGCCGGGCGCCGGGCTCTGCGTGATGACCACGCCGGTCCCACCCGGCAGGTCGGTGAAGGAAGACCCGAGGCCGTACTCGGCGGCCCGATCCTCGGCCTGGGCACGGGTCAGGCCGATGAAGCTCGGCGCCCGGAACCGCTCCGGTCCCAGCGAGACCTCGATGGTGACCGTCGATCCGTACGGGATCTGGCTGCTCGCCTTGGGAGCCACACCGATCACGAGCCCGCGGTCGACGCCGTTGGAGAACGACTCCTCGACGACGACCGCGAAGCCCTCCGCCTTCAGCCGCTCGGTGGCATCGGCCTCGGTGGATCCCGCGACGCGCGGCACGTCGACCGGTGCGTGTCCCCGGCTCAGCATGATCTCGACGGTGCTGTCCGCGGGCACCATGCCCGTATCGAGCTGCTCGATCACGCTGCCTTCGGGGATCTCGGGGTGATAGCGGCGCCTCGCCACGTCGATGCCGAGCCCCACCCGCTCCAGCCTCGTCGTGGCTCGTTCGAGGGTCATGCCCTCGACGTCGGGGGCTCTCACGGGCGGGGCTCCGAGCGAGGGGACGAGCGTGACCGCCTCGCCTCGCTCCAGCGACGCACCCGCGACGGGTTGCATGCGCAGCACCAGCCCGTCATCGATGCGCTCGGAGTGGACCGGGTCATCGATGCGGACCGCGAAACCGAGGTCCGACAATCGGTCGCGAGCTTGGTCGACGGGCACGCCGACGAGGAGGGGCACGTCGGCGCGATGGGGCATCACATACGTCCACACGCCCCAGCCGATGGCGACGAGGGCGGCGACCACCGCGAGGATTCCGAGGCGCCGGCGCCAACGGCGCTTCGTCGACCGCTCCACGCGGGCGATCGTCTGGGTCGTCGTCGCGGCCTCGTCGACGTCGACGTCGACGTCGACGTCGCTGAGCCGGACCACGCCGGTGGCTCGTCCATCCTCGGTCGGGCTCGGCTCGGGGGAGGCATCGACGAGGGAGGCGAGCGGCCGGGCGGGCGCCAGCGAGGGGGCGAGCGCGTCCAGGTCGCGCCGCATCCCGACGGCCGACTCCGGCCGCATCTCGCGGTCGCGGTCGGTCGCGCTGGCGACGAACCCGTCGAGCTCGCCGGGGATCGCGGGCACGAGGGCGCTCGGTCGTGGCACGCGTCCCGACAGGTGCTTGTACGCGATCGACATGGCCGTCTCGCCGGTGAACGGCAGCTTCCCGGTCAACAGCTCGTAGGTGACGATGCCGAGGGAATACAGGTCGCTGCGCGGATCGGCCGGCTCACCCCTGATCTGCTCGGGAGCCAGGTACTGCACCGTGCCGGTGACCGTGCCGGCCTGTGTCTGGCGGCCTTCCGCGTAGGCGCGCGCGAGGCCGAAGTCGGCGACCTTCGCGACCCCCTCGGTCGTGATCAACACGTTCTCGGGCTTGATGTCGCGGTGCACGATGCCCTGGCGGTGCGCGTGATCGAGCGCCAGCAGGGTCTGGCGGACGACATCGGTCGCCTGTGCGGGCTCGAGGCGCCCGTCACGGGTCAGCAGGGCGCGCAGGCCCTGTCCCCGCACGTACTCCATGACCATGTAGTAGATGCCGTCGACCGCTCCCCAGTCGAAGACCGCGACGATGTTGGGGTGGGAGAGCCCGGCGGCGGCGCGAGCCTCGGTGCGGAACCGGTCGACGAACGCCTGGTCGCCGGCGAGCGAGCGATGCAGCACCTTGATCGCGACCTCACGGTCCAACACGGTGTCGCGCGCGCGGAAGACCTCGCCCATGCCTCCGGATGCGATCCGGCCCATGACGTGATAGCGCCCGTCGAGCGTGACGAGCGAGCGGCCTCCGGACGTGTCCGGAGTCGCGGGGCGGGTGATACTCCTGTTCAGCGGTGCCTCCTGCAGTCGGGGAAGCGCTCGTCGCAGGAGCGCCTGACGAATCGTATAGCCGGAAAGGGGCCTGATCGTGGAGGTTCGAGCAACTCCGCCGCCGACGGATCGCGATGGCATCGGCGCCGAGCTCGACCGCATCGAGGCCGCCGTGAGGGCCGGGAACACCGACCTGCACGCCCTCGGCTTCTGGCCGATCGTGGGGCGGATCAAGCTCGACCGCGCACTGGTGGAGGAGCATGCCGAGCGCATCGGACGCATCGATACGGCCGCGTTCCGCGCCCGCGTACGCCTGCGGGCGCCGGTGTGGGTGGGGAACGTCGTGCTCCTGCTCGGGGTCCTGGTCGGCGCCCTGGCGGTCGGGGCGGCCTTCGTCTGGCGCTCACCCTCCTCGAAGGGTCTGGCCCTCGTCGCGGCCGGGGCGATCTGGTCCGTCTCGGTCCACTCGCCCACGCACTGGCTCGCCGGGTACCTGGTGGGCATCCGCTGGACCGACGCCTTCCTCGGCGGACCGCCTCCGCCTCGCCCGGGCCTGAAGTCGGACTACGGCACGTACCTCCGGGCCGATCCCGATTCCCGGGCGTGGATGCACGCGTCAGGAGCGATCGCCACGAAGGTCGCGCCGTTCGCCGCGCTCGCGTTCTGGCCGGCGTCGGGCGCTCCGTGGTGGGCGGCGGCGGCTCTGGCGGGGCTCGGTCTGGTGCAGATCGCGACGGACCTGGCGATCAGCACCAAGAGCAGCGACTGGAAGAAGTTCCGCCGCGAGAAGGCGGTCGCGCGGGAGCGCCGGGCCGCGCTGGCGCCGGACGCCGCCCCCGAGGCCGCCGCCCGGGTCACCGGTGGATCCCGGATCCCGCGGCCCCCTCCGCCCGTGCTCGTCGCCGAGCCGGTCCAGCGGGCCGAGCGGGCCGAGCGGCCGAGCGGGGGCTCTGAGGGTCGCAGCCGTTGACGTCGTCGCGAAGGAGGGGGCGCGGCGGCGGCTAGGGCTAGGGTGTGCCGGTGGATCTCGTGTGCGTGGGCGACGTGATGCTCGACATCCGTGTCGATGCGGAGATGCTCAAGCGAGGAGGCGACGTGCACGGGCGGGTCCTCCTGCAGCCGGGTGGCACCTCCGCCAACGCCTCGGTCTGGGCCCGCTGGGCGGGGGCGACGGCCGCGGTGCTCGGCCGGGTCGGTGACGACCTGCAGGGCCGAACGCTGCGACAGGCACTCGTCGAGCAGGGCGTCGAGCCCTCGCTCACGATCGACGCCGAGGCGCCGACAGGCACGATGCTCGTCGTGCACGAGCCCGGGGAACGCTCGATGGTCGCCGATCGCGGCGCCAACGCGCGGCTCGAGCCCGAGGATCTGCCGGCCTCGATCGAGGCCGGGGCCGTGCTCGTCTCGGGCTACCTGCTCTTGCAGGAGCCCGGCCACGAGGCCGCCGGGGCTGCCCTCGAGCGTGCGAGCGCGGAGTTCGTGGCGGTCGAGGCGGCCTCGTGGCCTCTGGTCGAGGGCTTCGGAGCGACGAGGTTCTTCGAGGCGACCTCAGGCGCCTCGGCCGTGTTGGCCAACGAGCTCGAGGCCGAGGTGCTCACGGGCCGTCGCGGAGGCGAGGCCGCGCGCGCATTGGGCGAGCGCTATCGGGTCGCCGCCGTGAAGATGGATCGCCGTGGCGCCGTGCTCTGCGTCGAAGGCACCGTCTTCAGCGCTCCGGCCGAGCCGGTCGTCGAGGTGGACCCGACGGGGGCCGGCGACGCGTTCGACGGAGTGCTGCTCGCATCGCTGGCCCGCGGTGCTCCGGGCGCGGATGCGCTCGCGTCCGCGTGTCGCGCAGGGGCTCTCGTCGCGTCGAGCGCAGGAGCATGGCCACCGAAGCTCACGCACGATGGGTGACGCCTTCGCGGTCGCCGGCGACGTCCGAGGAGCCCTCGATGCGGGCGAGGGCGTCGTCGCCCTCGAGACCAGTGTGATCGGCCAGGGGCTGCCCGTGCCGCGGAACCGAGAGTGCGTCGAGCGCATGGGTGGCGCGATCCGGGCGGCCGGGGCGATGCCGGCGTGGATCGGGGCGGTGGAGGGGCGGATGGTGGTCGGCCTGAGCGACGCCGAGCTTGCGCGGTTCTGCGACCCCGGGGCCGCCACGAAGGTGGCGAGGCGAGACATCCCGGCGGCGATCGCGTCCCGGGTGCTCGGCGCCACCACGGTGAGCGCCGCCATCTGGGCAGCCGCGAGAGCCGGGATCGTGGTGGGAGCGACCGGCGGCATCGGCGGCGTGCATCCGGGGCCGGACCCCGATGTCAGCGCGGATCTGCTCGAGCTGGCTCGCACGCCGGGGATGCTCGTCTGCTCGGGGCCGAAGTCGATCATCGATCCCGTCGCCACGGCGGAGAAGCTCGAAGAGCTCGGCGTCGCCCTCGTCGGCTACGGGGTCGGCCGTCTCCCGTTCTTCCTCGCCCGGCAGGCGCCCGTGGACCTGGAGCACCGCGCGTCGTCGCCGGCCGAGGCCGCGGCGGTGCTCAGCGGAGCGCTGGCGCTCGGCACGCGCTCCACGCTGGTGGTGTGCAACCCGATCCCCTCGTCGTTCGCGATGGATGCCGACGAGGTCGCCCGGGCGGCCCGCGAGGCCGAGCGGCGCGCCGACGACGCGGGGGTGCACGCGAAGGCGAGGACACCGTTCCTCCTGGCGGCCCTCGCCGACCTCACCGGCGGGCGGAGCCTCGACGCCAACCTGGCGCTGCTCGAGGACAACGCCCGTGTCGCCGGCGAGATCGCGGTCTCGCACGCGACGGCGGGCTGAACGAGTCGGGACGCCCTCCTCACGGGATCGTCGCGGGCGCGGCGCGGGCGTGTCATCCGGCCCCGGCGCGAGCCGCCGGGCCGCTCTGTCGGACGATCGACGCGAGGAATCCGCCGAAGAGCGCGAGGCCCGTGACGAGCATGGTCCCTGACGCTCCGGACACCGAGATGCCGACCGCGTCGGCCGCCACGGCGCCGACCCCCAGGACCGCGACCCCGAACGGGATCGATGCGAGCAGCCGGCTCGCTCGGTCGCCCGGTCCGAGCGCCCAGGCCCACCCCGACCCAGAGATCCCGATCAGCGCGAGGAGCCCGATCACGTCGACGACGATGTCGCCGAGGGGCCGGGTGGCCGGCGTCGGTGCGACGAACGGGACCGGCGGCTCCGGTCCCTGCACGAGGAAGACGCCTCGGCCGAGCGGGCGGCTCCCGGGAAGGGGAGGGGTGCCCGGCGTGAAGGCCGTGAGCTGCAGCACCGGTGCCCCGCTCGCGATCGCCGGCCCGGCGGCGGGCCACGTGAGCGCCGATGCCTCCGCGATCCGGCCACCCCCCGTGGTCGGTCGTCCCTCGGCCAGGTCCTCCGGCTTCCCCACGGCCATGAGGGGTCGGGTGACGGCGGTCGCCGGCATCGCGGCTCGTGCGACCCTGTCGGGCAGCCTGGGATCCAGGAACGTGGTGAGGAACACCACCGGTCCTTCCGGGACGGCCGCGTCCACGTAGCCGGCAGCGATCGCCGCCTGGGCGGCGCCTCCGGGAACGACGGGCTCCTGCGATCGCCAGAGGTCCCCGGCCCACCACGAACCGATCGACAGCGCGCCGACGATCACGATCGCTCCGGCCACGGCGGCAGTCACGAACGCGCCGGCCGCGATCGTACCGACGCCCGAGGGGTCCTCGCGCCGCCGATCGCGCAGACGGGTCATCGAGCGCTGGATGCCGCGCACGAGCCACACGACCGCTGCGGCGGCGAGGACGGGGAGGGCCAGGCCGAAGTCGACGACCCGGTAGCTCGGCACGGTGAGGTCGAGCGCGTGCAAGCCGATCGCGGCCACAGGGACCGTGGCGGCCCAGAGCAGCATGAACCACATGCCCCATCGCGCCGGCGTGCCGGCTCGCCGCAGTCGCGCCGCGCCCACGACGGCCGCAGCGCCGGTGGCCCACACCGGACCGGAGCTCGACCTGGCCGCGTCCTTCTCGAGCACCTTCTCGAGTCGGAGGTGGGGGCCCCTCGAAGGCACGCCCGCGTTCCCGACGAGCGCGCCCCACCCGAGCGCCTGCCCCGCGGCGACGGCGGCCGCCAGCCGCACGGCGGGGAGCTCGCGCCACGGCGCCCCAGCTCGGCGTCGGCGAACCGCGTCGGGGACGAGCAGCATCCCCACCGAGAGGAGGAGGGCGGCGATCGCGGTTGCGAGCACCCAGTGGATCGGCACCGCGGCCGCCATCAGGGCGATCCCCCCCGCCAGGGTCCGGTTCCCTTCGGTGGTCGCCACCAAGGCGGCGGCAGCCGCGACGAGCACCACCGGGTCCACCGTGAGGTTGTCGAGGCTCCCACCCGCGGTCCGGGCGATCTGCACCGAGGCCCCCACGGCGACGACGTAGATCGGCGCGGCCCAGCCCGGCTCGCGCCACACGCTGCGCGCGAACGCGGCGGCCCCGGCTCCCACTGCCACGCCCATCGTCGCCGGCCAGAGGAACGCGAGCGACGACGGCTCACGCCGCGTGACGGAGCCGAGCAACGCCCACAGGGCGGCCGTCGTGACCCGATCCTGGTCGGCGACGTAGGGCGGCGCCCAGCCATCGAGCGCGTCGGTCCCCCCCTCGGCGATCAGGTTGGCCCGGTACTGGTAGAGGGGCGTGTCGAACCCGACGGGCGCGGGGTCCGGCACGCCGGCGAACCGAGCGCCGTACAGCCCGATCACCACCCCTGCCGCGACGAGCGTCCCGGCTCCCAGCACCGCGAGACGCCATCGCCGGGAGGAACGGCCGTCCCCGGTCACCTCAGCCAGGTCTTCCCGATCGCCTTGGAGAAGTTCCACGCGTAGCGCATGCTCTTGGGCTTCTTGGACACGCCGCCCCGCCGCGTGAGGAACGTCACCGGCACCTCGACGATGCGAGCTCGCTGACGCAGCGCCTCGATCGTCACCTCCGAGGTCCAGAACTGGTCCTGCACGAGGATCAGCTTCCGCAGGGTCTCGGCGCGGGTAGCCCGGTAGCCGCTCGAGATGTCGGTGATGCGCTGACCGGTGAGGATCGTGACGAGCCACGAGAAGAAGTGCACGCCGGCGTGTCGGATGAAGCCACCGCCGCGCTCGAAGTCGCCGAGCATCCGAGATCCGTTCACGTGGTCGGCCCGGTCCTCGATGATCGGCTCGATCAAGACCGGGATCTCCTCCGGAAGGTGCTGCCCGTCGGCGTCGAGGCTGACCACGATGTCGGCGCCGAGCTGCAGGGCGATGTCGTAGCCGACCCGCAACGCCATGCCTCCTCCGCGCCGGATCGGCAGGGTGGTCGTGAGCGCTCCGCCCATGCGGGCCGCCTCGGCGGTGCCGTCGTCGGAATGGTCGTCGATCACGATCGGCACCACGTGGTAGCCCGCGACCTCCTTCGGCATCGCATCGATCACCGCGCCGACGTTCTCGGCCTCGTTGAACGCCGGAGAGATCGTGATGACCTTCGGTCCGGGCGGCACGCGACGCTCCGCCTCCTCCCAATCGAAACGCTCGACCGTGAGCGACTCCACGAGCTGGCGGATCGCACGCTCGCTGCGGTCGGCGTGGCCCTGCAGGCGGAACAACAGCAAGAACAGCACGACGACCGCTCCGAGCAACAGCGCCACGAGCCGGCGGTTGTCACCCGGTTGGAAGTTGAAGGTGTCGAACACCGGATCGAACAGGTTCGGGAACGCCGCGAGCACGACAACGGCGGCCGTCGCGATGAACGCGGTGAACAGGCTCAGCCGGCTGATGTTGCGCCGTCGGTACGAGCGGATCGCCGCGAGGAAGAACGTGACCGCCGCCGCGCCGGCGAGCAGCCGCAGGGCCCACATGTCGCTACGAGACCGAGCTCTCGGTCGCCGCCAGCTGCCACCGATCGCGCGGCATGATGTGATCGGCGATCGCGCGGTGCTTGAACCGCTCGATCTCGGCGAAGACCGACTCGATGAGCGTCTCCGAGAGCAGATGGGGCTTCAGGCCCAGGTCGAGCAGCTTGGTGTGCGTCGGGTTGTAGTAGTGCTCCTCGAGCTCGACGCGCGGGTTGTCGATCGACTCGATCGCGACGTCGATGCCCACTTCCGCCCCGGCCCGCTGCACGAGGCGGGCGAGCTCGAGGATCGAGAAGGACTCGGTGAACTGGTTGAACACCCGCATCTCGCCGCGTTCCGCCGGGTGCGTGACCGCGAGCTCGATGCACTGCAAGGTGTCGACGATGTTCAGGTATCCGCGCGTCTGCCCGCCCTTGCCGTACACGGTGAGCGGGTGCCCGATCAACGCCTGCAGGCAGAAGCGGTTCAGTGCCGTACCGAACACGTCGTCGTAGTCGAACCGCGTGAGCAGCCGGTCGTCCGAGCGGGTCTCGTCGGTGTGGATGCCGTAGACCACGCCCTGGTTCAGGTCGGTGGCTCGCAGCCCCCAGACGCGGCAGGCGAAGTGGATGTTGTGGGAGTCGTGCACCTTGGAGAGGTGATACATCGAGCCCGGCACCTTCGGGAACGGAAGGGTGTCCTCCCGGCCGTTGTGGCGGATCTCGATGAACCCTTCCTCGATGTCGATGTTCGGCGTGCCGTACTCGCCCATCGTGCCGAGCTTCACGAGGTGTGCGTCGGGCGCGAGGTCGCGCATCGCGTAGATCACGTTGAGGGTGTTCACGACGTTGTTCGTCTGGGTGAACACCGCGTGCTCTCGATCCTTCATCGAGTAGGGGGCGCTCGGCATCTCGCCGTAGTGCACGACCGCATCGGGTCGGAACTCCCGGAACAACCCTTCGGTGACATCCCAGTCGGTGAGGTCGCCCTCGGTGAGTCCGATGTCGCGCCCGGTCAGCTCCTTCCACGCCGCGACGCGGTCGGACAGCCCCGCGGCGATCGGTGTGAGCGAGTCGGAGCCCGCCTCGCGGTGGGCGGTGCGACGGAGGTAGTTGTCGACGACGTGGACCTCGTGGCCGCGGTTCGAGAACCGCATGGCGGTCGGCCACCCGAGATACCCGTCGCCGCCCAGGATCAGGATGCGCATGTTCTTCCTTTCGGATGCTCGACCTGAGGACGTCCGAGGACGCCGCCATATCCTACGAGAGGAACCCTCAGGTGCACGCAGCCGGCCGGTGGTTGCGCGGCCACCGACGTCGCCTACGATGGCCAACGGGAGCCGATCGAGGGGAGAGCGGCCGATGGGTGATATGCGCACCGAGGTGACGATCGACACCCGCCGCCTGTGGGGTGCGGGGATCGCGACCGCCGCCGTCGCGGCGCTGGCGGGCGCCGTCGTGTTCATGTTCGCCGAGGGCGTCTTCGACGTGGGGCTTCGGGTCCGTGTGGGCGGGCGGATGCAGGAGTTGACGATCTGGTCGGTGTTGATCGTGGGGTTCATCGCGGGGGTTGTGGCCACCGCGGTGCTGCACCTGTTCCTGCGGTTCGTGCCGAGGCCCACGCTGTTCTTCGGGTGGCTGGCGGTCCTTACCCTTGCGGCGTCGCTGCTCGCGCCGCTGACGCTGCCCGTCCGGCCCGAGGTGAAGTACTGGTTGTGCGGCATGCACGTCGCGGTCGGCGTGGTCATCATCGCGTTGTTGCTCGGCATCGCACCCCGAGTCCGGGTCGAGCGCGCCGTACGGTTCGCGGCGGGCGATCCGACCCGTCGGATCTGACGCTACGCGAGGTCGTCCAGCGCCTCGAGCACGCGATCGACCTCGTCGGCCGAGTGGTAGTGGCAGAACCCGACGCGCACAGCGCCCCCGGTCTCGAGGAGCCCCAGGCGGTCGTAGAGCTCCATCGCGTAGTAGTGCCCGTCCCACGTGAAGATGCCGCGCTGCGCGAGCTCCTTCGACGTCTCGCGCGGATGACGGTCGCCGACGAGCAGCGCGAACGTGGGCGTCCGCTCCGAGAGCCGTGCCCGATCATCGATCCCGTAGAGGCGCACACCCTCGATCCGTTCGAGGCCCTCGAGGAATCGGTCGGCCAGCGTGCGTTCGTGGGCGCCGATCGCCTCGTAGGCGTCGACCACCGCGGCCCGGCGTGTGGAGCCCGCCCGCCGACCGTGCTCGGCGCCGATCTCCGCGAGGTAGTCGACCGCGGCCACGAACCCTGCCATCGCCTCGTGGTTCTGCGTCCCGGTCTCCCATCGCTCCGGTGACGTGTAGTGCTCCGCCGGCCGCACCCGGTACGGGTCCCAGGTATCGAGCACCTCGGGGGTCGCGGCGACCATGCCCATGTGCGGCCCGAAGACCTTGTACGGCGACACGGTCACGATGTCCGCGCCGATCCCGGAGAGATCGATCGCTCGATGCTGCGCGACGTGCACCCCGTCGACGGCGACGAGCGCTCCGGCGGCCTTGGCGGCGGCGACGAGCTCGGCCGCAGGCGTCACGGTGCCGACGGCGTTCGAGGCGAGCGTGAAGGCGACCAACCGCGGTCGGCGCTCCAGCGCCGCATGGAACGAGGTCCGGTCGATCGTCGCATCGTCGGGGCGGACGTCGACCCACGTCACGGCCGCCCCCGCGTCGCGCGCGGCGAGGAGCCACGGCCGGATGTTCGCGTCGTGGTCGAGCCGGGTGACGACGACCTCGTCGCTCGGGCCGATCGTCCGCGCGAACGATCGCGATAGATGGAACAGCAGGGACGTCGAGTTGGCGCCGAACACGACCTGCCCGGGCTCCACGCCGACGAGGTCGGCGCCGGCGCGACGAGCCGCGGTCACCGTCTCCTCCAGTTCCTCGCTCGCCGCGAACGCACCGTCCATGTTCGAGATGCCGCGCCGGTAGTGACCGGCGACCGCCTCGATCACGGTGTCCGGCACCTGCGAGCCGCCGGGAGCGTCGGCGAACACGACGGCCCTGCCGTCCTGTTCGCGGGCGAGCGCGGGGAAGCGCGATCGCAGGGCGGAAAGGTCCGGTCCGGCCGTCATGGGCATACCCTGGCTCGCCGAGGCCACCTTCGGCAACTCCGCCGCAGCGGGTGGCCCGACGCGACGAGGGCGCCCCGTCGGGGCGCCCTCATGGCATGACGGTCGGCTCGAGCTACACGGAGCGGTTCAGCTCCCCCCTGAGGGCGTCGGCGGTGAGTGCCTCCGAGCGCGCCCGAAGGTCGAGGTAGAGCAGCACGCTGACGAGGGCGCTGAACGGCGCCACGATGATCTGGGCGATCGAGCTGAAGATCCACGTGACGAACCAGTTGTCACTGATCGCCGTGCCGATCGCGCTGATCACGCCGCTCACCACCGCGGCGATGATGAGCGCCAGCAGGATCACGCCCACGGCATGCCAGAAGTGGCCCTTCACGAGGTTCCACGAGCGGCCCATGGCGTCGGTACCCCGGCGGTTCTCGACCACCAGGGCAGGGATCGCGACAGAGAACATCACCAAGAAGATCAACCCGGGGATGATCAGCAGGATGAACCCGCCCAGCACAGCCAGACCCACGAGCACGGAGATCAACAGCACGCTGCCGAACCGCGCGAAGCCCCACTTGTACGAGGCATCGATGTCGACCGAGTCGCCGATGCTTCCCTGCGCGGCGCCCCGCATGATGGCGGCCTGGAGCACCGCGTTGATGATGACGCCGATCACCAGTCCGATGATGAGCACGAGGAATGCTGCTCCGGCGGTGCGCCCGCTCACGGTCTCGACCGACTCGCCGAGCACCGTCACGGTCTCGGTGTCGGGAGCGAACACCACCCCGGCGAAGAAGGCGCTGATGAACGTGAGGGGCACGACCACGATGGCCACGATCATCAGCAGGTTCGAGGCGTTCGTCTTGTAGATCTCGAACGCGGTGCTCAGGATCTCGCCGATCCCGCGCGGCGGGAGTCCGGGCCCTCCTGCGCCTCCCTCGCCGCCGGGCGGCGGTGGGGGCGGGGGTGGGGTGGTGAAACCACCCGAGTCGTCCATGATGGATCCCCCTTCTCTGAACTGACGGGCGCATCCTACGCCGGGGTTCCGGCAAGTGTGGGAGGGTCGCGGTCTGCATCGGCCCACCCAGCTCCCACGGGCTCTGCGCCGGAGCTGGGTCAGCGCTGCCCGGCGGCCAGGTCGAGCGGGCCCCACGTCCGATCGGGGAGCCACGCCTCCCAGTCGCGGTCGAACGGCGGCTCGCGCAGGAGCACGTGTTCCACCGCGCGCTCGCCGGCCCAGCGCACGCCGTGGGCGTCGCTCTCCGTGAGCAGGCCTCTGGCGACGGCCTCGTCGAGCTCGGCTTCGTCCTTCCAGACGTAGGCGTCCCGGGCGGGAGAGATGCGCACGTCGAGGAACCAGTCCGTGTACTCGAACGCCGCGTCGCGGTCGCGCAGCGGGGACTGGATGTTCACGTAGTAGCCCTCGAATCGCCCGTCGGTGCTCCAGGTCAGCAGCACGGCGAAGGCGGTCTCAGGGAAGGCGAACGAGAGCACGCGTCGATCCGACACCTCCGGCTGCAGCTCCCACGGGTCGTCCCGGAAGCGCACCTCGCCGAGCTCGCGTGGATCGTTCAACCACCGAGAGCCCGCGGCGAAGTAGAACGCTCGGTGGTGGTGCGGCACGTCCTCGACGACCCGCACGGGCCGTACCGCCAGCGTGCGCCCGCGCCACACCTCCCGCAGCGTGACGATGTCCCCGGGCGTGAGCGGCGCCGGCTCCCTGCCGGTCTCGCCGGTCAGTCCAGCCGCTCGGCCAGGGCCGTCAGGATCCGCTCCGCCGCCCAATCCAGGTCCTCCTGTGTCACGCAGAGCGGGGGGGCGAGGCGCACGGTGGTGGCGTGCGTGTCCTTGGCCAGCACGCCCATCTCCAACAGGCGCTCGCACACCTCGCGAGCCGGCGCCGCCTCGGGGGTGAGCTCGATGCCGATCCACAGGCCCTTCCCGCGCACTTCGGTGACCGCGGCGGGCGGGGCCTCGGCCGCCAGGCGCCCGATCAACGCCGTGCCGAGGTCGTCGGACCGCCGCTGGTACTCCCCGGTGGCGAGCAGACGCAGCACCTCGAGTCCGATCGCGCACGCGAACGGGTTGCCGCCGAACGTCGAGCCGTGCTCGCCGGGGCGGAAGACCCCGAGCACGTCGCGCCTGGACACCACGGCCGAGAGGGGCACGATGCCCCCGCCGAGCGCCTTGCCCACCGCGTACACGTCGGGCTGCACGTCCTCGTGCTCGCAGGCGAACGTGCGACCGGTTCGCCCGAGCCCCGACTGGATCTCGTCGGCGATCAGCAGCACCCGGTGCTCGTCGCAGAGCTCTCTGGCCCGGCGCAGGTACCCCTCGGGCGGCACCACCACCCCCGCCTCGCCCTGGATCGGCTCCACGAGGAACGCGACCACGTCGGGGTCGGCGAGCGCGATCTCGAGCGCCGGGACGTCGCCGTACGGGACGGTCTCGAACCCGGGCGTGAACGGCCCGAACCCACCCCTGGCGCTCGGATCGGTCGAGAAGCTCACGATCGTGATCGTGCGGCCGTGGAAGTTGCCCTCGCATGTGACGATCTTCGCGCGGTCCTCCTGCACCCCCTTGACGTCGTACCCCCACCGGCGCGCCGTCTTCACGGCGGTCTCGATCGCCTCGGCTCCGGAGTTCATGGGCAGCACCATCTCCATGCCGCAGAGCTCCGCGAGCCCTTCGCAGAAGGGGCCCAACGTGTCGTTGTGGAACGCACGGCTCGTGAGCGTCACCCGCTCGAGCTGCGCGTGCGCGGCGGCGATCAGGTCGGGGTGTCGATGCCCGAAGTTCAGCGCCGAGTAGGCCGCGAGCATGTCGAGGTACCGCGTGCCCTCGACGTCGGTCACCCACGCGCCTTCGGCCTCGGCCACGACGACCGGCAGGGGATGGTAGTTGTGCGCTGAGTAGTGCTCGACGAGATCGATGTGCGCGTCGGTGGAGAGGACGGAGAGCTGTCCGTCGTGGTCGGCCACCGTGGTCATCGCTGCCCCCTTCGCGTCGGCGTCCAGACGGACGCTCCCGAGGGGATGATACGGCGCGCGTCCCGGCCG
>JBOGVO010000112.1:0-3614 GCA_050692855.1 Actinomycetota bacterium | reverse complement strand
GACATCGTGCAGGAGGCGTTCCTGCGTTTCCATCGAGAGACGACGCAGCGGGGAACCGAGGTCGAGGCGCCCAAGGCCTACCTGTCGGCCGTCACGACACGGCTCAGCATCGATCACCTGCGCTCGGCGCGGGTGCGAAGGGAACGCTACGTCGGCACATGGCTTCCCGAGCCGCTCGTGACCGAGACCGAACCCGACGCCTCGCGCCACGCCGAGACCGCCGACTCGCTGTCGATGGGCTTCCTCGTGCTGCTGGAGAACCTCACGCCGGTGGAGCGAGCCGTCTTCCTGCTGCACGAGGTCTTCGGCTACGGCTACGACGAGATCGCCAGGGTCGTCGGCAAGAGCGAGGACAACTGCCGCCAGATCGCGGTGCGCGCGCGCAAGCACGTCCAGGACGGCAAACCCCGGTTCGAGGCCTCGCGCGAGCGCCGGGAGGAACTGGCCCGGCGCTTCTTCGAGGCGGCCGGCGCCGGCGACCAGGAAGGTCTGCTCGGTCTGCTCGCCGCCGACGTCGTCGCCTACGCCGACGGCGGCGGCAAGGGATTGGCGTTCCCCAAGCCGGTGCACGGGCGCGACAAGGTCGCGAGGGTGCTCATGGGGGCCGCCCAGGGCGGTGTGCGCGCGGGCGTCGTGAGCATGCGGTCGGTCGAGATCAACGGCCAGCCCGGCGCGGTGTTCATCGACGCCGACGGGAGGCCGGTGGCCGCCGTCTCGCTCGACATCGCCGACGACCAGGTGCAGACCGTGCACGCCGTCAGCAATCCGGAGAAGCTGCGCCACCTCGACCGGTTCGCCTGAGATCGACCGCGAACGATCCGCGGTGCCTCACGCGGCGACCGCGGCTCGCGGCGGCTTCCGGCGATCTGCATCCTGCATGAGATGCTGCACGACTCGGCGGGCGTCACGGTTCATACCGGGGAGCACCTCCGAGGCGAAGGAGTACTGGAACGGCAGCCCGACGAAGGCAAGGCCAGGTTCGTCGACGACGACGCCGACCTCGTGACGCACCTCGCCCCGCTCGTCGAAGATCGGCAGCCGTATCCAGGAGAGGTCCTTACGGAACCCGGTGCACCACACCACGTTCTGCACGTCGAGGACCCGCCCGTCTTCGAGCTGAGGGCGCCCGTCCACGGCTCCCACCGTTCGAGGCACACGCTCGACCCCGGCCGCCTCGAGCCAGCGAGGCTTCACACGAACGAGCGGGTCGCCCTTCTTCTGACTCGCACGGAGCCGGCGCCCCATCGGCGTGCGGATCGTCAGCACGTGCACGCCCACGAACCGCACGACGTGGAACGCGACATGCCGCGCGAACCACCGGTCGATGTCGAACGGGATGTGCCCGGTGTCGGGCCCGGAGAGCCAGGTCGTGCGCGCCTTCACGAGCTCGATGGCGATGTCGGCGCCCGAGTTCCCCGCCCCGACGACGAGCACGCTGCCGTCTCGCACCTGGGACGGGTTCCGGTACTCGCTCGAGTGGAGCTGCCGGATCGAGGGGTCGAGCTCCCGGGAGAACGAGGGGATGAGAGCATCGCGATGGGTACCCGTCGCGACGATCACGTTCGCCGCCTCGAGCTCGCGCTCACCGGCGGTGAGCACGAACTGGCCGTCGCGGCGTTCGAGCCGATCGACCCGCACGCTGGCGCGAACCGGAAGGTCGAACCGCTCGACGTATGCCTCGAGGTAGTCGGCCATCTCGTCCTTCGTGGCCTGGCCCGCCGGTGGGATCGGCAGGCGCATGCCGGGCAGCGACGAGTACCGAGCGGTCGTGAACAGCTTCAGGGAATCCCATCGCCGTCGCCACGAGTCCCCCACGCGTTCGCCGCCGTCGAGGATCACGAAGTCCGCACCGCGCTCCCGCAGGTAGTAGCCCGCCGCGAGCCCGGCGTTCCCCCCACCCACCACGATCGTGTCGAAACGTTCCCGGCTCTGCATCGCCGCACCTCCTCGTTCCATGGGAGAACGCTAGGCGGGCAGATACGGGCGATTCATCGACGGAACGCACCAATCAGCGTCTCCGCCCTCGTGGTGCATCCGCACCACGGCGCGGTCAGATCAGCCCGTGCTCGAACACGAAGGCGGTCGCCGCAGCTCGCGAGCTCACCCCGATCTTGCCGTAGATGTTCTGCAGGTGCCGCCCCACCGTGTGTTCGCTCAGCACCAGCTCGACGGCGATGTCGCGGTTCGTCTTCCCCGACGCGACGAGACGCAAGACCTCGGCCTCCCTCGCCGACAGTCCGGCGGGAAGCGCATCGTCGGGCCGAAGGAGCGAATCGACCGCCGCCGCATCGAGGCGGGCGCCCAGGCGCTCGAACGTCTCCCTCGCGGCGCGCAGCTCGCTCTCGCCGCCTTCCTCGTCGCCCGTTGCTCGCATGGCGGTGCCCAACACCTGTCGTGACCGGGCGTGCTCGTACGGGAAGTGGAGGTCGGCCCACGCGGCGCAGGCGCGCCTGAGCGGGGAGAGGGCAGCCTCCGGATCTCCCTCCGCGAGGAACACGGCGCCGTCCGCGTGATCGGCCAGCGCCTGGAGCGCGGGCGTCGCCAGCGCGGCCGTCGCCTCACGCAGCTCCGCGGCGCACGCCTTCGCCTCGGCCGGATCCCCGCATGCGATCCCGACCTCGACGCACGCCGAGAGCAGGCGAACCCGTTCGGGCACCGTGAGCGGGCCGTCGCGGGCGGAACGGAGCGCAGCGGCTGCCTCTCGGTTCTTCCCCCTCGCGAGGGCGAGCAGGGCACGACCCGGCTGGGGGTCGGCGCCGTAGGCCCGGGCTCGCTCGAACGCGGTCGCAGACCCCTCGAGGTCGCCGCGTCGACGGCGGATCTCCCCGAGCTCCGACAGGGCGGATCCGATCTCCGCTGCATCGGACCGTTCCATCTCGTCGGCGGCGAGCGACGCCTCGGCCTCGGCCTCGGCCCACGCTCCGGCGAGGCGCGCCACATGCGCGCGGTTCACCCTGCAGAGCGAGTGGAACGGGGACTCGGCCGAGAGGGAGTCGCACCAGTCGCGCGCCGCAGCCGACCACTCGCTCGCGCGCCGAAGATCGGCGATCTCGAGGCACGCACCGATCACGTTGCAGTACACGACCCCGGTGAGGAAGGGGTCCAGCTCGCCGGCGAGCACGGAGGTCATCGCCTCGTCGAGCAGTCTCAGGCCATGCAGGACCCGGCCGGCGGCGATGTGCGCCATGCCTTCGGTGTGGATCGCCATCGCGAGCCCGCCGCCCTCGTGGAGCCGGCGCGCGAGGGCGGCAGCTCGCTCCGCCAGCTCGATCGAGCCGTCGAGATCGCCGCCGTGCCGGCGCACGGTGGCTTCCATCGTCCAGAGCATGCCGAGCTCGAAGCATTCGGGTTCCCCGTCGAGGTGTCGATGCGCCTTCGCGAGCCAGCCGCCTCCGACCGAAGGGTTCCCCCGGCTGAAGTGATCGATCGCGAGTCGCGCGGCGACCGCACCCGCTCGGGCGTCGTCACCGGCCGCCGCGTACCCGGCGTACGCGCGTTGCCTCGCCTGGATCGCCGCGTGCTCGTCGAAGACCCACCAGGCCGCATCGGCCAGCACCTCCAGGTCGGCGGGCTCGAGCGATGCCGGATCGACGGAGCTCAGCGCCTCGTGGGCC
>JBOGVO010000111.1:0-5767 GCA_050692855.1 Actinomycetota bacterium | reverse complement strand
GACGTGGCCGAGCGACCGGAGGACCTCGTGGTCTACGGCGGCACCGGACGGGCGGCGCGGAGCTGGGAGGCCTACGATGCGATCGTCAGAACGCTCCGCACGCTCGGCGATGACGAGACCCTGCTCGTGCAGTCGGGCAAGCCTGTCGCCGTGTTCCGCACGCACGACATGGCTCCGCGCGTGCTGATCTCGAACTCGATGCTGGTGCCCCGCTGGGCCGATTGGGACACGTTCCGGGCGCTCGAGGCGCAGGGCCTCACGATGTACGGGCAGATGACCGCGGGGTCGTGGATCTACATCGGCACGCAGGGCATCCTGCAGGGCACGTACGAGACGCTCGCGGAATGCGCGCACCGGCGATCCGGCGGGTCGCTCGCCGGCACGGTCACGCTCACCGGTGGTCTCGGCGGCATGGGTGGCGCCCAGCCGCTCGCCGTGACGATGAACGACGGTGTCGCGCTCTGCATCGATGTCGACCCCTCGCGCATCGAGCGGCGCATCAAGACCCGCTACCTCGACCGCGAGGCCGACGACCTCGACACCGCCGTGCGGTGGGCCGACGAGGCGAGGGCCTCGCGTGACGCGGTTTCGATCGGGCTCGTGGGCAACTGCGCCGAGGTGCTGCCCGAGCTGCTCGATCGTGGCTGGCAGCCCGACATCGTCACCGACCAGACCAGTGCGCACGATCCGCTCGGTGGCTACGTGCCGGCAGGGTTCACGCTCGTCGAGGCGGCCGAGCTGCGTGCGCGCGACCCTGCCGACTACGTGCGGCGAGCCGAGGCGTCGATGGCTGCCCATGTCGAGGCGATCGTGGGTTTCGCCGGCCGAGGCGCCGTGGTGTTCGACTACGGCAACAACCTGCGCGCCGGTGCGGAAGCCGGCGGCCTCGCCCACGACGTGGCGTTCAGCTATCCGGGGTTCGTGCCGGCGTTCGTGCGTCCGATGTTCTGTGAGGGCAAGGGACCGTTCCGGTGGGCGGCGCTCTCGGGCGACCCCGCCGATATCGCGGCGACCGACGCGGCGGTGGCCGCGATGTTCCCGGAGGACGATCGACTGCAGCGGTGGCTCCGGCTCGCGTCCGAGCGGGTCGCCTACCAGGGCCTGCCGGCGCGCATCTGCTGGCTCGGCTACGGCGAGCGCGATCGAGCCGGCGAACGGTTCAACGAGCTCGTCGCCTCCGGCGCCGTGAGCGCGCCGATCGTGATCGGGCGCGACCACCTCGACGCCGGCAGCGTGGCGAGCCCCAACCGCGAGACCGAGGCGATGCTCGACGGTTCCGACGCGATCGCGGACTGGCCCATCCTGAACGCGCTCGTGAACACCGCCGCCGGCGCGCATTGGGTGAGCGTGCATCACGGCGGCGGCGTGGGCATCGGTTCCTCGATCCACGCGGGCATGGTGGTGGTGGCAGATGGCTCGGCGAACGCGGCGGAGCGGCTCCGGCGGGTCCTCACGTCCGATCCCGGCATGGGCGTCGTCCGTCACGCCGACGCGGGCTACGAGCGGGCGATCGAGGTCGCCAACGAGCGCGGCGTCCGCATGCCGATGGAGGAAGGGTCGTGAGCGACGCCCACATCGTGGCGATGGGCGGAGGGCAGTGGCCCGACGACCCGATCTACCGGTTCATCTTCGAACTCACGGGCGCGGGGCGGCCGAAGGTGCTCTCGGTGCCGACCGCGACCGGCGACAACGATCGAAGCGTGGCGGCGTTCTTCCGGGCGTTCCCTGCTCGCCGGTGGGAGCCGGCAGTGCTCTCGTTGTTCGATCGCACCGTGCAGGATCTGCGCTCGCTCGTGCTGTCGCACGATGTCGTGCTCGTCGGCGGGGGCAACACGCTGAACATGTTGGCCGTGTGGCGAGCGCACGGTCTCGATGTGATCTTGCGCGAGGCCTGGGAGACGGGCGTGCTGCTCGCTGGGGGCAGCGCGGGAGCGAACTGCTGGTTCGAAGCCAGCACCACCGACTCCTACCTGCTGGGGCGAGCGGACCCGCTCCACGACGGGCTGGGACTCGTGCCGGGCAGCTTCTGCCCCCACTTCGATTCCGAGCCGGCCAGGCGTCCGTCGTACGTTCGACTGGTGGGCGAAGGCGCGCTGCCGCCGGGCATCGCGTGCGACGACCTGGCAGCGGTGCACCTCGTGGGCGAGGAGGTCGCCACGGTGCTCGTGTCCGACCCGACGGCCGGCGCCCGTCGCGTCACGCCCGGCGCCCAGGGCGACGTGGTCGAGACCCCGTTCGAGGTCACCCTGCTCGCCGGTGCTCCGGCATGAGCGTCGGCCTCGGCGAACGCCTCGAGCCCGCGGACGTCGTCGCCGTGGCCGGCGGTGCGGCGGTGGCGTTCGGCGACGGTGCGCGCGCCCGGGTCGCTGCGGCCCGCGCTGTGATCGACGACGCGGTCGCGAGCGGCGAGACGATCTACGGCGTGACGACCGGATTCGGCGCCCTCGCCCATACCCGCGTTGAGCCTTCGCAGGCGTCGACGCTGCAGCACGGCATCGTCCGCTCACACGCCACGGCGGTGGGGACGCCGCTGCCGCGCGAGGAGGCGCGAGCGATGATGCTGCTCCGAGCCCACGTGCTCGCTCTCGGTCACTCCGGGGTCCGCCCCGAGGTCGTCGACCTGATGGTCTCGATGCTGAACGAGGACGTGATCCCGGCCGTGCCGCAGCAGGGGTCGCTCGGGGCCTCGGGCGACCTCGCCCCGCTCGCCAACCTCGCGCTGCCGTTGATCGGCGACGGCGCGGTGCTCACGCCCGAAGGCGGATTGGAGCCCGCCGGCGCCGCCATGGTTCGGGCGGGCCTGACGACCCTCACGCTCGAGGCCAAGGAGGGCCTGGCGCTCGTGAACGGAACCCAGGGCATGCTGGCGATCGGCATCATCGCCACCGAGCGTGCCGCCACGCTCGCTCGCACCGCCGACGTGGTCGCGGCCCTGACGATCGAGGCCTCGCTCGGCACCGACCGGCCGTTCGACGAGCGCCTGCAGGCGCTGCGCCCGCATCCCGGGCAGGCCGCGAGCGCGTCGAACCTTCGGCGGCTGCTGGCGGGCTCCCCGGTGTTGGCGTCGCATCGCGACTCGACGCACCTCGTGCAGGACGCGTACTCACTGCGATGCGCCCCCCAGGTGCATGGCGCTTCCCGCGACGCGCTCGCGTACGTCCGGGAGGTCCTGCGCATCGAGGCGAACAGCGTCAGCGACAACCCGATCGTGCTCCCCGGCGGCGACGTCGTCGCTGGCGGGAACTTCCACGGCCAGCCCGTCGCCGTGGCCCTCGACACCGTGGCGACGGCGCTCGTCTCGCTCGCGTCGATCTCCGAGCGGCGTCTCTACCGGTTGCTCGACGAGCACCAGTCGAACGGGCTGCCGCCGTTCCTGGTGCACGGAGCGGGCCTGAACTCCGGCTTCATGCTGGTGCAGTACACGGCAGCTTCGCTCGTGAGCGAGTGCAAGTCGCTCGCGCACCCGGCGTCCGTGGATTCGATCCCGTCGAGCGCCGGGCAGGAGGACCACGTGAGCATGGGGATGACCTCGGCGCGCCACGCACGCGAGGTCGTGGCCAACGCCGAGACCGTGCTCGCGCTCGAGGCGCTCGGCGCCGCGCAGGCTCTCGACCTGCGGGCCCCGCTGGAACCCGGGCCGGCCACGCGCGCCGTGCACGACACGATCAGGAGCCGGGTGCCGTTCTTCGACGCGGATCGGGAGTTCGGCCCCGATATCGCCGGCGCCGTGGCTCTGGTGCGCGAAGGCGGCCTGGTCGCGGCCGCCGAAGCCGCGGTCGGCACGCTCGCCTGATCCGAGAACGTCCGTCGGGCGGAGCGTCTCTCACGTCTCGAGGCGCACGGCGATGCCGCCCACGACGGTCGCGACCACCGGGTCGTGCCCGGGGCGGTACGGTACCTGGGCGAACGACGGTTCCTCGAGCAGCACGATGTCGGCGCGCTTGCCGATCTCGAGCGTGCCGAGACGATCCGCGAGGCCGAGCACCCACGCGGGATTGAGCGTCGTCGCCGTGAGCGCCTCGAGCGGCGGCACCTCGTACACGCTCGCAGCCATCGCGATCACCTCCGGCATCGAGACCACGGGCGAGGTGCCGGGGTTCGCATCCGTCGCGAGCGCGATCGGGACGCCGGCCTCGCGCAGGGCTGCGGCTGGGGCGGGCTTCCCTCGCAGGAAGAACGTCGACGCCGGAAGCAGGCCGGCGACGGTCTCACCCGACGCCAGCGCAGCGACGCCCCCCGGCGAGCAGTGGTTGAGGTGATCGGCGCTGCGAGCGCCGAGCCGTGCCGCGGCGGCAGCGGCGCCCGAGTCGCCGAGCTGGTCGGCGTGGACGCGCAACGCGAGGCCGGCCGCGATCGCCGCTTCCGCGATCGCCTGCAGGTCGTCGAGCGAGAACGCGATGTCCTCGACGTAGACGTCGACCGCGTCCACGAGCCTCTGTCGCGCCGCCTCGGGGATCAGCTCCGAGCACGCCGCGCGGACCCACTCCGTCCGAACCACGTCGGAGGGCACGGCGTGCGCCGCCAGCAGCGTGACGGCGCAGGTCTGCGGCACGTGGTCGGCGAGCGTACGCGCGAGCCGCGCGGCACGCAGCTCGTGTTCGACCGAGAGGCCGTAGCCCGTCTTCAGCTCGAGCGCGGTCGTGCCGAGCGCGAGCATCTCGTCGAGCAGCGCCCTCGAGAAGGCCAGCACCCGGTCGTCGCTCGCCTCTGCGAACATGCGAGCCGACCGGAACATGCCGCCGTCCTGCCCGTGCAGGTCCCGGTAGGACGCGCCCCGGAGACGGGCCTCGAACTCGTCGGCGCGCCATCCGACGAACGGCAGGTGCGTGTGGCAGTCGACGAAGCCGGGCACGAGGCATCCGCGGTCGACGGCTCCGATCGTCGGCTCCCAGGGGAGCCCGTCGGCGGATCCTGCGTAGGCGATCGTTCCGTCGTCGTCCCACGCGACTCCGACGCCGTCGGTGACCGCCGTCGCAGCGTCCGCGGACGCGCGGTCACCGTGCGCGCCAGCCATCGCCATCGCCACCGCCGCTCCCCGCGCCATCACCGAAGCGTAGCCGCCCGGTCCGGCCGCTCACCGAGGCGAGCTGACCAGCACGAACCATCGTCCCTCGTGCAGCGTCCTTCCCCCGCCCAGCTCGTCGAGGAGCTCCCGAGCGGGAAGAAGCGCTTGTCGACCGAAGAGCGCGCCTACACTCGCCGGCGTGTTGGTCGAACGGGACATCGTGCTGCCGGTTCCGATCGAGGAGGCCTGGACCGCCTTGATCGATTGGGAGCGGCAGGCCGATTGGATGCTCGACGCCGACGGCGTCACGGTCGTCTCCGACGAACGGGAAGGCGTGGGGGTCCGGCTCGCCGTGCGCACCCGCGTGGTCGGTTTCGCTGCGTTCACCGAACCGATGGAGGTGGTGGCGTGGGATCCGCCAAGGCGGATCGACATCCGGCACGGCTCCCTCGTGACCGGCACCGGCACGTGGACGCTCGAACCGGTCCAGGGCGGTACCCGCTTCACGTGGCGCGAGGAGGTGCGTCTCGCCGTCCCGGTGGTGGGGGAGCTCGCCGCGGCCGCGTACCGGCCGGTGTTGGTGAGGTCGATGGGCAGTTCGATGCGAGGGCTTCGCAGGCATCTGATCGCGAGCGGCCCCGCTCGTTCGTGACGGGCGAGGACGCATCGCATCCCGCGCCTATATTCGATGAGAGAACACGGGGAGCTCGGGGAACCGGGCTGAGAGGCCGGCTGACGACGCCGGCGACCCGACGAACCTGA
>JBOGVO010000110.1:0-9210 GCA_050692855.1 Actinomycetota bacterium | reverse complement strand
CGGGCACGATCGAGACGTCGGGACGTCGATGCGGTGCCTCGACGTGGCGCCGGAACGAGTCGCGGGTCGGGTCGAGCAGCAGCTCACCGGCCCCGGCCGCCCCGCCGCCCACCACGACGACGTCGGGGTCGAGCACGTTGACCAACCCTGCGATGCCCACGCCGAGCCATCGTCCCGCCTCGACCAGGACGCCCATGGCGACCCGGTCGCCCCCGCGCGCCGCCTCGGAGACCATCGGGCCGGTGACGCGCGCAGGGTCTCCCCCGCTCATGTCGACCAGCGACGAGTACGGGTGCCGTTCGATCGCGGCGGCGCCCCCCTCGGTGATCGCGCTGCCGCTCCCCAATCGCTCCCAGCATCCCCGGTTCCCGCACCCGCACAGGGGACCCCCGGGCTGCAGCACGATGTGACCGATCTCCCCCGCGAAGCCGGCGGCGCCGTGATAGAGGTGTCCGTCGAGCACGATGCCGCCGCCGATGCCCGTGCCGACACCGACGAGCAGCAGCGCACGCGAGCCCCGGCCGGCTCCGTACCGGAACTCACCCCACGCCGCCGCGTTGTTGTCGTACTCCGCGGTCGTCGGCAGACCCAGCGCCTGCCTCGCGTGGGCCGCGAGCGGCACGTCACGCCAGGCGAGGTTCGGCGAGAACCGCATCACACCCCCACGGTCGATCAGGCCCGCGGCGGACACACCTACCGCGACGGCCTCGTCGGTGGGCAGGGCGCGAACCCCCTCCGTCATCGCCGCGAGGGTCGCATCCTGGTCGTCCGCAGGGGTCGGGCGTACGTCGCGCGCGAGGACGCGTCCGTCGCGATCGACGAGCAGCGTCGCGATCTTCGTGCCGCCGACGTCGATGCCGACGGCGAGTCCCGGCGCCGTCACCGGGCAGGCACCGGCGCCCCGTCGCTCTCCTCACGAGGACGTCCGAACAGGATCTCCAGGTGGTCGCCGGCGAAGTTCGCCTCACGGACGACCAACCGCTTGAGGGTCTGTGGAAGGATCAGGTTCCGCTTGTACGAGCCGACGCGGACGTACAGCTCCTCGCCTCGCCGGTGGATGTCCATCTCGTCCCGAGACACGAACGGCAACCTCATCGACAGGATGTAGCCATCCCCGCGCTTGCGCACCCGGATCGGGTCGTCGTGGTAGAGCACGGCGGTGACGTCCAGCTCGCCGTACACCTCGGTCCCCATCTCGCCGAGCAGTGGGACGCCCACCATCTCCCGGTCGAACAGGCGCGCCTCGAGGATCGGCACGGGCTCGAACGACTCGTGCACGGTCGCGAGATGCTCGGCCTGGATGTCCTTCCACTTGCCGAAGTAGGGATCGTTCACCTCGTCGGGGATGATGCGGTTCACGACCACCGCGTCGATCCGGTAGCCGAACAGGCCGAGGTACGTGTAGGTGCGTCGGGCCTCGGAGATCACCATCTTCTCGGGGTTCACCACGAGTCGAACCGACGACGTCAGCTCGTCGGTGAGGATCTGCTTCACGGCATCGAGGTTGCGATGCAAGCGTTCGACGGCGGCGAACACCTGGTCCCCCGCGATCGGCAGCGACGTCATCCTCGAGAGCATCGGACGAACGGTCCTCACGATGCGGCGTTCCACCGGGAAGATCCGCTCGATGTACCAGTTCATGATCTCGGGCAGGCTGAGCAGACGCAGGGTCTCGGCGGTGGGCGCGCAGTCCACGACGAGCATGTCGTAATCGCCGCTCTCGACGTGGGTCTTCACGTCGATCAGAGCGAAGATCTCGTCGAGGCCGGGGATCACGGTGAGCTCCTCGGCCTGGATCGTCTCGGTCCCGGCCCAGTTCATGAGCTGGATGAAGTAGTCCTGGATCTCTCGCCAGTTCTCCTCCAGACGCTCCTGGGCATCGATCTGCACGGCCCAGAGGTTCGGGGTGATCAGGGTCGGCGTGGTGTCGATCCCGACCTCGAACGAGTCGGCCAACGAGTGCGCCGGGTCGGTCGACATCACCAGGGTGCGGTGCCCCGCTCTGGCGGCCCCCACGGCGGTCGCCGCCGCCACCGTGGTCTTGCCGACCCCCCCCTTGCCCGTGAACAACACGACGCGCATGAGGGCAAGCTTAGTCGGTGGCCGTCGAGGCCTCCCCGCCGGTCAGCCCATCTCCACGCGGCGCTTCAGCTTCTCGAGGGCGTTCTCGATCACGCGCTTGGCGCCCTCGCTGCGCAGGAACCCGGGAACCAGCACGCCGAGCTCCACGGCGAGCCGGTAGGTGACCCTCGTCTCTGCCTCCGAGAGATCGTGCAACAGGTACTCCCCTCGGATATCCCGGATCGCACCGCGGGCTTCCGAGGTCGTCCACGACAGACCCGTGTCGCCGGGCGCGTACTGGTAGCTCAAGGTGTAGGCCGCCCTTCCGAGCACCGGGACGTCGACCTCGAACGCCACCTCGGTGGCCCGGCCCCCTTCCCCACGCTGCCGAACCTCGACCCACCGCACGTCGGCCCACTCGGGATAGGCCTCGTAGTCCTCGATGACCTCCATCACGTCCTCGAGGGGCGCGTCGATCACGATCGAGCCTTCGGCGTGTTCCATCGGCGCGAATCCTAGCTTCTGGCCGCCGACACGACGGTGACCGCGAGCAGCACCACGGACCCGAAGACGACCACCACGGTGGCCCACAGCAGGGCTCTCGACGAGACCACCGGCGCCCCGCCATCGGCGATATGAGATGCCTCCCAGGCGGACCCGGCGTACACGAGCACGGCTCCGCCGACGAACAGGGCGGCCACCCCGACCAGCATCGGCGAGCCGAACCCCGACAGGAGCATCGTGACGGCCATGGCCACCAGCAACGTGAAGAGCACCGCGCGCGCGAGCCCGTCGAGCCCTCGGCCGATCTTCCTGTGTCCGAGCCCGGGGAACAACAACGACGCGACCATGGCGTCCCTCGGCTCCACGGGGGGAGGCGCCTCGTCCTGACGCATCAACGTCGCGAACGTCGTACCGCAGACGGCGCACGCATCGAGCGCGATCGGGTTCGCATGGCCGCACGCCGGGCAGGGCCACGTCGGCGCGGGCGCGGGCCTCGTACCGCCGGGGGGCCCGGGATGGTCTTTCGTCGCGACGGCCGCGACCACCGGTTCCTGTCGTCGCTCCGGCTCCCGCAGGGAACGGAAGCACTGGCCGCACCACTCGGCGTCGGCGCTCACGAGCGCGTCGCAGTCGGGGCAGCGACGATCGCCGCCGGTCGAGCCGCGTTCCATGAGGTTCAGGGTACCCCGGCACGGGCCTCGAGCCCCCAACCTCGGTTGGGGCACTCAGCGGGCCGCGGCCTGGAGCCACGCCACGAACCGATCCGCGATCGTGGGCCACGTGTGGTGGCGCAGCACACGGGCTCGGCCCGCCTCGCCCATGGCCCGCGCCCGCTCGGGGTCGGCGAGCAGGTCGGCCACGGCCGTCGCCACGGCACCGATGTCGTGGCCGTCCACGAGGATGCCGGTCTCGCCCTCGACCAGGGCCTCCCTCGCGCCGCCGGAGTCCCCGACGATCACGGGCTTCGCGCACGCCGCAGCCTCGATGAAGACGTTCCCCCAGCCCTCGACCTCCATGCCGGCGAGCCTGGTCCGGCAGGGCATCGCGAACACGTCGCCCAACGCGTAGTACCGGGGAAGATCCTGCTCGGAGACCTGCCCTGCGAACACGACCGAGCCCTCGGGCGCCGTGCCCGCGAGCTTCCGCAGGCGCCCCTCGTGCGGTCCGCCGCCGACGATCACCAGGACCGCGGAGGGAACCCGCCTGCGCACCTGTTCCATGCCCCCGATCAACACGTCCTGGCCCTTGCGGGCGACCAGCCGGCTCACGCACACGACGAGCGGCGCCTCCCCGAGGCGATGTCGCTCCCGAAGGTCGTCGGTGGGAAGGTCGGGCCGGAACGCCTCGACATCGGCGCCGGGGTACAGGACCGAGACGGGTACGCGGCGAGGCACGGCCGTGCGCACCGTGCGCGCGATGAACGCGCTGCACATCACCGGCACACGGGCGGCTCGCGAGGTCGCGTACCGCATGGCCGAGTGGGTGCCCGGCGCGATCGACAACCAGTACTCGAACCCGTGCGCCGCGGCCAGGTACGGGAAGCCTCGGGCGGCCAGCCGTGGCCCCAGCATCGCCAGCGGATACGTGGCGCCGAACGTGACCACCTCCGCGCCGACCTCTCGGGCCGCCGCCTCGACACGCGATGCGACATCCGGGGTCGGCCACAGGAAGCTCTCGGGCTGGCGGAACACGCGGTAGGCAACGTGCTCGTCGAAGGCCTCGGCCCCATCCAACCCCGGGCAGAAGACCGAGACCCGGCCGGCCGGCAGCTCGTTCACCAGCGCCTCGAGGGTTCGCTGGATGCCGCCGACCCGCGGTGGGTAGTCGTTGGTCACGAGCAGGGTACGAGGGACGTCCACGGCGCCGATATCCTGCCAGAGGCATGCCACCGCTCACCGCTCCCACCGACGAGCTCACCGCGCTTGCCCGAGGACGGGCATGGGTCGACCTGTCCCGCCATCGACGGGTGCAGGTCACCGGCGCCGACGCGCGCCGCTGGTTGCACGACCTCGTCACGACCGACGTGGCCTCGCTCGGCGCCGGCGACTCGCGTCGCACGCTGCTCCTCGACCCGACCGGCCACATCCGCGCCGACCTGCACGTGGCGTTCGACGGCTCAGGGTTCTGGTTGCTGCAAGCCCCCGAGCAGCCCGAGCATGTGGCGACCGCGCTCGATCCCTACGTGCTGTCATCGGACGTCAGACTCGAGGACCGATCGTCGCAGACCTCGCTGATCGCCCTTCCCGGGGGGTCGCCGAACGGCGGCGAGAGGGGCCTGCACCCGTCGGTGCTGGGCGGCGGAAACGACCTCCTGACCCCCGTCGACGAAGCGATCCGTCCACCGGACGGCCGGCGGGTGGTCGGCTCGGCGGCCGTGGAGGTGTGGCGCATCCGGCGAGGGATCGCCCGCATGGGCCCCGACTTCGACCGCCGATCGATCCCCGCCGAAGCCGGGCTGTCGGGGACGATCGACACCACGAAGGGATGCTTCCTCGGTCAGGAATCGATCGCGAGGGTGAGCAACCTGGGCCATCCTGCGCACCTGCTGCTGCACCTCGCGGCCGACGAGCCGGTGGACGCCGGGAGCGCCGTCGTCGACGCCCGTGATGACGATGTCGGCGTGGTCACCAGCGCCGCGAGTGACCACGAAGGAACGGGCACATGGCTCCTGGCACGGATCCGATGGGACGCGCGCGACGGGTTGCTCCGCAGCGAAGGCGGCGCGGAGCTCCTCCCCGTCGGTCGGTCGGACTAGCCCGTTCGGGTCATTTCGTGTCCCACCGCTGTCCTATCCTGCGATGCGGGCGTTCGACCCCTTCCGCTGATGCCCGTGCCTCTGCTATGAATCGTGTCCCGCGGCTCGATCCCTTGCCCGCGGGTCGCTCCGAGGGGGAGGAACGGTCAGTGAGGATCGAGCGGTTCCCGAACGTCGACGTCAGCATCCTTCCGCCGAATCCTTCACCTCCGGACTACTGGCAAGACCGCGCCGCCTGCTTCGGCGTCGACCCCGATCTCTTCTTCCCGATCTCCGAGGAGGAGGCCGGCCCGGCCCTCACGTTCTGCAACACCTGCAGGATCCGCGAGGAATGCCTGGCATGGGCCCTGAAGAACGGCGAGCGATACGGCGTCTGGGGTGGGCTCACCGAGCAGCAGCGCCGGCGCCTGCAGCGCCAGGTGGCCTGAGGCTCGGGCGGCGGCCGTAGACTGGCCGCGTGCCGAGGGAGCCAGATCACGCCGCGCCCGTCTACGCGCTCGCCCCGCTCCGGATCAGCTTCGTTGGGGGCGGCACCGACTTCCCGCACTGGTACGAGGAACACGGTGGCGCCGTGCTCTCGACCACGATCGACCACTACGTGCGCGTGACCGCCACGCCCCGCGTCGACCGGCAGGTGCGCGTCCGATCGCTCGACCTCGGCCATCTCGTCGAATACAAGCTCGACGAGGGGCCCGAGTACGACGGCGTGCTGGACCTCGCCAAGGCGGCGATCGAACGGGTGGGCCTGGACGAGGGTCTCGACGTCGACATCGAGTCCGAGGCGCCGCCCGGCAGCGGGCTCGGCGGCTCCTCCGCCCTCGTCATCGGCGTCGTCGCGGCCCTCGCCTGCCTCGCTGAGCGGTCGCTCACGTCGGAGGAGGTCGCTCGTATCTCCTACGCGATCGAACGGGACGACCTCGGCATCGCCGGAGGCTGGCAAGATCAGTACGCCGCCGCCTTCGGCGGGTTCAACCTGATCGAGTTCGGGGCCCTCGGCGGCCGGGTGACCCCGGTCGACGTCACCCCCGACGGCCTCGAGGAGCTCCGCAAGCATCTGCTGCTCTGCTACACGGGCAGGGTGCGGCGCAACGTCGGCTTGATCGACCGGCAGATCGAGCTCTTCCGGTCCGGTCGTGAGGAGACCCTCCTCGGCATGAAGCAGCTCAGCGAGATGGCCTATGCGATGCGCGACGCGGTCGAGGTCGGCGACGTGGTGCGGCTCGGCGTCATGCTGCGAGAGGCGTTCGAGGCGAAGAAGCGGATGAATCCCCACATCTCCGAGCACACGCCGATCGATGCCATGCTCGAAGCCGCCTCCGCCGCGGGCGCCACCGGCGGCAAGATCTGCGGGGCGGGCGGTGGCGGATACCTGCTGATCGCGTCTGCACCCGATGCCCGCGCCGCCGTCCGCTCCGCGCTCGAGTCGTTGGGCGGGCAGTTCGCGACGTTCGAGGTCGAACCGACGGGTGTCCGGGCGCGTCGAGGCGACCGCCACTGGGCGCCCGTTCACCTGTGACACCCTCGAGCGCGATGGCCGGATATCATCACGGCCTCGTCGAACAGGAGACCGGGTGACGAACGATGACCGCGCGGTCGCACGGGCCTACCTGAGCGCGACCGCCGAGACGATGCGCGGGGTCGAGCGCGAGTGCCTCGACGACATCGTGCGGGCCGCGGCCGTGCTCACCGCCTCGCTCGGAGGCGGCGGCAAGGTGTTGATCTGTGGCAACGGCGGCAGCGCGGCCGACGCCCAGCACCTTGCCACCGAGTTCGTGAGCACGCTCACGATCGACAATCCTCGTCCCTCGATCCCCGCCGTCGCCCTCACGACCGACACCTCGCTGCTGACGGCGATCGCGAACGACTTCGGGGTCGAAGGCATCTTCGCTCGCCAGGTCGAGGCGCTCGGCCGGGAAGGCGATGTGCTCATCGCGATCTCCACCAGCGGCAACTCGGCCAACGTCGTGCTCGCCGCCGAGACGGCGCGCGAGCGCTCGATGCCGGTCGTCGCGCTCACCGGCGAGGTCGCCGGCGCGCTCGCGCCGCTCGCCGACGTGGCCATCCGCGTGCCGTCCACGGTCACCGCGCACATCCAGGAGTGCCATCTCGCCGTCGAGCAACTGCTCGCCCTGATGGTTGAGCAGGTCCTCTACCCGTCGGATGGGAGATGACCAGAGCGCGGATCCTCTCCGTCGCGAGGAACTGAGCGCCCCACGCGGGAAGGGGCCCGCGCCCAGGCCTGGGGTCGCAGGCCGAGTCGGCGGCACCCGAAACAAGGCATGTCGGTGCCGACGGTCACCATCAGCGCGTGACTCGTTCCCCATGGCGCTCGCTTGACCATCGAACACCTGTTCGGTACCCTCCAGCTCCCGTGCGGCCCCTTCCGACGGAGGCGACGCCCATGCCGGCCGAACCGATCCAGACCACCCTGGAGCTCGGCGTGCCGCTGTCCGAGGTCACGTTCTGCGTGGTCGACCTCGAGACCACCGGTGGCTCCCCGATCGACGACGCGATCACCGAGATCGGCGCCGTGAAGTACCGCGGAGGCGAGCGGCTCGGCTCGTTCCGCTCGCTCGTGGATCCACGGAGGCCCATACCGCCGTACGTCGCTCACCTCACCGGCATCGACGACCGCCTCGTCTCCGGCGAGCCTCCGATCGAGCACGTGCTGCCGAGCTTCCTGGAGTTCTTCGGCGGTTCGGTCTTCGTGGCGCACAACGCGGGGTTCGACTTCGGGTTCCTGAACGCGAGCTGCGGACTGCTCGACTACTCGCCGCTGCCGGGTCCGCCGGTGTGCACCGCCCGGCTCGCCCGTCGCGTGGTCTGGCCCGACGTGCCCAACGTGAGGCTCGCCACGCTCTCGAGCTACTTCCGCACGAGAGCGAGACCCACGCATCGCGCGCTCGACGATGCGGAAGCGTGCGCCGAGGTGTTGCACGGCCTGCTCGACCTCGGCGGCCGCCTGGGCATCCTCACGATGGGCGACCTCGAGGAGGCCGTGAAGGCCCGCGGGCGCCCGAACTTCGGCAAGATCCGGCTCGCCGACGACCTCCCGCACGCGCCGGGTGTCTACCTCTTCCGGGGGCGCGACGGGCGGGTGCTGTATGTGGGCAAGGCCAACGACCTCCGCGCCCGGGTGAAGTCGTACTTCTACGGCGACGAGCGCAAGAAGATCGTGAACCTGCTCGACGAGGTCCGATCCGTCGAGGGCATCCGGTGCGACGGCGAGCTGGAGGCCCTCGTCGTCGAGGCCCGTCTGATCCGGCGCCACGAGCCGAAGTACAACCGGCGCGGCAAGACCTGGCGACGGGGCGCATACGTCGCCCTCGGCCGCACCGACCCGTGGCCTCGCCTGAAGGTCGTGCGCGCGCCGAAGCCCGGCGACGGCCGGCTCTACCTCGGTCCGTTCGGAACCTCGGCGCGAGCTCGCCTCGCCAAGGAGGCGCTCGAGGAAACCGTGCCGATCCGACGCTGCACCACCTCGATGGGCACCACGACCAGGTTCGCGCCCTGCGCGCTCGCCGACATGGGGCGATGCGTCGCGCCGTGCGACGGCCGCACCGATCCCGAGCGCTACGGAGAGCTCGTCCGGTGGCTCGCCTCCTCCCTGAGCACCAGCCCGGGCGAGCTCCTCGAAGCGCTCGAACGCCGCATGGCTCGCCTCGCCGACGCGGAGCGGTACGAAGAGGCCGCGTCGGTCCGAGACCGGCTGGGAGCACTCGCCGAGAGCCTGTGGCGATCGAGGGTCGACGCCTGGCTGATCGACGCCGGCGTTCTCGAGCTCGCGCTCGACGACGGTGCACGCGTCCGGCTCGACCGAGGCGCCCTCGTCTCCGCGGCGGCCGGCGGCGAGCCGATCGCCGGCCCGGTGCCCCGCGAGCGGGCCGACG
>JBOGVO010000109.1:0-15459 GCA_050692855.1 Actinomycetota bacterium | reverse complement strand
GTTCCCGGCCGGGAACCGACGGACGCAGAGACCCGCGGCGACACGATCCGAACGAGGAGGGACCGATGCTTCGACACAGCGCGTTCTTCATGCTGAAGGAGGGGAACGGCGAGGAGGAGATGCGGTGGATGCAGAAGGGGTCCGCCTTCATGCGCTTCACCGCGGCCGGCCCCACGGCGATCGACTTCGGTCAGGACCTGTTCGGTGGGTCGCTCCATCTGTCCGAGACGAAGCCGTGGGAGCGCACCCCCCGCTGGCGCGCCGCCGCCGAGGGGCCGCCGTGCAACTACGACGTCGCGTTGCACCTCGACTTCGAGGACGAGCACGCCCTCGAGGTCTACAACAAGGACGATGTGCACCACGAGATCGCCGTGTACAACGCCGCCGTGTGCCAGGGCGAGATGACGGCGCGGATCGACTGGTGGTACGAGGGTGAGCCGCTGATCGCGCCCGGCCACGAGCGACACGCCGCGATGTTCGTGTGGAGGGACGACGTCGGCGACGACGGCAAGGCCGCGGCCCGCGATCGCGTGCGCGCGCTGGCCGACGAAGCGGGGGTCGAGCGCCTGACGATCGGCAGCGGGGCCGGCAGCCTGAGGACCGACTACGACTGGATCCTCGACGTGCAGCTCGCCGATCGAGCGGCGGCCGAGGCGTTCGTCACCGGTGAGGCGTACCGAACGGCGATGGCCGACGTCGCGGGTTCGACGAAGTACGAGTGGACCGCGCGCATGACCCACACGATGCACGGTCACTGAGAGCGAGCGCGGCTCCAGCGCCGCATGGAGGCAGCAGCGATGACGCGTGCCCCGATCGTCGACGTCCATTGTCATTGCACGCTCGAGCGGTTCCGCCGGGCGGTGCTCCACGAGGGCACCGACTGGCACGGTATGACGATCGAGCACGGTGAGCTGAACAACCCTAAGAACCTCTGGGACGTCGACCGCCGGCTCCAGGAGATGGACCGCTTGCGGATCGACGTGCAACTGGTCTCGCCGACCGACGTCTTCTATCAGTACGAGCAGGATGCCGAGGTCACCGAGCGCATCGCGCACGAGGCGAACGAGGAGATCGCCGGCATGATTCGCGACCACCCGCGTCGCTTCATGGGGCTCGGCACGCTTCCCATGCAGGATCCGGCCAGGGCGGTCGACGCGATAACCCGAGGCATGCGGGAGCTCGGGCTGGCGGGGTTCATGCTCGACGACCACGTCAGGGGTGCGACCTACGACGACGATATGTTCGAGCCCGTGTGGGAAGCGGCCGAAGGGCTCGGGGTGTTCCTGCTGATCCACCAGTACCAGCCCACGACGGTCACCTATCGCACCGAGAGATACTTCCTGTTGAACTCGATCGGGAACCTGGTGGATCGCACGATCACGTTCGCCTCGTTCGTCTACGGCGGGGTGCTCGACCGGCACCCGGGGCTCACGATCTGCCTGGCTCACGGCGGTGGGTACGTGCCGTACGCGCTGGATCGCCTCGACAAGGGGTGGGACGTCTGGCCGGACGAACGTGGTCGCTCGCTGGATCGCCCGAGCACGTACGTGCGCCGCTTCCTCTACGACACCGTCGTGTACACGGAGCGGAACCTGCGCTTCCTGATCGATGTCGTCGGGGCCGATCGAGTCGTCTTCGGCACCGACTGGCCCGCTCCGATGACGTTCGACGATCCCGTCGGGCGGCTGGAGACGATGGCGGCGCTGTCCGACGACGAGCGCGAGGGCCTGCTGCGCGGCACCGCGGCGAGCGTGTTCGGCCGAGACCGGGCGTCGAACATCCCGGCGCCGGACGTCGGGTGAGCGAAGGAGGAGGGGTGGGCAAGCCGAAGGTGTTCGTGGTCCAGCCCGTGATGCAGGCGGGGCGGTCCGCGCTCGAGGAGATCGCCGAGGTGGAGGTCTTCGAATCCGAGCGCATGATCGGCAGGAGCGATCTGCTCGACGGCGTCCGGGACTGCGACTACATCTGGATGCTCGGTGACACGCCGATCGACGACGAGGTCATGGAGGCGGCCCCGAACCTGAAGGGCATCGCCACGATGGCGTTATTCCCCAACGTCGTCGACGTGGAGGCGGCCACCCGGCGCGGCCTTCCGGTCACCGTGGTGCCCCACGTGATCACGAAGACGACGTGCGACCTCACGTGCGCGCTCGTGCTCGGCCTGGCCTGGCGGCTCGTGGAGGCGGATCGCTTCGTGCGCAGCGGACGGTTCCACCAGGAGCAGTCCATGACGTTCCTCACCACGGAGCTCTCGGGCAAGGTCGTGGGCATGGTCGGCCTCGGCGAGATCGGCACCGAGGTCGCGAGGCGCCTGCGGGCCTTCGAGATGGAGGTCATCTACACCAAGCGATCCCGGCTGGGGGAGGACCGGGAACTCGAGCTCGGGGTCACCTGGGTCGCCGAGCGCGACGATCTGCTTGCGCGCGCCGACTTCGTCGTCGTGATGGCCACGTACAACGCCACGACCCACAAGATGTTCGGGGCGCGCGAGTTCGAGCTGCTGAAGCCCAACGCGTTCTTCGTCAACACCGCCCGCGGCCGGATCGTGGACGAGCCCGCCTTGATCGACGCCCTCCGCGACGGGAAGATCGCGGGCGCGGGCCTCGACGTCTACTGGCAGGAGCCTCCGGTGGGCGAGCCATCACCGAGCCCCGAGCTCTTCGAGCTCTCGAACGTGATCTTGACGCCGCACATCGGCAGCGCCACGGTCGAGGCGCGTGAGGCGATGAGCCTGGCGGTCGTCGAGAACCTCTCGGCGATGATCCGCGGCGAGCGCGCCCCCGGCGTCGTCAATCCCGAGGTATACGGCGAAGCAGCCGCGGCGCAACCGGATCGCCTCGGCTGAGTCGGCCGGACGGGAGACGGACGACCGCCTCGCCCGCGACGGCAGGGGGATGCGACTCGCTGCCTAGACAGGCTTGGTCATGCAAGATATACAGTGCTGGAAACGGCGTCGCGTCCCGACGCCGAGGAGGGGGATGCCAGCATGGTGCGTCGGCTCATGGTGGTGGTGGCCACGTTCGCGCTCTTCGCTCTCGTCGCGTGTGGGGGTGACGACGGCGGCGGCGGAGGTGACGACGGCGGCGGTGGCGGCGGCAGCATGCGATTCGTGTTCTCGCCGGACCCCGTCTGGAACTGGCTCGAGGACGAGGGCATCCTGGCCGAGATGGAGCAGGAGTCCGGCATCACGATCCAGCGGAACGAGTCCGAGGACGAGTTCGCGTTCTTCGCCGGCGGTCATGCCGATATCGTGTCGACCGGGAGCTATGAGACCCCGGTGCTCGAGGCGGAGGCAGGCGTCGAGACCGTGACGATCGGCAAGTACAACAAGGCCAAGGACATCATCGTCGTCGCGGCCGACTCGGGCTATGAGACGCTCGACGACCTCGAGCCCGGCTGCAAGGTCGGCGTCGAGTCGTTCAGCGGGTCGACGATCGTGTGGCAGGCCCTGGCTCAGGACCTGCACGGTCGCACGCTCGGCGAAAGCCCCGACGATCTGCAGATGGCGATCACGGACTTCAATACCGCAGTCGATCTCGTGCAGACCGGCGAGCTGTGCGCGGGGGTCACGTCGATCTACAACGCGGCGGGAGCCCTCATGGACGGGAGCGTCGTCGGGCTCTACGACAACAAGTCGGCATCCCAGCTCTACGGGGAGGAGTACGTGCCCGGGCACGAGGGCATGAACAGCAACAATTTCGTCGTGCTCAAGAGCTGGTACGACGAGCACCCCGAGGAGGTCGCGTTCTTCCTCGAGGTCTGGGATCGCGGACTCCAGGAGTGGGAGACGAACCGCGACGCGATCCTCGACGCCTATCCCGACGACTTCGGCTACAAGAACCCCGAGGAGCTCGCGTTCCTGAAGGACTGGTACGAGACGCAGTTCAACGAGTTCACCGACACGGTGTACCTGGACCAGGAATGGATCGAGGGTGAGATGCAGGTCACCGACCTGCTGGCCGATGCAGGTCTCGTCCCCGAGGGACAGCCGGCACCCATCCACGTCTGTATCGATCCGGCGACCGGCGAGGAGACGTGCAGCTTGCCGGCGTGAGCCGGGTCGTGCGGGCAGGCCCAACGACCACAGGAGCGTGATGGCGACACCTCCCGTCACCGAGATCGAACAGGAGAGCGTCAGCGCCATCCCGCTCGCCACGGCGAAGCGGCCGGCGAGCACGCGGTGGAAGGCCACCGCGTACTCGTTGGCCGGCGCCCTGTCGCTCCTGCTCGTGTGGCAGCTCGCGTCCGGGTACAGCCCTTCGGAGTTCGACCTCCTGCCGAGCCCCGCGCAGGTGGTGCAGCAGATGGGGGACTACACGTTCGGCAACGAGCTCGAGGGCATCCCCGCAGGCTTCGTGTTCGTCAACTTCTGGGAGACGTTCCGCAAGACCTTGCTCGGGTTCGCCGGTGCGCTGATCGTGGGGGTGCCGATCGGCATCCTGATGGGTCGATATCGGTACGCGAAGAACTTCTTCTTCGACCTCGTGTACCTGGCTGCGAACGTTCCCCTGATCGTCTACGCGATCCTCGCGCTGCTGCTCTTCGGCCTCGGGGACACGGGTCCGGCGTTCGTCGTGGGACTCCTCGTGCTGCCGGTGATCTCGCTCAACGTCGCGGCAGGAGTCGAGGGTGTCGACCGGAACCTGCTCTCGATGAGTCGCGCGTACCGCCTACCCACGTCGTCCGCGCTGCGACAGATCGTAGTGCCGTCGTTCGCCCCGTTCCTGTTCGCCGCGGCCCGGGCCTCGTTCGCCGCCTCGTGGAAGCTCGCAGCGCTCGCCGAGACGTTCGGAGGCACCACCGGCGTCGGCGTGCAGATCCGCAAAGCGTTCCAGGGGTTCTCGGTGACCGACATGCTCGCCTGGATGATGTTCTTCGTGATCTTCGTGGTGCTGGTCGAGCGGGTCGTGCTGATGCGGCTGGAGCGCTGGGTGTTCCGCTACCGCTTGAAGCGGGGCGAGGACATCCTTCGATACTGAGGACTGGAAGGGGAACGTGGCGCAAGCCGTGAGCGTGCCGACGTCGCAGCGCTGGGGCGAGCGCCTGCTCGCGTTCCTCCGGCGCGATCGCGTGGCGCGCTGGACCTCACGGTTGCTGCTGCTGGTCCTGTGGCAGGTCGCCGGCGAGCTGAGCGCCCGGTTCCCGACGCCGCTGCTGACGGTCGACATCCTCGTGCGCGAGTTCCAGACCCCGTTCGGGGCGGGCGACTGGAGCGTCCTGAACAACGAGCTCGTGCAGAACCTGTGGATCAGCCTGTATCGCACCGCGGCGGCGCTCGTCATCATCATCGCGATCGGCGTTCCCCTCGGGTACGCGATGGGGCGATGGTGGCGCGTGCAGGCCTACTTCACCGACATCGTGACGGTGGGCATCGCGTTGCCGGCGTACATGTGGGCGCTGCTCGCCGTGATGTGGTACGGCTTCGGGTTCAAGGCTCCGGTCTTCTGCGCCGTGGTGTCGGCCGTGCCCGGCCTCGTCGTGCACGTGCTGCAAGGGGCGCTCGCGATCCCGCGGGACCTGCGCGACATGTCCGACTCGTACGACGTGCCGAGCACGTCGCGGGCGAAGCATCTGGTGTTGCCCTCGATGGCCGGGGCGCTGATCGCCGGCGTGCGTCTCTCGATCATCGCGGCGTGGGGATGCGTCGTGCTCGTCGAATGGTTCGGCAGCGACGAGGGCGCGGGGTTCCGAGCCCGGGACTGGTACCAGTCGGCGGCGGACTACAACGGGCTGATGGCCTGGGGTGTGGTCGTGCTCGTCGTCGTGATCATCGTGGATCGGGGCGTCATCGAGCGGATCGACCGTCGGGCTCACCGGTGGCGGAGCCAGATCTCCTCGTTCGGAGCGGGCGGGAGCGGCGCATGAACGGGCCGAGGGTCGAAGGGCGAGGAAGGCGGACGGCGTGGCGATCCTGAAGGCGTCGAAGGTCGTGAAGGAGTTCCCGCCTCCGACGAAGAACCAGCCGACCGTGCGAGCGCTGGACGGTCTCGACTTCGAGATGAGCGGCCAGACGTTCGTCTCGATGGTCGGTCCGTCGGGGTGCGGCAAGAGCACGTTCCTCAACATCGTGTCGGGCATCGAGGAGCCGTCGTCGGGGAAGGTCACCGTCACCGCCGACGGCGGTGCCTCCGCTCGACTCGGCTACGTGTTCCAGGACCCGCGGCTGTTGCCGTGGCGCACCGTGATGAGCAATCTCCTCTACGTGCATCGACAGAAGTCCGACGAGACGCGGGCGCACATCGAGCGGTACATCGACATGGTCGGCCTGAAGGGCTTCGAGCACATGTACCCCGCGCACCTGTCGGGCGGCATGCAGCAGCGCGTCGGCATCGCTCGGGCGTTCTCCGTCGAGCCGGACCTGCTGCTGATGGACGAGCCGTTCAGCCATCTCGACGCGATCACGGCTCGATCGCTGCGGGACGAGCTCCAGGCGATCTGGGAGCAGACGAAGAAGACGGTGCTGTTCGTGACCCACGACGTCATGGAGGCCGTGCAGTTGTCGAGCCGCATCATCATCGTGGCCTACGGCGGCAAGAACTTCGCCGACCTCAAGATCGACCTGCCCTACCCACGGATGCAGACCGACCCAGCGGTCGCGACGACGCAGGCGGAGATCCTCGAGGTGTTCGAGGAGATGGAACGCAAGCGGAGGGAGCTTGATCCGCGCATCGCCGAGCTCGCGGAGGCGACTCGCGTGACGGACCAGGCCGGCTGAGGGCAGCTGAGGTCAGCCGGCCGGCAGCGCCATCAACGAGAGCAGCTCGTACGCGATGTTCGCGGCCGCGATCGACGTGATCTCGGCATGGTCGTACGCCGGCGCGACCTCGACGACGTCGGCGCCGACCAGCTCCGATCCTCGCAACCCGCGAAGGATCGCGAGGAGCTCGCGGCTCGTGAACCCACCGGCCTCCGGTGTGCCGGTCGCCGGGGCGAACGCGGGGTCGAGCACATCGATGTCGATCGACAGGTACATGGGTGCGTCGCCGACGCGCTCACGGATCCGCTCGATGTAGCCGTCGGCGCCGATGCGATCGATGTCCCACGTGCCCAACACCTCGAACCCGAAGGCGGCGTCCTCCCGGAGGTCCTCCGGGCCGTACTTCGAACCCCGGATGCCCACGTGCATGGAGCGGTCCCGAGCGAACAGGCCCTCCTCCGCCGCTCGCCGGAACGGGGTCCCGTGCGTGAGCGGCGCGCCCATGTACGTGTCGTAGGTGTCGACGTGCGCATCGAAGTGCACGAGCGCCACGGCGCCGTGCACGGCATGCATCCGGCGCAGCAGCGGGAAGGCGATCGTGTGGTCCCCGCCGAGGCTGAGCAAGCGGCCACCGTCCGCGGTGAGCTCCGTGGCGGCACGCTCGATCGCCTCGATCGCGTCGTCGATCACGAAGGTGCTGCAGGCGACGTCACCTGCGTCGACCACCTGCTGCGATCCGAACGGCGCGACCTCGAGCGCCGGATGCCAGTTCCGGAGCGTCCGCGAGGCCAGCCTGATGCCGATCGGCCCGAACCGCGCGCCCGGACGATAGCTGGTGCCGATGTCGAACGGGATGCCTGCGACGGCGACGTCCCACCGCGGCACCTGGTCCGGCCGGGGCAGCCGGGCGAACGTCGACGGGCCCATGAAGCGCGGATAGACACGGCCGTCCGGCGGACCGATCGACCCCTCCTGCTCGGTGAAGCGCACGTCCATCGGAACGCCTCCTTCACTCGTGACGGGAGCCCTACTCCTCGAGGCGCGATCGATCACTGCCCAACAGTCGAGCGGGGTTCGAGGACAGGATCGCGTCCTTCTCCTCGGCCGAGAGTCCCTGCATCGCGTTAATCCATCGGACCGGATCGGGCTCCATCATCGGTGCCGGATAGTCCGTGCCGAGCACGACGCGATCGCTCCCGACGACATCGAGCAGGTACCTGAGGGTCGACTCCGTGTACGTGCAGGAGTCGTACCAGAACCGGCTCACGTACTCGCTCGGGGCGCGCTCCAAGAAGGTCCGCGCGTCGTCGAACTCGGGCATGTTCTCCATCGCGCCCGCCTGCCACCCCTTGTCCATGCGCGCGACACCGAACGCCGTGTATCCGCCGGCGTGTCCCAAGCAGATCTTCAGATCGGGGTAGCGATCCATGATCCCCCCGTACACGAGCGAGCCGAACGTGATCGCTCGTTCCACCAGGTTCCCGATGACGTTCGGGAGGCCGAAGCGGTCCGTTCGGGCCTCCACCACGGTGGAACTGCACTGGTGGAAGAAGACGACGGCGCCGATCTCTTCCACGGCCTTCCAGAACGGGTAGAAGCGCGGATCGTCGAACGTGATCCCGTTCACGTGGTCACCGATCGTGATGCCCCTGAACCCCATCTCGTTCATCGCATGTTCCATCACGTCGATCGCCATCGGGACGTCCTGCAGCGGGATCGATGCGAGCCCCATGAACCGGTCGGGATGGGCTCGCATCATCTCGGCGAGCTCCTCGTTGCACTCCCGGGCGATCTCGCGGGTCAGCGCCGCGTCGAGGTCGTACTTGAAGAACCCCGTGTTGCTGGTGAGGACGTGGACGTCGACGCCCATCTCGTCCATCTCCGCGATGCGGGCTTCGGGCTCGATCGAGAACTTCGGGATGTGCAGCTCCCCCACGTCGGGCCCGAGCGTGTACCACTCGCCGTCGCGTTCGATCGCTTCCACGAATCGCCGCGGCGTGACGTGGTTGTGGATGTCGATGACCGACATCAGAGCTCGAACTGCACCCGCGCGGTGATCTCCTTCTGGGTCACGGAGGCCACGAGGTCCGAGGCGGCGTTCATCACCGGGTTCGCGAAGTATCGCTCGAGGGCCGCGACGTCCTCGAAGTCGCCGACCAGCACCATGTCCCAGTTGTTGGGGTTGGGGCGAACGTTGAAGCCGACCGTGTACTCGATCACCTCCGGGACCTGCTGCTTCAATGCGGCGAGCGCGTCGCGCGCCGCCGCCTTCTGCTCGTCGCTGATCCCGTCCTTCCACTTGAACATCGCCACATGTCGGATCACGATCCGGCTCCCTCCCTCAGGATTGCAGAACGCACGATATCGAATATCGTGGGCGGGCAGCAAGACGCGGCGAGCTCGCCGCTGCGCCTCGGTAGGAACCCGGCGTCTTCGAAGCTTCTGTACGATCTCCTCCTCGAAGCATCGGAGGGTTGGCGATGACGGGGAACGTGGCGGACCAGCCGATCGCGGACCTGGAGCGAGGATCGTTCGACACCGATGACTACGCGGACGAGCTCGCGGCCGCGTCCCACAATCACGACCTCGGCACCTCGCTGCGGTTCGAGAACGACCATGTTCGAGTCTTCGAGGTCAGGCTGGAGCCGGGCGAACGAGGCCCTTTCCACGTGCACGACCGCACATACTTCTGGACCGTCGTGGAGCCGGGCCGCGGCCTGCAGCGGTTCGACGACGGCACCTATGTCGTTCGCGATTACCGACCGGGTGAGACGAGGTACCTCGTGCACTCGCCGCAGGACTCCCTCGTCCACGATCTCGAGAATGTGGGTTCGTCGACGCTCCGTTTCGTCACGGTCGAGCTGAAGCGGTAGTCGTTGCGAGGCCCTCGGGCGGGCCGAAGTTTGGGCGAACTCTGGACGAATCAGGAGCCCCAGGGATCGACCCGAGGGAGTCCGCGGAGGCGGCTCAGCGGCCGCGTGCGGAGCTCAGGCCCCAGCGTTCGCGCTCCATGCGAGCGAGGTGTTGCACCGCCTCGCGCACGGCCTCGTCGTCGGGATGCTCGGCCAGCCACGAGCGGGCCTCGGACATCGCCGAGGATGTCTGGTGCGGGCTCGTTGCTGACGCGATGGCATGGAGAAGGTCGTCACGTTGCATGCGTGCAGTTCTACCGCGGCCGCCGGACGATGCCACGTTGGCGAGCCCGTCTTCACATCAGCGCCACATGATCGCTCGCTCAGCCCGCGTCGCCGGACCCGGGGTCGGTGAACGGCTCGACCGGGAGTCCTGCGTCTCTCCACGCCTCGAACCCGCCGATCACGTCGGTGGCGCGAGAGAGCCCCAGGCGTTGCAGCGAGGCGGCGGCCAAGCTCGAGCTGAACCCCTGCCGACACATCACGATCACGCGGGTTCCGGCGTCGGCCATCTCCTCGATGTGCCACGGACCGGTCGGGTCGAGTCGCCACTCGAGGACGGTGCGGTCGATCCGCAGAGCCCCGGGCACGTCTCCTTGCACGCGCCGCTGCTCGAAGGTTCGGGTGTCCACGAGCAGGGCGCCGGCCTGCTGCTCCTCGAAGGCTCGCCGGGCGGCGACACGCTCGAGGGAGGCGCGTGCCAACTCGAGATGACGCTCGATCGCGCTCGAGCCGATGCCCTCGCTCGAGCCCAGGGCTTCGCTCGATCGCTCGTTCATGACCGAACGGTAGCCCATGGTGGCTCCGTGGGGTCCTGACCGCGGCTCAGGCGCATCCAGGGGCCGTGGTGGCCGACCGCCACCACGTCCGGATCAAGGGCGCCACGAGACCTGCCATCGCGCCCTGATGTTGGGGATCTGGGTGCACGCCGTCGAACAGGAACTCGTCGGACACCTCCGATGCCCAGTCTGCGATCGCGACGTTCGGGCGGCGCCCCGCGATCGCGACGATCTCGGTGTTGATCACGTCGGCTTCGACCACCTCCGGCGGCCCCTCGACGGTCTGCCAGAAGATGACGGACGCGTCGCTGAACGCCGCCAAGATGCGCCGGGCGTTCCCTCGGAACGCGTCGGGATCGCGATCGTTGGTGCCCAGCTCGACCACGACGACGTCGTCGTCGGCCACGCGACTCTCGGCGATCGAGGCGCCCTCGCCGGAGCTGCGCCCGTTCGACGCGTCGATCTCGATCGTCCACCCGGGCAACGCGAGGCTCATGTCCGTCATGCCGCCGTCGAGGATCGAATCGCCGAGCATGAACGCCCTGGGTCCGCTTCCGAGCGTCGCGGCGTCGGGGAGCGAGAGCCATCGGTCGATCGATGAGCCTCGCACCGTGTAGAGGCGCCGAGGCTCGTCGCGAACCGCCACGAGCTCGGCGCCGTCGCCGACCCCGATCACCTCCGAGGCGTCGGGGAGCGACGGCACCGGCACCGCGAAGGCACCGCCCAGGAAGCGACGCTCCGAAGCGCTCCCGGCATCGAAGACGACGAGTGGAGCGGCGCCGTCACACCGATAGCCGACGAGTCGCTCGCGCGCGATGCACTCTCCGTCGGGGCCTTGGAACACGGTGACCCGCGAGGATCCACGGCGACAGACCGGGGACCCCCCCGCCACGGGGTCGTCGCAGGAGGCAAGGACGACGGCCAGGGCCGCCGCTGCGACGAGGAGGGCGACACGAGCTGCGGGCGCCGGTCTCGAGGAAGCCATCGTCGCGGCGAGCCTAGGTGCGGCGGGACGCGGCCGCAACGAACCCGGCCCACAGCAGATGCGCACGCGATCCTCAGGTGAGCGTCTCCGCGGGCCGATGGAGTAGGACCGGTTCTGGCGATGACATGGGGGCGAGGTTCTTCGAGGGTGATGGGTGGGCGCGGGATCAACGCGATCCGAAGAGGGCGGCGTAGCTTCGTCACCCTCTTCCTCGTGTGCGCGGTCGTCGTCGCCGGAGCGGTCGTGCTGGCGTCGCGCGCCCGCGCTCAGGCGGAGAGCGACGCGCAGCTCGTCGCGAAGGGCCTGGCGAACGCCGGGGTCGGATCGGTGCTCGTGTCCGAGGACGTCGACGGCGTGATCGACGAGGATGTCGCCGTGGAGCTCCTCGATCGGCTCCAGCGCGGCGCGCTGGCCGACGGAACGGCCTTCCGCATCCGCATCTGGTCGCCGGAGGGAGATCTGCTGTTCTCTACCGACGCGGCCGACGAGCCGGACGCCGTGAGCACCGATCTGGAGGCGGTCTACACCGCCACGAAGGGATCGGGGAGGATCGCCTCGATCCGCACGAATGACGGCGAGGTGTTCTCCTCGTTCGTGCCCTTGCGCTTGGATCAAGACCGAGCGCTCGGCGCCGTCCAGGTCGATCAGGGCTACGAGAGGATCGACCTCAGCGCGTCGTCACCCTGGTCCCTGCTCGAGACGATCGGCCTGGCGGGCGCGGCGCTCGCACTCGGGCTGGTGGTCGTGGCCTCCCTGCCGGGCGAAGGGTCGCGCACCGGAGGATTCCTCACGCCGGGTCGAGCGGCGGCGAACGTGAGACGCCGAGCCGGGCAGGGCGAGCCGGCGATCAGGGTGGAGGAACGGGCGCGGGCCGCCGAAGAGCGGGCGAAGGAGAGCGAGGAGCAGGCCCGGGCGGCATCGGAGCGGGAGCGCGATGCGGATTCGAGGGCTTCACGCGCCGAGACCGGGTTGGAGATCGCGAACGTCGAGCTGGAACGGCTGCGATCGAGGCCACCCGAGACCGTGGCCGACCCCGAGACCGAGCGCCGACTGACCGAGGCGTCGCGCGAGCTCGATGGGCTGCGCGAGGAGCTCAGCTCGGTTCGCGCCGATGCCATCCGGGTGGCCGGGCTCGACCCTGCCTCCGCGACGCGGATCGAGGAGCTCGAGCGCGAGATCGCGTCGAGGTCGGAGCAGACGTCGCACACGCGGCTCCTGCTCGCGGACGCGGAGAAGCGAGCGACCGACTCCCAGCGACGTCTGGCGGAGGCGGAGGCCAAGACCGCGGAGACCGAGCGCCTGCTCGCGGAGGCGGTGGCCGAGGCCCAGGCCGCTTCGCCCTCGACCTCCGGGGCGGACAGCGACGTGCTCGAGGCTCGAGCCCGCACCGCGGAGGCCGAGCGGCGATCCGCCGAAGCCGAGATGCGAGTGGCCGAGGCGGCCGGGAGGGTCGCCGATGCGGAGGGCCGAGCCGTGGAGGCCGCCGCCCAGGTGGCGGAGGCCACCTCCCTGGCGGAGGAGCTGTCGGCCTCGCTCGATGAGGCGCGGGCCGCGGCTGCGCGCGCGTCGGTCCTCGAAGATGAGCTCGGCACTGTACGCGCCGGAATGGCCGATGTGAACGAGCGCCTCCAAGAGGCGGAGCGACTCGCCGAGGAAGCATCTCGCCGGCGTGAGGAGGCCCAGCGTCGGGCCGAAGAGGCCGAACGTCGGCATGAGGAAGCGGCACGTCGGGCCGAAGAGGCGGAGCGGAACGCGGAGGTGGCGGACGCCCGAACGAACGACGCCACGGCGCGGCTCGCAGGCGTGACGGAACGGCTGTCGGAGGCGGAGACAGGCCTGGCAGAGGCAGAGGAACGCTTGACGGAGGCGGGCGATGTCATCTCCAGGGGCTCTGGCCTCGTGTCCCTAGCAGAGGAGCGTGCCGATACGGCCGAGCACGAGTTGGCCGACGCCCGTGCGCTCGTGGCCGACGCTGAGTCCCGCGCGGAGCAGGCGCAAGACAAGGCAGCGCAGGCGGAGTCCCGCGTCGAGCAGGCGCGGGCGGCTCTCGCCGAGGTCGAGGCCCGTGCCACCGAAGCCGAGGCAGCCGCCGCCGCTTCGGAGGCCCGAACGATCGAGCTGCACGCCCGCCTCGAGGGCGCGGCGGCCAAGGTCTCGAACGCGGAGCAGCTCGTGGCGCAGCTCGAAGGCGAGCTGTTGACCGAGCGAGGCTCGATCGGAGAGCTCGAACGCATCGTGGCCGCCGCGTCCCAGGAGGCGGAGCGGCACCGCCGGCGCGGCGACGATCTTGAGGGGCGGCTGGCCGCGTCGGAGGCTCGTGCCTCCGAGGTGGGTTCACGCGTCGATCAGGCAGACACCTCCGCCAGGGAAGCGGACGCCCGCGCCAGGGAGGCACAGGGCCGGGCCGAGGAAGCCCATGCCCGAGCACAGGAGGCGGATGCTCGCCTCGAGGAGCTCACCGCCGAGCTGGAGTCGGTGCGCCAGGCGGTCCGGTCCGCCGAGCGCGAGCGATCGGAGCATGCAGAGTCGCTGGCCGCAGTGGTCGAGGAGAAGGAACGCCTGGAGGCATCGATCGCGGCAGCGAGCGCCGAGGCCGAGGAGGCCATGGCCGCGGTCCGGAACGAGGCCGAGGCCGCCGTGGCCGCGGGGGAGCACCGGCTCGCCGTGTCGGACGCCGAACTCGAGGTGCGCGCCCGCGGCATCGACCAGCTGCGATCCGAGCTCGCTGCGGCCCGGGCCGCAGCCGACGAGGAGATCGCAGCCGTGAGGGCCGAGATCGAGGGCGCGATCGCGCAGGCCGAGGAGCGTGCTAGGCACGCTGCGGAGCGCCGGTCTGAAGAAGCGAGGGCCGAGCACCGCCGAGAGCTCGAGGCTGCGACCGCGAACGCGCGCGAGGTGGTCGAGCTCGCCCGGGCCGAGTCACGCGAGCACATCGAGGCCGCTCGTGCGGAGGTGCGGACCCACGTGGCGGAGCTCGAAGCATCCCTCGCCGAGAGCGAGGGTCGCGTTCGCGCCGCTGAGGACAAGGCTCGCACCGCTGCCGCTTCTCTCGAGGAAGCGGCGGCCGAGATCGGCAGGGCGCGTGCCCAAGCCGACGCGGCGACCGCGCGCGCCGACGTGGCGGACGCGCGAGCCGACGCCACGGAACGCCGGGTGGCCGAGGAGGCGGAGACCGCGCGTCAAGCGTCCGTTCGGGCTCGGGAAGCTGCCGACCGAGTGCAAGAGGCCAGGCTCGCCGAGGCCTCGGCCAACGAGCGAGCGGAAGCAGCAGAGCGTGCGGCGACCTCGATGGCGGAGGCCACCGACGCCAGGACCGCGGACGCGGAGCGTGCCGCCCATGATCTGGAGGTCCGGGTTGCCGAGGCGACGGCGTCGGCGCAGGCCTCCAGGTCCGAAGCCGCCGACGCCCTCCGCAGAGCCGACGAGGCGGAGGAACGCGCCGGGGGGGAGATCGCCGCAGCGAAGGAAGAGACGCGCGCCGCGGTCGAGCGAGCTCGGGCGCAGGCGGTCGATGCCGTCCGCCGCGCGACCGGATCGACCCCCGTGGATCCTGCGACGACTGCGGAGGCCTCCGGAGTCGACGGGTCGACCGAGGAGCTCCGCCAGGAGGTCGCGCGACTCCAGGGTGAGCTCGAGCGGATGTCCGCCCGCCTGCGCCACGCCTACACGCAGGTCGAGTCGTCACAGGCGATGATCACGTCGGCGCACGAGAATGACGCATCCCCCCCTGACGAGGGACGCGCCGCGCGTGCCCGAGCCGATCTGGAGGCGTTCGAGCGCGACGCCGGGGAAGCCGCGGCCGACGGGGAACCCACGACCGAGGGGAAACCCACGACCGAGGGGGAGGGCGTGCAGGCCGCGAGGAGCCTTCGGGCCCGGCTCACGGATGCCGCTGCTCGCAAGAAGGCCGGGCAGGGCGGCTCCAGGTTCGGCGGCTGACGCGACGTCGCCCGCACGACGTCGATCGTCCTCGTTCAGGCATCCTCGGGCGTGCCGGCGGCCACGCTGTCGATCGCGGCTCGCAGGCGCTGCACCGGACCACGGAGGCCGTTCCCCTCGGCGAGCTCGCGCAGGACGTCGGGGTCC
>JBOGVO010000108.1:0-11385 GCA_050692855.1 Actinomycetota bacterium | reverse complement strand
TGCTCACGCTGTCGATCGGCTTGCTGACGGCCGAGATCCCAGAGGTCGTCGGGGCCGGTTTCGACTCGGCGGCGGGACACCGGCTCGTCTGGATCCTGGCCGTCACGGCCGGTGCCTTCGCGGCGCTCCAGGCGATCGGCCCCGCACAGTTCGGCGTCGGTCGGATCGTGCGACGCCAGATCGACGAGGCGCTCCTGTCTCGCACGCTCGACGACCTGATGCGCCCCGCCCGCGTCGAGCATCTCGAGGATCCAGCCCTCCAGGACCTCCTCACGCTGATCCGAGAAGGGGGCGCATATCGCCGAGGGACTCCCGGTGGTGCCGCCGTCTGGACCGTGCGCCTCATCGAGGTCTACATACGGGCGATCGGGGGCACCGTGTTCCTCTGGGTTGCGTTCGCCTGGTGGGCAGCCGTCCTGCTGATCGCCGCGTGCCTCTTGAGTCGACGGATGATCCGTCGCGCCACCATCGCGTTCCTATGGTCCATCATCGACGCGCACCACCTGCAGATCCATCGTCGCTCCGACTACGACGAGAAGCTCGGGATCGGGCCGACCACCGCGAAGGAGACGCGGATCTTCGGTTTGACCAGTTGGCTTCGCGACCGATTCGTTGCGGACTGGGATGAATCCGTGTGGCCGATCCACCACACGCGCAACCGGCTGACCCTGCGCGTCGGGGTTGCCCACGGGCTGCTGTTGATCGCCTGCGCAGCGCTGTTCGCCCTGGCTGCCCGCGCGGCGGCGGCTGGGAGCATCGGGCTCGGGGCGCTCGCGGTCGTCGTTCGGTCGTCGTTCGACCTTGCGACGCTCGCGAGCGGAGGCCAGTGGGACTGGGACCTCGAGTTCGGAACGATCGAGCTGCCGCAGCTGGCAGCGATCGAGACGCATGCGGTGAAGGCAGCGATGAGCGCCGGAACCGAGCGTCCGGGTCCCAGCGTCGCGATGGAGGTGATCCGGTTCGAAGGGACCGGGTTCCACTATCCGGGGAGCGATCGCGATGTCCTGCGCGACCTGGACCTGTCGATCCCGGCCGGCCAGTCCATCGCGATCGTCGGGCCGAACGGAGCCGGGAAGACCACGCTCGTCAAGCTACTCGCTGGCCTGTACGAACCCACCGCTGGCCGCATCGCGATCGACGACAAGGACCTGTCGGCGCTCGACCCGCGCCACCTGCACCAGCAGATCGCCGTGATCTTCCAGGACTTCGTGCGCTACGAGCTTCCCGCTCGCGAGAACGTCGCTTTCGGAGCCGTTCCCTATCTCGACGATGATGACGCGCTAGCACGCGCAGCCGCGAGATCCGGTGCCGAGGCCGTGATCGAGGCGCTCCCCCACGGGTGGGACACGGTGTTGTCGCGTCAGTACGCGCGAGGTGCCGATCTTTCAGGGGGCGAGTGGCAGCGGGTGGCGCTCGCCCGCTGTCACCTCGCGATCGAGGCAGGCGCGCGGATCCTCGTACTCGACGAACCCACCGCGAGCTTGGACGTGCGCGAGGAGGCTCGGTTCTTCGATCGCTTCGTGGAGCTCACTGAGGGCCTCACGACGATCCTGATCTCGCATAGGTTCTCCACCGTTCGCGCCGCAAGCCGGATCGTGGTTCTGGACGAAGGTCGGATCCGGGAGGATGGGGCGCACGACGACCTCGTCGCGCTCGGCGGGATCTACGCCGAGATGTTCCAGATGCAGGCCGGGCGGTACCGAGCAGCCAAAGAGGCCGATGCCCCATGAGGAGCGCGATGCGCAGACTCCGGGTGCTCCTCAGCATCGGCTTCCGGGCCGACGCCCGCGTGTCCGCCGCGGCGTTCGGATTCGCCATCGTAAGCAGCATCGCCGGGCCGCTCGTGGCCGTGTGGCTGGCGTCCCTCGTCGATGCCGCAGCCGCCGAGGATGTCACGTCCGCCACGGTCGCCGCCGGCGCCCTGGCGATGTTCTGGGCAGTCAACGTGGTTGCCGGCGAGTACTCCATCCACGCTGGCTGGAGCCTCCACGTCCACATCATCCGCCTGGTTCTGACCGAGCTTTTCGAGGTCAGTGGCCGCGTTCCAACCATCGAGCTGCACGAAAGACCGGATGTGGCGGACCGGGTGGACCTCGTGCGCAAGAGCGTCTTGCCGCTCGCCTACGCGACGACCACGACCGTGTGGGCGGTCAGCATCGTGATCCGCTTGACGATCGTGGTCGTGGTCCTGTTCGGCGTCGATCCGGCACTCGCGTTCTTGCCGCTCCTCGGCGTGCCGTGTCTCCTCGCCGCGGGGTGGGCGCAACGCGCCCGGCAGCAGGCCAGGGAGGAGTTGGTCCAGGACGAACGCCTGAGCGAGCATCTGTTCACGCTCGGGACGACCCCGGGACCGGGCAAGGAGCTGCGTATCTTCCAGCTCGCGAACGAGATCTCCGGGCGCCACCGGGGACTGAGGCTGGGGATCCTGACCAGGGAGCGGCGCGTCGAGGCTCGTGCGACCCTCGCCACGTCGCTCGGTTGGCTCGGGTACGCCATCGGCTATGCAGGGGCCATCGTGTTTGTGACCTTCCTGGCGGTCGACGGACAGGCCACCATCGGTGACGTGCTCCTCGTCATCGCGCTCTCCGGACAGATCCAAGAGGAGCTCGGAAGTGCGTACGGGTTGATCGGTGAGTTCGTGGAGACCATGCGCACCGTGGACCACTATCTGTGGCTACGGGACTACGCCGACCGGGCCATGGCCCGCCGCCCCCCCGCGTCCCCGGTGCCAGAGAAGCTCCGCGAGGGGATTCGGTTCGAGGGGGTCTCGTTCCGCTATCCGGGCACCGAGGTCGAAGTGCTGCGAGACGTCGACCTGACGATCCCGGCCGGGAACGCGCTGGCGGTCGTCGGGGTGAACGGAGCCGGGAAGACGACGCTGGCGAAGCTCCTCGCCGGATTCTACGAGCCCACGCAGGGGCGGATCACCGTCGACGGCGTGGACCTTCGCGACCTGGACCTGGACTCGTGGCGGCAGCGGATATCGGCATGCTTCCAGGACTTCGTGCAGTTCCAGTACCTGGCGCGTGAGTCCGTGGGCCTCGGCGACCTGCCGCGCATCGAGGACGAGCCGTCGGTGCGCACGGCGCTCGGGCACGCGAGCGCCGGTGACGTCGTCGAGCATCTCCCCGATGGCCTGGGGACGCTCATCGGCAAGGAGTACGGCGACGGCGTCGAGCTATCGATCGGTCAGTGGCAGAAGCTGGCGCTGGGTCGGGCGATGATGCGAGAGGAGCCGCTCCTGCTGATCCTCGACGAGCCGACGGCGAGCCTCGATGCGTACACCGAGCATGCGATCTTCGAGCGTTACGCACAAGCGTCCGAGCGATCCGGGCAGGAGATCGGTGCGATCACCGTGCTGATCTCCCATCGCTTCTCGACGGTGCGGATGGCCGATCTCGTTGTCGTGCTCGAAGCGGGGCAAGTTGCGCAGACGGGAACGCACGACGAGCTCGCGGGAGCCCCCGGTCCCTACAGAGAGCTCTACGAGATCCAGTCACGGGCGTACCGGTGAGCACGCACAGAGATGTGGAGCCCTCGTCGAGGCCATCCGGTGCCGCTAGGCAGTGGGCGAGGGTCGGAGGGTCTTGAACCGCCGGACCGTCTCGGTGATCGCGACTTCCGTCGGGAGCCGCTCCATGCTCGAGGCGCCGAAGAAGCCCGCGACCCCTTTGGTTCGCTGGAGCACGTACGTGGCGTCCTCGGGTTCGGAGATCGGTCCCCCGTGGCAGAGGACGATCACGTCGGGGTTGACCTCGACCGCGGCATCGCGGATCTCCTGGACGAGCTCGACACACTCGTCGAGGGTCTTTCCCGTCTCGGCCCCGATCGCACCGCCGGTCGTCAACCCCATATGCGCGACGAGCACGTCCGCGCCTGCCTCAGTCATCGCACGACCGTCCTCGGGCGAGAAGACGTACGGGGTCGTCAGCAGGTCGAGCTCATGCGCCGCACGGATCATCTCCACCTCGAGGCCGTAGCCCATCCCTGTTTCCTCGAGGTTCCGCCGGAACGACCCGTCGACCAACCCGACGGTCGGGAAGTTCTGGACGCCTGCGAAGCCGATGTCCTTCAGCTGCCGGAGGAACACGGGCATCACGCGAAAGGGATCCGTGCCACAGACGCCGGCGAGTACCGGCGTGTCCTTCACGATCGGCAGCACCTCGGCGGCCATCTCGACGACGATCGCGTTCGCGTCGCCGTAGGGCATCAACCCGGCGAGCGATCCTCGCCCGGCCATCCGGTACCGGCCCGAGTTGTAGATGATGATCAGGTCCACGCCGCCGGCCTCCGCGCACTTCGCGCTCAGCCCGGTCCCGGCTCCCGCCCCGACGATCGCCTTCCCGCCCGCCTGCTGGGCCCGGAGCCGATCGAGCGACTTCGACCTCACTGCTCGTCGCCGTCCTTCAACATCTCGTGGAGCCGATCGGCCATCGCGAGAGCGAACGTCGGATCGTTCACGTCGGTATCGAGCTCATGAAGCTCGACGTTCGGCCCCAGGTTCTCGCGCACGGCGGAGAAGAGCGCGTCGTCGGCCGCGGGGTCGTGGAACGGCTGCCCCTCGATGGCGATCATCGACACGCCGCGAAGCGGGATGAACAAGGCCGTCGGTCCCGTCGCCGAACTGAGCTTGCGGGCGACCCTCCGGCCGAGCTCGGCGCACTCCTCCGGCGTCGTGCGCATCAACGTGACGGTGGGGTTGTGGACATACCGGTTCCTGGACCGGAAGGCCTCGGGCACCGTGTCCACCGGGCCGAAGTTCACCATGTCGAGCGCGCCGAGCGAGACGACCTGGGGTACGCCGAGCGATCCGACGACCTCGAGCCGCCGTGGGTGAGCGGCGAGCACGCCGCCGACGAGCTCGTCGCACAGCTCGGTCGTCGTGACGTCGAGCACGCCCCGGATGAAGCCTGCTCGGACGAGCTCCTCCATCGACTGCCCGCCGGTACCCGTCTGGTGGAAGACGAGGACCTCGTAACCGAGGTCCTCGAGCCGCTCCCGGGCCGTCGTGACGCACGGCGTCGTCACGCCGAACATCGACGCCCCGATCAGCGGGCGTGCCTCACCGAGCTCCGGGACCTCGGCCGTGGCCATCCCGGCGATCGCCGCTGCGGCGTTGCCGATGATCCTCGACGAGATCTGGTTGACACCCGCGACGTCGACGACCGAGTACATCATCGTGATGTCCATGGCGCCGACATATGGGCGCGTGTCGCCGGACGCGACGGTCGACACGACGAGCTTCGGGACGCCGACGGGTAGTTGCTGCATCGCATGCGTGACCAGCGCGGTCCCACCCGTTCCGCCCATGCCGACGATCGCGTCGAGCCGGCCTTCCTTATGCAGTCGACCGACGATCTCGGCCGCGCCGCGGCTCATCGTCTCGACGGCCGCTCCGCGGTCGCCGGCGGCCACGAGGCCGCTGAGCTCGGCGCCGGCCGCCCGCGCGACCTCTTCACGGGTGATGTCGGGTTCGGTGGTCGGCTCCCCGAGGACCCCCGCGTCCACGAGGATCACGTCGACGCCGTGCTCGCGCAGGCGATCGCTCAGGAACGCGTACTCCGCGCCCTTCGTATCCAACGTGCCGATCGCGACGACGTTCGTCATCGACCTCCGCGTTCGCCGTCGGTTGTCGCTCGATGCTCCGGGTGACCGCCCAGGCGTCCTCGAACGACCAGCGTATGATAACGTTCTCAGGTTTCGCCGGTCAATGCAGCGATCGCACTCCTCACCCTCCCTCGATCCGGATCGCTTCGAAGAGGTCGAGCTCGGGAACTCGGATCGTGAGACTGTCGCCCGTCGCGTGCCAACCCAGCGCGCCGCCGGTCACGAGACCGCCGACGTCGGTCGGCTCGCCCGAGAACGGGATCACGACTTCGAGGTCGCGCATCGGCACCGGCCGCGTACCCGCCCATGCCCCAGAGGCGTTCACGAGATGGAGGAGGTGGACCCGTTCCTCGCGTCTTTCCAACAACGTCACCTCGACCATCGGTGAGAGGTTGCCCCCGACCGGCTCGAGCCCCGCGTGATGCTGGAGCACGTCGGCGGCGAACGACGAGGTGTTCGTCTGACCGTGACGATCGACGAGCGCGCCGCACGACCAGGGCAAGTACAGGACCCGCCCAGCCCCGAACGGATGGATCACGAGCCCCGGCTCGTCGGTGGCCGCTGGGAGCACGCACCGCTCGGGCGGTCCGAACGGGCCGGGAGGGATCAGCCGAAGCCGGCGCTCGGCGCCCGGTCGGTACTCCGCCTCGACGTAGACCCCGTCCAGGAAGACGAGATCGGTTCCCGCGAGGCGTGGGAACCCGGCGTGGTCGCCGACCTCCAGGTAGGCACCCCGGACGTCGTCTCGGACCGCGCGGACACGCTCGATCCCGAGGCAGGCGAGCGCTGGCGCAGGCCGGGGTTCCATCTCACCGTCGCGCCACCCCGTTCGGCCCGTCGCCACGAGCATCCCGCCTTCGTCGACGAACCGGTCGATCGTCGCCGCCACGTCGTCGGGGATCGGCTCGTGGTCCGGGACGATCAGCGCGGCGTAACGCTCGAGCACGGGACCGTCCACCCGATCGAGCAGCAGCGTGTCGAACAGGAAGTGCTGCTCGGCCAGGACGCGGAACCACCCGCGGAACCCCTCGGGGTCCCGGTGCGGCCCGGTGACGAGCGCGATCCGCGCGCACGAGCGGAGGTCGCGGTAGTCATCCTCGTGCGCGGCGTGGAAGCGGAACACCTCGCGGACGGCCGCGAGCGCCGAGCGGTCGGCTCGATCGTCCAGCCGGCCGATCACGTAGTGGTCGAGGCCGCCGCCGTTCGCGAGCGTCTGCGCGAGGCGGAGGCGCTGCCGGTCGGGCGACACCGATACGTGGCGGACCGGGTAGTCGACGAAGTCGACAGAGCTGTTGCTGGACACGGTCCGGGGCAGCGAGCTCACGACCCACTTCGTGTTGGCCGAGGCGCTGTACGGCCACTCGGGAGGCGTGCGATCGAGCGCCGTGCTCGACTCCTGCCGCACGAATCCACCGCGTGCGTCGGACGGCCGGTCGATCGCCATGTCGGGTCGCAGCCGGCGGATCAGCGCGTCCATCCGTTCCTTCGACGCCTGGATCGTGCGCTGCTGGAACACGAGGTAGCGACGGAACACCGGATCGTCGAGGTCCCGTGACGTCGGGAGCGGGAGTCCGAACACCTCGCGGAACCCCGCCCCGCACGCCTCGCAGTGGCAGAGCCCGTGATCGTTCCCACGGTAGTCGCGGGTCTGGAACCCGGCCATGTTGAAGAAGATCCCGTCCACGTCGAGGACCGTGATCGTCTCCTCGACGATGCGAGGCGCGAACTCTTGCTGGTATGTCCCGGCGGGGCACACGTGCACGTCGCCGCCGTCCTCGATCACTTGTCCGTCGGCTCGGACGGACGCCCACTCGGGGTGACGCTCGTGGAGCTCCCGACGCACCTTGGAGAAGTCGGTCCTCGCGATCACCTTGATGCCGGCGGCATGGCACGCGTCGACGATCGTGGTGAGGTCGTCGCCGTGGAGGAACGCGCTCAGCGTGTGGAACGGGAGCGCGGTGGGATAGCTCGCGATGATCCCGGATGTGTTGATCATCGCGACGGTGGCGTGGAGCTCCTTCAGCGAGGCGACGTACCGCCCGGCGTCGATGTCCGCCATATCGACCTCGCGGAGGTTCGTCTGGACGAGCCGCCAGGGCCAGCTCTCCCACCACCCGGGACGCTCCTGCGTGGTCATCGCGCGTCGTCACGGAGGGTAACGGCCGACGCGTCCAGCTCGTCGAGGGACCGGACTCCGAGGAGCCGCATCGTGCGGACGACGTCGTCCCGTAGGATCGCCAGGGCGCGATCGACGCCGCGCTCGCCTCCGGCCATCAGGCCGTACAGATAGGCGCGACCGATCATCGCCGCCTTCGCGCCCAGGCCGATCGCTGCGACCACGTCGGCGCCGGATCGAACGCCTCCGTCCACGAATACCTCGACCTGTCCGCCAACCGCCTCCACGATCTCCGGCAGCACCTCGAGTGGAGTGACGGATCGGTCGAGCTGGCGTCCTCCATGGTTCGACACGACGAGGCCGTCGACGCCGCGCGGCGCCAGCTCGCGTGCATCGTCCACACGCACCACACCTTTCACGACGAGCGTTCTGGTCCAGCGCGAACGAAGCCATGACAGGTCGTCCAACGACACGGCCGGGTCGAACGTCCGATCGATCACGTCCTCGAGCACTTCTCCCGCCTCGGCGTGCGCCGCGAACCGAAGCGGCTCCGTCGTGAGGAGGTCGAACCACCAGCTCGGATGCAGCGCGCCGTCCACGAACGACCGCCAGCGGAGCGCGGGGGGCATCGCGAGACCGTTGCGGACGTCGCGTCGCCGGTCGCCTGCGACCGGGACGTCGACCGTGAGGACGAGCGTTCGGAAGCCCGCCTCGGCGACCCGGTCGATCAGCGCCTCGGTCCTGCCACGGTCGCGCCACATGTACAGCTGGAACCATCGCGCGCCGATCGGCTCGACGGCGATCACCTCCTCGGGAGCTGTAGTGCCCATCGTCGACAGGGTGTACGGAAGCCCGGCCCGCGCCGCCGCTCGGGCGATCGCCGGCTCGCCCGAGTGATGCATCATGCGCGTGAGCCCCGTCGGGGCGAGGACGAGCGGCAGCGATGCCTCCTCGCCCAGGATCGTCGTCCCCGCGGAGACCTCCGACACGTCGCGAAAGGTCTTGGGATGGAACTCGACCCGGGCGAACGCCCGGACCGCCCGAGCCATCGAGAGCTCGTCGCCTGCTCCGCCGGCCACGTAGTCGAAGACGGCCCTAGGCGCGCGGCGCGCGGCCATCGATCGGAGATCTGCGATCGTCGTGGCTCGTTCGAGGCGGCGTTCGAGCGAGATCGCTGGAGGCGCGAGCCGGATCAGCGGTCGCAGCTCACGCCAGCGCGGGAACCGGCGATCGACCCGGTGGTTCCGGATCGGCGCGTCCGGACGATCCATGGCCCTCGTGCCGTCGTCCGGCGCCGCTAGGTCCGACGCCTGGCGCGGGCGTCCAGCCACCACGCGGTGAAGCCGCGGTCGTCCTCGTCGACAACCGTGCCGGGCGGCACGAGGCGGTCGATCGCGTCGAGCGTCGATCCGTCGAGCCGGACATCGGCCCCCGCCAGGAGATCCTCGAGCTGGTCCATCGTCCGAGGCCCGAGGATCGCCGAGGTCACCACCGGGTGAGCGAGGGTGAACGCGATCGCGAGGTGCTGGAGGGAGATGCCGGCGTCGGCGGCCACCTTCAGCAGGTCCTCGACGAGGTCAAGCTTGCGCTGGATCTCAGGTCGGGACTCGTCGAACTGCGCGGGGACCTGTCGCCCGGACGCCCGCCCCGCCCGGGAGTCCGGCGAGCGGTCGAACGAACCGCGTCTGTACCGGCCGGTGAGCCATCCGCGGTTGAGCGGGCTCCACACGAGCACACCCATGCGGTAGCGCTCGGCGGCAGGGAGCACGTCGAGCTCGATCTGTCGCGCGAAGATCGAGTACGGCGGCTGTTCCGTGCGGAACCGCGAGAGCCCGCGCCGCTCCGCCGCCCACTGCGCCTCCACGATCTGCCAGCCGGGGAACGTCGACGAACCGAAGTACCGGATCTTGCCCTGGCGCTGGAGGTCGGCGAGCGCCGAGAGCGTCTCCTCGACGTCGGTGTCTGCCTCGGGTCGGTGGATCTGGTACAGGTCGATGTGGTCGGTGCCGAGCCGCCGAAGGCTGTTCTCGACCTCCCGCACGATCCACACGCGAGAGTTGCCCCACTCGTTCACGCCGGGACCCATCCCGCCGTGCACCTTCGTCGCGAGGATCACGTCGTCGCGTCGGTCCTTCAACGCCTTGCCCACGATCTCCTCGGACTCGCCCAACGAGTAGACGTCGGCCGTGTCGACGAAGTTGATGCCGCCGTCGATCGCCGCATGGACGATGCGCACGCACTCGTCGACGTCGGTGTTCCCCCACGACCCGAAGTTCATGGCGCCGAGGCAGTGCGTGCTGACCCGCACGCCGGTGCCGCCGAGCGAACGGAACTCCATCGCATCCTCCCTCGCTCCGCCGAGGCGTGTCTCCCCCCGTGTGAGAACGTTATCATGGCACCCGACCAGCGAGGGAGGCGCCGTGAAGATCGCCGCGGTGCGGCTGTTCCGGGTCGAGGGGGAAGGGCCCGCGTGGACCTTCGAAGACCGTGCCGTCGAGCAGCTCGACCTCTACCCGGAGCACGTGCGCGCGACGGCCGGCGCGGGAGACGTGGGAACGCACCTCGCCGCCTGGTACCTCTCGATCGAGACCGACGACGGCGCGTCGGGGCTGTACGGACCGATCGATCGCGCGCAGGCGTTCCTCGTCGCGACCGAGCTGCGTCCCCACCTGCTCGGTGCCGATCCGCTCGCCACCGAGGCGCTCCACGATCGGATGCTGCGCGCGCACCGGCACGGCCGAGCGGGGCTCTTCGTGAACGCCGTCAGCATCGTCGACAACGCGCTCTGGGACCTGCGTGGCAAGGTGGCCGGTGAGCCGGTCTACCGGCTCCTCGGGGGACCGACGCGGGAACGCGTTCCGGTATACGCGAGCATGCTCGGCTCGTCGATCGAGCCGGATCGCGCGGCGGCGGTCGCCGCCGAGTCCCAGGCGCTCGGGTTCGGCGCGCAGAAGTGGTTCTTCGCCTTCGGGCCCGGCGCCGGCTGGGAGGGCCTGCAGCGGAACCTCGCGATGGCTCGCGCGGTCCGCGAGGCCGTCGGCGCAGGGTATCCGCTGATGTTCGACGCGTTCATGGGATGGGACGCGACTTACGCCGCCGACATGCTCAGGGGGCTCGAGCCCGTGGAGCCCCACTGGGTCGAGGAGCCCGTGCCGCCCGAACGGCTGGACGTGTTCCGGCGGCTCGCCACCGGCACGACGATCCGGCTCGCCACAGGCGAGCACGCCTCCACGCGCTGGCAGATCAAGGAGCTCCTCGACGCCGGCGTCGGCGTGGTCCGGGCCGACCCCGACTGGTCGGGCGAGATCACCGAACAGCGGCACATCTGCTCGTTGTGTTCCGCCTACGACGTGCCCGTCGTCGCCCACGGGCACGCGATCCCCGTGCCACTGCACGTTGCGGCGTCGCAGTCGCCGCAGGTGGTCCCGATGATGGAGTACCTCGTGCGGATCCAGGACCGCAACCAGTGGTTCCACCGGACGATCCTGTGCCCGGTCGACGGGGCGCTCGAGCTGCCCGACGGACCGGGGCTGGGTATCGAGCTCGACCCGGCGAAGATCCACGAGCGGCGTGAGGTCACGTTCGAGGACTGACGAGGAGGGGCCAGGGAAAGGGGCCAGGGAAAGGGGCCAGGGAAAGGGGCCAGGGAAAGGGGCCAGGGA
>JBOGVO010000107.1:0-10640 GCA_050692855.1 Actinomycetota bacterium | reverse complement strand
CCGCTCGAGCTCGCCGCTCTCGACCTCCGCGAACCAGAAGCCGTCGTCGACCGCGATCGCCAGCCTGCCGTCGGCGGCCGGCACCGCGGCCCCGACGGTCCGGCCAACGTCGAGCGTGTTGTCCGCTCCCGTCGCGGGATCGGTGCGATGGATCACGCCGGCGGTGATGTCCACCCAGATAAGCCGCTCGCTCCGGGCGTCCCACACGGGGCCCTCGCCGAGCTCGGCGTGGGCGTCGAGGACGAGCTCGACGTCGGTCGTCACGGGATGAACCGCGTGCTCAGGCCCCCGTCGACGAGGATCGACGCGCCGGTCACGAAGCTCGCCTCGTCGGATGCGAGGAACGCGACGACGTTCGCGATCTCGGCGGGCTCGGCGATCCGCCCGAGAGGATGGATCGCGAGCATCTCGCGCTCGGCCTCGTCGGGGTCGTCGGCCGACGCGATCCCGTCCATCACCATCCTCGTTCGCGTGTAGCCCGGGCACACCGCGTTTGCGCGGATCTGGTGCTCGGCGTTGTCCAGGGCGAGGCTCCGCGTGAGTCCGACGACACCCGACTTCGCGCCCGCGTACGGGAACTTGCCCCTCGACGTGACGAACGCATGGATCGACGCGATCGAGACGATCGATCCACGCCGCTGGCTCCGCATCTGCGGCAGCGCGGGCTTCACGGTCAGCCACACCGACTTCAGGTCGATCGCGAGGAAGTCGTCCCACTCCACCTCGGTCATCGTCGCGGCGTCGAACGGCCGGTCGATGCCGGCGTTCGCCACCACCACGTCGAGGGAGCCGAACCGCTCGAGCGCGAAGATCGTCGCGGCCGCCATCTGTTCCTCGGAGGTGACATCCGCGGGCATGAACTCCACGGCAGCCGTCCCGCCCGCCAGCGCGTCGGCGGCAGCCTTCCCAGCATCCACGTCGACGTCGCATGAGACCACCGCGGCGCCGGCCAGTTGCAGGCGCTCGACGCACGCCCGCCCGATCCCGTGCGCGCCGCCGGTCACGAGGGCCACCCGGCCGTCGAGCGAGGTCATGGCTCCACACTCACCAGTCCAGGAAGGAGCCGTCGGGAGCGGCTTCGAGGTGCGGCGGAGGAGAGGTCCCGGGATGCGCGGCGGCGACCTCCTCGAGGAGCTCGACACCGATGCCCGGTCTCGTGGGCGCCTCGACGTACCCGCCGGTCGCCTCGATCGGCGCGTCGACGATCTCGGCTCGCCACGGCACGTCGCTCCGGACCAGTTCGAGGATCAGGAAGTTCGGCAGCGCGAGCGCGAGGTGGATGCTCGCCATCGTGCCGATCGGCCCGTTCGGGTTGTGGGGCGCCACCGCGACGAGCGAGCTCTCGGCGAGCGCGGCGATTCGACGCAGGCCCGAGATGCCTCCGCAGTAGCAGACGTTCGGCTGGATCACGGCGCACGCACGCTTCTCGAGGTACCCGCGGACCTCGGACACCGTGGCGAGACGTTCGCCGGTCGCGACCGGGATCCGCAACGCCCGCGCGACCTCTGCCATGGCCTCCGGGTCACCGGGCTGGCACGGCTCCTCGAGCCACCAGGGGCGCGCGGGCTCGAGCGCATGGCCGATCTGGATCGCCGTCGCAGGGGAGGTCCGGCCGTGGAGGTCGACCATGACCTCCGCGTCGTCGCCGACGGCGTCCCGGACCGCGGTCACGAGCTCCACCGTCTTGTCCAAGAAGGACTCGCCCTCGAGCGCGCGTGCTGGTGCCGCCGGGTACACCTTCATCGCGTCGAACCCGTCGTCGCATGCAGCACGCGCTGCGTCGGCCCACGCCTCAGGCCGCCTCGCGTCGCCGCCGAGCTCCGACCCGAGATTCACGTACGTCCGAACACGATCGCGGACCGGTCCGCCGAGCAGCTCGAACAGCGGAACCCCGAGCGCCTTCGCCTTGATGTCCCAAAGCGCTTGGTCGATCCCGGCGATCGCGCTCATCGTCACGATGCCGCCCTTGAAGTACGGCGCTCGCGTCATCACCTGCCAGAGGCGCTCGACCGCTCGCGGATCCTGCCCGACGATCAACGGCTCGAGATCGGCGACCGCCCCGCACACGGCGCGGGTATGCCAGCCGAGCGATGACTCACCCCACCCGACGAGGCCCGCCTCGTCGGTGTCCACGCGCACGAACACCCAGTCCCGGTCGCCGGCGTCGACGACCCTCGTGGCAACACCGGAGATCCGCACGCTCGGGGGATGATATCGTTCTCAGCCGTCATCCGGGGAGCGGGAAGAGAGACGACCCTCAGAATGCGGCAGTACGCGGTTCGCATTGATGGAGTGCCGCGCGGACTTCGGATGGCTTCTGCCATCCGGCTCAGCCATTAGCCTGGAACAGATCGAGTCCGTAAGGCTGGGGCCCCGTCCCTTGCTGCGACCGCGACTTGGTCGGTCTGAGGTCCACTCGTACCCGCCCGGTACCATCCACCCCTCAGTTGTCTCGTTCACGCCGGCTCAGGTACGCCACGATTTCGTCGGCAGTGACACCGCGCCGCACTCTCAACGCTTTGGTTCGCCAGGGTTTCAGCGCCGCCTCGATCCCGGACCGAGTCTGGTTCGCGTTGTCCTTTGCTGGCCCCGCACCCGCCGGGCGCCGGTAGCTGAGGATCTGGAACCGCAGCAACGACGGTATCCACCATGGATAGCGCGCGAAGCGTCGGATGTGGCGCCAAATAAGCACGCGAAGCGGCGGGTCCAGCCAAATGATGAGATCCACGTCGGCAAGGAGGGCGTGTGTCCACCCGAGGAAGCCTCCTTCGGTGACGAAGCTCGGCTTCCCCAGGATCTCGGCCAACATCGTGTCACGCTCCGAAGGGGTCCGGCGTGTCCACCGCTCATCAACGAAGGCCAATCCATCAAGGGCAGAGTGCGGCGTGCCCAGGCGCTCAGACACCGCTTGGGCCAAGGTCGTCTTCCCTGCGCTCGGGATGCCAATGATGTGGATCTTCACACGCCCAAGCGTCTCACGGCCCGACAAGTCGACGGCACCTGCACGGTGGATCGAACCGTGGCGGCTGTGGGCCACCGCCACGCTGCGTCACGCACGGATCTTCCTTGCCCGAACCCAGAACCGGCGTTGGTTCACGACTATCGGGCCCTCGCGCTCGATGCGTTCCTGGACTTGCCGCAATCGTTCGCGATATGCGGCGATCGAGAAGCCCGGCACCATCCATGGAATGGCCTTGAGGTTCCAGGCCAAGGCCCCCACGTCCCGAATGGTCTGGACGAGCGACGCTGAACGATACTCAACGACCTCGAATCCAACTTCGGATAGCTGGTCCGGTAGCCATGCTTCCCACTTCTTGGCGGGATCGAACGTGCCAAGAGGCGAGCCCAACAACCGCCGATAGTCGTCGTCGTTTCCGACATCGACCTGCTGTGTAACGAACCATCCGCCTCGCACGAGGATGCGTGCTAACTCCGTGGGCTCAAAGCTTTCGTGTCGACAAGCAACTAGGTGAAACGATCGATCGGCGATCGGGAGGCGACTGGTCGCCTCCTCTCTCGGCTTCCCGCTGTTGTGGCGCGCCGGTGAGACCTGGATGAGGTGGACCCCCAACGGGGTGAGTCGAACTCTCGCGACCTCTACATTGGGTGGCCATGCTTCGGTGGCGACCGTTCGAGGTGGCAGCGTGAGCAAGCCGGACAGCCACTCGCCGCCTCCGGTGCCGAGATCGAGGAGGTCGGGCGAGGCCGGCGCCAGTTCTTCGACCGCCGCCGTGTAGTCCCACGGCAGCGGCTGCGAATCGATGCGACCCTCCAGCCAGCTGAAGTCCCAGCCCGAGAACGGCTGACGGTCGGCCGCATCGAGCAACGCATCCACCGCATCAGCGTGTCGGCCCATCTCGGTTCGAAAGTAGTCGTTCGCCCGGGTGAGTGCCGATACGGCGTATTCGTCTCTCTTGGCTGATCCACCCAAGAGCGCTCAACGCCCTGTACCACTTGCCCCCTCGGCCTCTTCAATCCCATCCTTGTCCTCGTCGACCGCGCCCTCGGGGCCTCTACTTCGGCCGGGGCTCATTCACATTACGCGTCCGACACGGGGACCTCGCCGCACCGTGGCCCGACTTCCTTCAGGTATCCACGGATGACCTGATCGACCTGCTCGACGGCACCGGATGGGTGCTGTCGCGGACGCGAGGTGACGGGCTCAGTTTCGTAGCCATCAGCGAACGAAGGCGTGCGTCTGGATCAGTCGAACAACGGGCCGTCAGTGATAGTCGAAGGAGATCACGCCGGACCCTCTAGCCTCGTGCCTCAACCCCGCCCGCCTCGAACTACCGTACGACACCTCGACGCGGAGCTGATCGACGCCAGGCCGTCCCCGACGTCGCCATTCATCCACGAGGTCGACAAGCAGCCGCTCCGCTCGAGCGTCGCCGTACGCGTCCAGTCGAGTGACGGATCTCGTTCCGGCGAGGTGCGCGAGACCGCTCGCGTCGAGGTTCATGATCCCGGGCATCGCGGTTCCGAAGAACAGGAGCTCGCCCAGGTCCTCCCGCGCGCACCCCACGATCAGCTCCTCCGGGGCCGCCAGGAGGATGAAGCTCTCGAGTTCCCACTGCCGCCGTTGGGAGACGCGCAGCCCGATCGATCGCGATCGGGGCCGCGACAGCATCAATGCGAGCAGGTGGCGTCGCTCGTCGTCACCGAGCCGACCCCAGGTGGAGCCCGAGAGCGAGGCCAGGGTCCGCTCGGTGCCATCGTTCGTCTCCACCACCTTCGCAACCGGCCACGGCAGTGAAGGGTCGTCCGGACGATCGCGAAGTCGCATGAATCCGCCGTGGATCACCGATTCGGACCTCAGTCGGGCGCCGACGCGCCGGAACGTGACGACGATCTGTCGGAACGGAACGGCATCGGTGAGCCGCAGCGGCAACACGAGCAGCCCGCCGTCTCTCAGCTGGTCCAGGAACGCGCGAGGGACGTCGAGCGAGCTTGCCGTCACGATGATGCGATCGTAAGGAGCGTTCGCTTCCCAACCGCCCCTCCCGTCGCCGGTGACGAGGCTCGCGCGTTGCCCAGCGGCACGCACTGCACCTCTCGCTGTCCGCGAGAGCCCGGGGTCGAGCTCGACCGAGATCACGCGTCCCTTCGTTCCCACCAGGACGCTCAGTAGGGCCGCGTTGTAGCCGGTTCCCGTTCCGACCTCCAGGACCCTGTCACCGGGCGAGACGCTGAGCTCCTCGAGCATCAGGGCCATGATCCCTGGCTGTGACGAGGAGCTGATCGCGTCCCCACGTAGATCCGTCTTCGTCGGGTAGGCCTCGTCGCGATAGGCGGCCGCGACGCTCAGCCGCGCGACGACATCTGGAACAAAGATCTCGCGGGGCACCTCGAGGAACGCCTGTCGGACGGGTGCGCTCCTGATCGTTGAAGCTGACTCGAGCTGCCGTACGAGCCGCTGGCGCAGCCGCCTACTCATGGCCCGACGCTATCTCAGGTCGCCAGCACCTAAGCACCAGCTCGGGACATCCGCCAGATCAACCACTAGGTCCGAGGTCCACGTGACCGGTATCAGACGGCCCGAGGAATGATCTCCCGGTCGATGCGGTCCCCGATCCGATCACGCTCCACATCCAGGTCGTACTGGGCCTGGAGGTTCAGCCAGAAGCGCTCGGTGGTCCCGAAGTAGCGCCCCAGTCGCAGGGCCGAATCCGCCGAGACCGAGCGGGTGCCGTGCACGATCTCATTGATCCGACGAGGGGGAACGTGCACGTCCTTGGCCAACCGATACTGGCTGATCCCGATGGGCGCCAAGAACTCCTCGAGCAGGATCTCGCCGGGATGGACCGGTGGGAGTCGTCGCCTGGCCATCATTTCCTCCTAGTGGTAGTCCACGATCTCAACGTCGTACGCATCTCCGGCTCGCCAACGGAAGCAGATCCGCCAACGGTCGTTGATCCGGATGCTGTGCTGGCCCGACCGATCTCCTCGCAACCGCTCCAGTCGGTTGCCAGGGGGCACCCGGAGGTCGCCGAGCTCGCTGGCAGCATCCAACATGCGGAGCTTCCTCAACGCCATCCTCTGCACCTCCGGCCCGAATCTGCGACTCGGACGCCGATCGAACAGACGCTCGGTCTCCCGATCGCGGAAGCTCTTGATCACGCGGTATGATAACGCCCCTCGTTATTAGTGTCAACGACACCTCAGGCCGAATCGCTCGCGGTGGAGGCGGATGATATCGTTCTCACTTCCCTGCGGGAACCAAGAGGAGAGGTCGTCGAGGCGTGATGTTCGTGTGAGCCGCGCCGCATTCCTCGGTCTGGGCGCGATGGGCCTCCCGATGGCCGGCCGGCTCGTCGACGCCGACCACGACGTCGCTGTTTGGAACCGGACGCCGGGCCGAGATCGGGAGCTCGTGGAGCGGGGCGCCCGCGGTGCGTCGACCCCGGCCGACGCCGCGCGCGGCGCCGAAGTCGTGCTCACCATGCTCGCGGATCCGCCCGCGCTGGAGCAGGTGCTCTTCGGCCCCGACGGCGTCGCGGAGACGATAGGGCCGGAAGCGACCCTCGTCGACATGTCCACGATCGGTCCTACCGCGATCCGAGCCGCCGCGGCCCGCCTGGGGCAAACCGCGGTCCTGGATGCTCCGGTGCTCGGGAGCGTTCCCCACGCGGAGGCGGGCACGCTCTCGATCCTCGTGGGCGGGGGGCCGGACGCCCTGAACCGCTGCGCCGAGGTGCTCGCGGAACTGGGAACCGTGCGGCACGTCGGACCGCTCGGGTCCGGCGCGACGATCAAGCTCGCCAACAACGCCGGCGTCATGTCCACCATGGCGTGCCTCGGCGAGGTCCTTGCGCTCACCGACCGCGACGGCATCGATCCCGAGACCGTGCTCGACGCGATCGGCACGGGGCCGCTCGGCTCGTTCGTCGACCGGTTCCGCGACAAGGTGACGGGACGCGTGCGCCGGGTCGACTTCCGCCTCGCCCTCGCGCGCAAGGACCTGGCGCTCGCCCTCGAGGAGGGCGAGGCGGCGGGCGTCCGGCTCACGCTGCCGATGGCGGCGGTCGCCCGATGCGACGAGGCGGTCGCGGACGGGCGCTCGGACCAGGACAACACGGCGGTGATCGCGGAGATCCGTTCCGGGTCCAGCAACGGCTAGCGATCCGTTCCCGCGGAGGGCATCGTGGACGTCGAGGTCGAGGCGAAGACCGAGGAGCTGGCCCGGCGGTTCCTGACCGTCGTCGTCGGAGCACGGGTCGGCGACGCGATGGGTGCGCCCGTCGAGGGACTGCACGCCGAGGACATCGAGAGCCGGTTCGGCTGGGTCGACACGTTCACCGGGGACGGTACCGACGACTCGCTCATGGCCACGCTGTTGGCCGATGCGTTGCTCGCCAGCGGCGGCCACGCCGGCGCCGACGAATGGGCGGCGGAATGGATCCAACAGCGCGACCTCATCGACCGCAAGAGAGATCGGTTCTTCCCATGGGTGTTGCACACGGTCGAGAAGCTGGCGAACGGCTTCCCGCCGCGTCGCGTCGCCGAGGGGAACATGCCGTCCAGCTCCTCGGCGATGTGCATCTGGCCGGTCGGTGGTCAACGCGGGCGACCCTCGCGCCGCGGCCACTCAGGCCTACGCCCTGGCCGCGCTGATCCACGTCGGGGAGGTGTCCTTCTGCCAGGACGCCGCGGCGGCGGTCGCGGCGGCCGTGGCGGCCGGCCTGCGCCCTGGAATCGGGGTGGCCGATGCCTGCGCGGAGGCCCTCGCCGTGCTGCACCCGGTGAGCGGCTCGCCCATGCGCGAGCTGATCGCGGACGCGATCGCGGAAGCCGGCGAGGCCTCCGGGTACGAGGCGTTCCGCGAGGGGTACGAGGCGCGGTTCGCACGGCCGATCGCGTGCGATTCCCGCGAGACGGTGCCGGCCGCGTTCGCGCTTGCGACGCTGGCCGGTGGCGATCTTCGTCGGGGCGTCGAGCTCGCGGCGAACTTCGGTCGAGACACCGACACGATCGCGACCATGACGGGCGCGCTCTGCGGCGCGATCACGGGGCCGGACGCGATCCCCGGGTCGTGGATCACCTCGCTGGGTCTGACCGCGGTCCGCGATGCCGAGGATCTGGCCGGCCGGCTCGCCGCGCTCGCACGCGCGAAGCGCGCCGACCGCGAGCACCTGGCCAGGACCGTTCCCGGCGTCACCGATCGATAGCACCCGCTCGCAACCACTCGAGAGCCTCTGATCAGCCCCGACCCGATCGGGTCCGGCTTCCGAGCGACGAACACGACGGTGTGCGAGTCGCTCGTCGGTCGGTCATCCGTGTAGTCCCCGCGCATCTCGATGGCATCGAATCCGGCCCGGCCGATCATCAACCGCAACTCGTTCGGGAAGTACAGCGTCTGCGTCAAGGTCATCGCGCGCTCGTCCTGCTCGACGATACGGCCGTCGCGCCTGATGGACCCGCGCAACTCCGTCGTCACCCCCTGCGAGAGCGGGTCGATCTCGACCAAAGGTCCGACGAGCTCGTACTCGGCACCGTCCGAGGCGGTTCTCAATATCGGCTCGTTCCAGGATCCTGGCAGCCCCCCCCGCTTCTCCCTCGTCCAGGAGATCCATTCCTCGCCGTCGTCGTACGGAACCTCGTGGTCGAGGACGAGCGTGCCGCCCGGCTCGAGGTGTTCGAAGAACCGACGGAGCGCCTCCTCGCCGTGGGCTCGGCTCCCTCCGAGCGCGAAGGCACGGCACAGGTAGATCGCCCGGTACCGCCGCGGCATGTCGAGCTCATGCATCGCCTGGACGCGGAGGTTCGTCGACACGCGTTCGTGCTCGAGCCGCTGGCGACACAGGGCCACCATGTCCGCCGAGACGTCGCACCCGTCCACGTCGAGACCGTCGCGGAGGAAGGGGATGAGCAACCGGCCCGTGCCACATCCGACGTCGAGCGCCGGCTGCCCCGCCTCGACGAACCGGCGGAAGAACCCGATCTCCGGGCCGTCGGTGTTGAACTCCGCCCACCAGCGCGCGACGACACCGTAGTGCCAGGTTTGCGGTGCTGCAGGATCGTCCATCGCGATCACCTCCGAGGTCTCCGGTAAGGAAGGAGACGAGCGAGCCAGCAGCGCTGGCGGGCTCACGACCTTGGACCGACTCTCAGAGGGAACGCTTCATCGACCGCATCGTAGCGAGGATCGCGGCGCGTGGGAACTCCCGTGGGGAAGCGACCCTGGCTGATATCGTTCCCACTATCGACGAGATGATGGAAACCACGCGGTCGTTCCTCGAGTCGATCAGTCTCCCGCCAGGAGATCTGCACGCCCTGCCGGACTCCCCGCTGCGGTTCCCCGACGGGGCGGCCTTCCGGATCGAGATCCCGAGCACGGAAGGCCCGCGGTGCCTCGAGGCGGTGCTCGACGAGGCCGCGCGGCGAGATGTGCCGGTCCATCGAGTCTCCCAGGGCAGCGGCGGATTCCTCCTCACGGACGCTGAGCTCGACGAGATGGTCCGGACGGCGAGCGACGCGCAGGTCGAGGTGAGCCTGTTCGCGCGGCCGACGGCGTCCTGGGGACCATCGGCGAGCGTGCGCACCGACGTGGGCGGGGGGGTCGCGGGAGCGGTCCACGGGCAGGAAGGCCTCGTCCACGCAATCGACGACGTCCGGCGATCCGCCGATCACGGGATCCGGAGCGCCCTGATCGCCGACGTCGGGCTGCTCAAGGTGTTCGAGCAGATGCGCGAGCGCGGCGTCCTCCCGCGGGACATGCAGGCGAAGATGTCGGTGATGTTCCCGATCGCGAACGCGAGCACCGCGCGGGTGCTCGTGGATCTCGGGGCGAACACGCTGAACCTCGTCACCGACCTGTCGCTCGCCGAGATCGCGGCGATCCGCGCGGCCGTCGACGCGCCGATCGACTTCTACATCGAGGCCCCGGACGACGCCGGTGGCTTCGTCCGCCTGTACGAGCTCGCGGAACTGATCCGAGTCGCCGCCCCCGTCTACGTGAAGCTCGGCCTCCGGAACGCCCCGAACATCTACCCGTCGGGGATGCATCTCGAGGCGACCGCCGTGGCGCTCAGCCGCGAGCGGGTCCGACGTGCCCAACTCGCGCTCGAGATGCTCGCCCGCGCCGGCTCGACGGCCGAGATGTCGAAGCCCGGAGCAGTCGACCTCGCGATCCCGGTTCCCTCCGCCGGCTAGCGAGCTCCAGGGCCTAGCCAACCCCCGACATGCCGGGTCAGGAGGATGCGCGTCATCGGCTCGGTTGCACCAGGGCGGGGACCTCGCAGCCGGCTCGCGTCATCTCCGCTTCCGCCTCGAGGTACTCGAGGATCTGCGACTTCGGGGGTCCTGGGCCGACGCCGATCACGTAGATGCTTCCGGGGCCCGGCGCGTCGTGCCCGGGCTCGAGATGGGAGAGCCGTTCGGCATCCAGTCGGTCGCACGCGGAGTTCCTGAAGAACGTGAGCGCGCCGGCCGCGGCGGCGACCGCAGCGACGATGGCGACGAGCAGGAGCAGGTTCTTGAGCGACGACGTGAGCCGATCCGCCCAGGTCACGGTTCCGATCCTTGCGCACGTCCCGTGTCTCCGAGCTCGTTCGCGCGCGACGATCGCCGACCGCCGGGGATCACGTCGAAGCCCGGCAGGGGCCGGTGCAGGCCGTCGGGCGCCTCGACTTCCTGGTAGC
>JBOGVO010000106.1:0-23894 GCA_050692855.1 Actinomycetota bacterium | reverse complement strand
AGTACGCCAGCATGCGTTTCACGTCGGTCTGCGCGATCGCGAGCACGCTGCCGACGACCATCGAGACCGCCGACAGGGCCGCCACCGCCGGCCTCAGATCCCACTGCAGGGCCACGAACGCCACGTCGAGCACGCGCACCAGTCCGACGAAAACCGCGACCTTGGTGGCCGCCGACATGAACGCGGTGACCGGGCTCGGCGCCCCCTGATAGACATCGGGCGTCCACATGTGGAACGGCACGAGCGAGACCTTGAACCCGAACCCGACGAGCAGCAGCAACGCGCCCACCACCGCGAGGGCCTGGCTTCCGGTCGACCCGGCGAGCGCGCGCGCCAGCCCTTGGATGCTGGTCGTCGCCGCGGCCCCGTAGCTCATGGCCACCCCGTAGAGCAGGAACGCGGAGGAGAACGCGCCGAGCAGGAAGTACTTCACCGCCGCCTCGGTCGGTCCCCGGCGGAACGTGAGCGCCGTGAGCACGTAGAGCGAGAGCGAGAGCACCTCGATCGCCAGGAAGACCACGATCAGGTCGGCCGCCTGCGCGAGCAGCGCCATGCCGCCCAGGGCGAACAGCAGCAGGGCGTAGAACTCGTTGCGACGCGCTTCGTCGGCCTCGAAGTAGTGGAACCCGAGGTAGGCGCCGTACGCGCCGACGCCGCAGAGCACGAGCGTGGCGACCACGGCGAGGCGGTCGACGCTCACCATGCCCTGCATCGCCGTCGCGGCCGGCCGGTCCCAGAGGAAGAGCGAAGCGGCAGCGGTTCCCGCCAGCACGGCGAGGGTGAAGAAGAGGAAGGGGGCCTGCGCCGCGCGCCTGGCGAAGGCGGCGCCGAGCAGGGCCACCACGCCGCCGCCGAACAGGATGAGCACGGGGAGGATCGGGATCAGCTCGATGCGAGGGGTCTCGATCACGGTTCCGCTCCCCCGGCGCCCACGTCGGCCGCCTCGACCGACGGCTCGACCGGCTGGCCCACCTGCACGGTGCGCATCCGCTCCGAGACCTGTTCCGATGTGGGTCGCAGGCGCTCGAGCACCGGCGAGGGATGCAGCCCGATCCACAGCATCGCCGCCACGATCGGCACGACGACCGCGCCCTCACGCCACGACAGGTCGGGCAGCGCCCCCCATCGTTCCTTCAACGACCCCTGGAACGCACGCTGATACGACCAGAGCATGTAGATCGCGGAGAGGATCACGCCCACGATCGCGATCGCGGCGAGCACCCGATCGACCGAGAAGGTCCCGAGCAACACCAGGAACTCGCCCACGAAGTTGTTGAGCCCCGGCAGGCCGATCGACGAGAACAACGCGACCATGTACGCGCCCGCGAGCCAGGGCGCGACCTGCACGATGCCGCCGAGATCGGCGATCTCGCGGGTGTGCGTGCGCTCGTAGAGCATGCCGAACACCAGGAAGAGCATGCCCGTGGACAGTCCGTGGTTCACCATCTGCAGCACCGCGCCGTCCATCGACTCGGCCGTGAAGGCGAAGATGCCCAGCACGATCAGGCCCATGTGGCTCACCGACGAGTACGCGATCAGGCGTTTGATGTCGGTCTGCATCATCGCGACGATCGCGCCGTAGATGATGCCGACGACCGCGAGGATCTCGATCGAGAGCGCGAAGTAGCGCGACGCCTCGGGGAACAGGTCGAGGTTGAACCGCAGCATGCCGTAGGGTCCGGTCTTCAGCAGGATCGCGGCCAGCACGACCGAGCCCTTCGTCGGCGCCTCGGTGTGCGCGTCGGGGAGCCACGTGTGCAGGGGCCAGACCGGCACCTTCACCGCGAACCCGACGAAGAACGCGAGGAACAGCCACCGCCCCACGCCCGTCGACAGGTGCAGCTGCTCGAGCGCCGTGAGGTCGAAGGTCGACCGGCCGAGCTGGTTCCCGGACTGGACGTAGAGGTACAGGATGCCGACCAGCAGGAACGCCGAGCCGAACATCGTGTAGAGCAGGAACTTCGTCGCGGCGTAGACGCGCCGCTTCGATCCCCACACGCCGATGATGTAGTACATCGGGAACAGCAGCGCCTCGAAGAACAGGAAGAACACCAGCAGGTCCAGCGAGAGGAACGCGCCGACGATCACGCTCTCGAGGATCAGCGCCATCGCCATGTAGCGCCGCACCTGGTGGTCGACCTTCCACGACGCGGCGATCGCGATCGGGAACAGGAAGGTGGTCACGATCACGAGCCAGAGCGAGAAGCCGTCGACGCCCACGAACCACGAGAGCCCCAGCGATCCGACCCACGGATGCTTCGAGACCATCTGGAACCCGGGCTCGCCCGTGTCGAAGTTCATCAGCATGCCGACCGAGACCGCGAACGCGAGGAGTGACGCGCCGAGCCCCACCCAGCGCGCGGCCTCATCGGAGATCGTGCGCCGCGCGTAGAGCACGGGCACGCCCACGAGCGGAGCCACGATCACGAGGGTCAGCCAGGGCACGTCCATCTAGATCCTCACCACGGCGAACACGAGCAACGCGGCGGCGCCGGCCAGGAACGACAACGCGTATCGGCGGACCTTGCCCGATTGCCACAGGGGCGCGAGGCCGGCGGCCCGAGTCGTGAGCCGCCCGACGCCGTTGACCGCGCCGTCGATCACGGTGCGGTCGAACCACTCCAGCGCCCGGGCGCCCCGCAGGGCGACGTTGCTCACGGCCCACGCGTAGAGGTCGTCGACGTAGAAGGCGTGGCCGAGCGCGCCCGCCATGCCGGGCTCGCGCTCGGGGAACGAGATCCAGCGCTCTTCCTGCGCCGGACGGTAGAGACGCCAGGCGATGGCGATGCCGATGACGGTCAGGACGAACGAGATCGCGATCAGGACCCCGGTGGAGGGACCGGCGCGGCCCTCCGACACCGGACCGAGGGTCGGCTCGAGGAACCCGGCGAGGCGGCCCTCGGGGGTCGCGGCGAGCACGAGGCCCGCGAACAGCGCGCCCGCCGCCAACACGACCAACGGGGCGAGCATCACCGGCGAGGCCTCGTGCGCGTGGCCCTTGTACCGGCGGCGGCCGATGAACGCCTGGAAGACCAGCCGGGCGATGTACCAGGCCGAGACCATCGCGGCGAGCGAGCCGAGCACGTAGGCCCACACATCGCCGTCGTGGCTCGCGAGCTCGAGGATCGAGTCCTTGGTGAAGAACCCGCTGAACGGCGGCAGGCCGGAGAGCGAGAGCGCGCCCGCAGCGAACAGCGCGGTCGTCCAGGGCATGTCGCGCTGCAGGCCTCCGAGCCGCCGCACGTCGATCTCGTCGTGCAGGCCGTGCATCACGTTGCCCGACGAGAGGAACAGCAGGGCCTTGTAGAACGCGTGGGCCACCAGGAGGGAGATCGCGATCGGATACAGGCCGAGCCCCGCCGCGAGGAACATGAACCCCAGCTGCGACATCGTCGAGTACGCGAGCGCTCGCTTCATGTCGTACTGACCGAGCGAGCCCAGCCCGCCGTAGATCGCCCCCGCCAGTCCCACCACCGCCACGACGTCGAGCGCGGTGCCCGAGACCTCGAAGAGCGCGTGCGACCGCACGACGAGGTAGACGCCCGCGGTGACCATCGTGGCCGCGTGGATCAGGGCCGAGACGGGGGTCGGGCCGGCCATCGCGTCGGGCAGCCAGACGTGGAGCGGCAGCTGCGCAGACTTGCCGACCGCGCCTCCCAACAGCAACAGCGAGATCGCGGTCGCGGTGCCGGTGGCGATCTCGGGCAGCGAGCCCTCGGCGCCGAGCACGGTGTCGAAGTCGAACGATCCGAAGTGCACCCAGATCGCGAACAGACCGAGCAACAGCATCACGTCGCCGATGCGAGTCGTGATGAACGCCTTCGTCGCCGCGCTCGCCGCCTCGGGACGCTCGCTCCAGAATCCGATCAACAGGTACGAGCAGAGGCCGACGCCTTCCCAGCCGAGGTAGAGCAGCACGAAGTCGTTCGCGAGAACGAGCGCCAGCATGAGGGCGCAGAACAGGTTCATGTGTCCGAAGAACCGCGCCGGCCGCGGGTCGTGCGCCATGTACCCGATCGCGTAGAGATGGATGAGCGTCCCGACGCCGGTGACCACCAGGGCCATCGTGATCGAGAGCGGGTCGACGCGCAGGTGGAGCGAGACGCTCGCCGCGCCCGCGCGGATCCACTCCGCCACGGTGACCACCTGCGTGCGTTCATCGGCGGGGAGTGAAAGCAGCTCCAGCAACGCCCCGAGCGCCACCGCGAACGCCCCGGCCATCGCGGCGGTCGCGATCCATCCGGCTCCTCGGCCGGCTCCTCGGCCGGCTCCTCGGTCGGGGTCGTGGCCTGCGTCGTGGCCGGTCTCGTGGCGCCCTCCGTTCCACCGGCCGGTCCACCCCCAGAGGGTCTTGCCGAACAGCATGTTCACACCGGCCGCCACGAGTGGGAGCGCGATCGCGAGGCCGATCAGATCGATCATCCGCGCAACACGTCCGCCCGGTCGACGTCGGTGGTCGACGTTCGTCGGAAGACGGCGACGATGATCGCGAGCCCCACCACCACCTCGGCGGCGGCCACGACCATGGAGAAGAAGGCCAGGATCTGCCCGTCGAGCTCGAGGTGCATGCGGGAGAACGCGACGAGCGAGAGGTTCACGGCGTTCAGCTGCAGCTCGACTCCCATGAAGATGCGCAATGCGTTGCGGCGCAGGATCACCGTCGTCGACCCGAGGGCGAACAGGATCGCCGACAGCAGCAGGAAGTAGGCGATCGGCGTCCTCACCGCGCCTCCCCCTCGGCGCCGGAGCCCGACCTCGATGAGGCGGCCCGCATCGAGGGCGGTGCGCCGGGGGGCGCCATGCCGTAGGCCTCGAGATCGTCGCCCGCGTGCGCCTCGATCTCCCGTTGGGTCACGGCCCTGGAACGTCGCAGCGCGAGGACCATGGCCGCGACGGCGGCCACGATCAGCAGGATCGAGGTCACCTCGAACGGGACGAGGTAGTCGCGGAAGAGCACCTCGGCGAGGGCCGCCGGGTTCCCTCCGGGGTTCGCTGCCTCGAAGCCGTCGGGCGCCCGCGTCGCGAGACCGACGCCGGCGCGGATCGCGGTCCCGAGCTCGGCCACGACGGCGACGCCGAGGATCGCCGCGATCGTGCGCTGGCCGAACAGCCGCTCACCGAGCGGGTCGCCCCGATCGACCCCCAACAGCATGATCACGAACAGGAACAGCACCATGATCGCGCCCGCGTACACGATGATCTGCACCGCGAACAGGAACGGCGCGTCGAGGAGCAGGAACATGACCGCGACGGTGAAGAGGTTCACGACGAGGAACAACGCGGCGTGCACCGAGTTGCGCACCGCGATCATGCCGATCGCCGTGGCGACCGAGAGCGGCGCGAAGATCCAGAAGACGACGTTGTCGAGCGGCACCCTGCCTAGCCCTCCCGGTCCGCGGGGTCGGTGCCCAGGGGGGGAGGTGGCTCGAGCAGCTGCTCCTTCGTCCAGATCGCCTCTTCGCGACTCGTGAACGACAGCTCGTAGTAGTCGGTGAGCGTGAGGGCCCGCGTGGGACAGGCCTCGACGCAGAGCCCGCACATGATGCAGCGCAGGTAGTTGATCTGGTAGTCCTTCGCGTAGCGCTCTCCCGGGCTCGTGGGGTGCTCGGGATCGTTGTCCGCTCCTTCGACCCAGATCGCGTCGGCGGGGCAGGCGAAGGCGCACAGCTCGCATCCGATGCACTTCTCGAGGCCGTCGTCGTGCTTGTTGAGCCGGTGACGGCCGGTGTGCGCACGCGGGGGGTTCGGCGCGATCTCCTTCGGATAGCGCTCGGTGTTGTCGGGTCGGAACGTCTGCTTGAAGACCGTCGCCATGCCCTTGCCGATCGCGACGGCCGCCTCCCAGGCCCCCTGGTCGCCGTGCTCCGGTTCGTCGGCCGGCTGTGCCGGGGCCGCCCGCGGCTCGTCCCCCTCGTTCATGCGCTCACCCCCTCTCGGTCGGACGCACGGACCCGCGTGAACGACGGCGCCACCAGGGTCGCGAGCGCCGCGACGCCGACGATGACGGCCGCGGCGATGTATCGCCCGCGGTTGCCGTACTCCTGGGGCAGCACGACGACGACGCCGGTGATCATCACCCACAGCAGGCCGAACGGGATGAGCACCTTCCAGCCGAAGTTCATCAATCGGTCGTAGCGCATCCGCGGCAGCGTGGCGCGCACCAGGATCATGACGTAGATCACGGCCGTGACCTTCACGACGAACCACAGGAACGGGCCGATCCACGCGAGGGCGCCGTCGAAGGGCCACCAGCCGCGCCACCCGCCCAGGAACAGCGTGACGCCGACCGCGGCGACGGTGACGGTGCTCACGTACTCGCCGAGGTAGAACATCGCGAACTTGATGCCCGAGTACTCCGTGTGGAAGCCGGCCACAAGCTCGGTCTCGGCCTCGGCCAGGTCGAACGGCGGCCGATTCGTCTCGGCGATCGCGCCGATCAGGAACACCATGAACGCCGGGAACTGCGGGATCACGTTCCAGACCGCGTCCTGCGATGCGACCACCTCGCTCAGGCGGAGCGAGCCGCTGTACATCAGCACCGCGACGAGCGCGAGCCCCATGCCGACCTCGTAGGAGACCATCTGCGCGCTGGACCGCACGGCCCCCAAGAGCGGATAGTTCGACCCGCTCGACCACCCCGCCAACACCACGCCGTAGACCGAGATCGACGTCATGGCCAGGATCCACAGGATGCCGATGTTCGGGTCGGCCAGCTGGAACGGGATCTCACGACCGAACAGCGTGACCTCGGTGCCGAACGGGATCACGCAGAACGCGAGGAACCCGGGGAACATCGCGAGGATCGGGGCGATCGCGTATACCGGGCGATCGGCGGCGGTCGGGATGATGCCTTCCTTGAAGAAGAGCTTGATGCCGTCGGCCAGCGTGATCAGCACGCCGCGAGGGCCGGCGCGCATCGGTCCCACCCGCGTCTGCATGTCGGCGATCACCTTGCGCTCCATCCAGATGTAGAGCATCACCGAGATCAGCAGGGCGAAGAACACGATCGCGACGCGCACGACGAGGATCACCCAGTCGACCCAGTCCATCAGGCTTCACCCCCGACCGTGGCCGGCTCCCCCTCGGTGCCCGCTCCCACCGCGGCTCCACCCGGCTCGGCCGGCTCGGCCGGCTCGGCCGGCTCGGCCGGCGAGATCGTCGCCCGAGCGACCATCCGCCCCGACAGCAGGGTGTTCATCGCGAGGCCCGGCTGGTTGAAGGGCACGAACACCGCGCCGGCGGCGACGTCCTCGGTCACCCCCACCGGCAGCTCCGCCTCCCCGGCGTCGGTGCGAACGATCGCCCGGCCGCCGTCGACGAGCCCGAGCGTCGTCGCATCGGAGCGATGCACCTCGACGAACGGCTCCTCGCCGAGCGCGGCCTTCAGCTCGTCGGCCCGCTCGGACAGCCTTCCGTCGTCGACCAGCAGGGGGTAGGTGAACAGCAGGAGTCCCTCGTCCCCGGCAGGCTCCCCAGCGACAGCTCCGTCCGGCACGTCGCCGCTCCGGCGCCTCGCATCGGGCGACCCCAGCAACCGCCCCATCTCCTCGTGCACCTGGTCGAGCGTCTCGAACCCGAGGTCGCCGCCGCAGGCGAGCGCCATGCTCGCGAAGATCTCCCAGTCCGCGAGGCTGATGCCGTCTCGGCCCCGGATCGCGCGCAGGCGCTGGCCGCGGCCTTCCCATGTCGAGACGTGCCCGTCCTTCTCGAGGAAGGCGCTCGCCGGCAGGAACGCGTCGGCGAAGGGCTCGAGCGAACCGAGCTCGAGCGACTGCACGATCGTGACCGGCACGTTGTCGAGCGCCCGGGTGACGAGGCGCGCATCGGGCACGTCGCGGAGCGGGTCGACGCCGATCAGGAACACCACGTCGACCTCACGGTCGGCACATGCCTGGAGGATGCCGATCGTGTCTCGGCCGGGCTCGCGGTTCATCAGGGGACCCCAGGCGCGCTCGATGTCGTCGACCTCGTCCATGGACCGTCCCCCGGGCAGCAGCGACGGGTGCACGCCGGCGAGCAGCGCGCCTCGGTCGTTCGCGCGCCGCGTGACGTACTGGAACCTCGCGCCGACCGCGTCGGCCGCCGCCAACGCGGCGTCGGCGGCCCCTGGCCGCTCGCCCGCGAGCACGACCGACGCCGGACCCGCCTCGCGCATCGCGGCCAGCGCTTCGTCGAGGGTCGGGTCGGCGCCTCCGGCGAGCAGGCGGGCCTCGTCGCCGGGGGTGCAGAGCACGTGCGTCGCGACGTCGTGCAGGCGCGTGCGCCGAGGGTGCAGCACCCAGATCCGAGCCCCTCGCCGGGCGGCCTTGCGCAGACGCAGGTGCAGGATCGGCACCTCCTGCTCGGCGTCGAGGCCGACCACGAGGATCGCGCTCGCTCGTTCCACGTCCTTGTAGGTGACGGCCATCGGGTTCGACGCGGCGTGGCGCTCGGCCCATGCCGCGCCGGCATCGGCCGCGCGCCGGTGATCGAGGTCGTTCGTGCGGAACACCGTGCGTGCCAGCTTCGAGAGCGCGTAGTAGTCCTCGTCCATCAGACGACCGCCGGTGATCATCGCGACGCGCTTGCCGTCGGTCCATCCGGCGACCCGCGTGAGCACCTCGCCGAACGAGGCGGGCTCGAGTCCGCGGTCGCGGATCAGCGGCGTCGCGACGCGGTCGGGCGAGTCGGCGAACCGGAAGGCGGATCGGCCCTTGTCGCACAGCCACGCGTCGTTCACGTCGTAGTTGTCGCGGGCGAGGTGCCTCACCACCTCGCCTCGGCGCATGTCCAGCTTGATGTTGCAGCCGGCGCTGCAGTGGGGGCAGACCGTGTCGACCGTGGAGAGATCGAACGGGCGCGCCGCGAAGCGATAGGGCGTGGAGGTGAGGGCGCCGACCGGGCAGATCTGCACGGTGTTGCCGCTGAACGGCGAACGGAAGTCCTCGCCGGGCGCGATCGAGACCTGTTCGGCCGCGCCGCGCGCGAACAGCTCGATGAACCGGTCCCCCGAGATCTCGTCGCAGAACCGCGTGCACCGGGCGCACAACACGCAGCGCTCGCGGTCGAGGTTCACGAGCGGCGAGAGCGCCAGCGGCTTGGGATAGACGCGCTTGGCCTCCCGGTAGCGGCTCTCGCCCGGGCCGAACGCGAGCGTCTGGTCCTGCAGGGGGCACTCGCCGCCCCGGTCGCAGATCGGGCAGTCGAGCGGGTGGTTCAGCAACAGGAACTCGAGGTTCGCGACCTGCGCCTCGTGGGCGACGTCGCTCGTGTTCTGCGTCCGCACGATCATGCCCTCGGCCACCGGGGTGGTGCACGAGGTGAACAGCTTGCGCTGCCCCTCGACCTCGACATAGCACTGGCGACACGCGCCTACCGGCTCGAGCAACGGGTGGTCGCAGAAGCGAGGGATCTCGATGCCCACCTGCTCGGCCGCGCGGATGATCAGCGTGCCCTCGGGCACGGTGACCTCCTTCCCGTCGATCGAGAGCGTCACCGACCGATCCTGAGCCTCCCGGATCCCCGTCATGACGGCGCTCCCTGGATCTCGAAGGGCCCCGTGGGAGCGAACGTCACGTCGGGTTGCTCGAGCTCGACCTCGCGACCCGGGCCCTTGCCGGTCACGGGGCAGCGGCCGTCCCGGATGTGTGCCTCGTACTCGTCCATGAAGTACTTCAGGGTCGACTGGATCGGTGAGACCGCGCCGTCGGCGAGCGCGCAGAACGCCCGGAAGAGGATGTTCTCGCCCATGTCGCTCATGACCGGAAGGTCGTCCGGGCTGCCGTACCCGCCCTCGATGCGGCCGAGCACACGCGCGGCCCACCAGGTTCCCTCTCGGCACGGCGTGCACTTGCCGCAGGACTCGTGCGCGTAGAACTCGACGAGCCGGCGCGCCGCTTCCACCATGCAGTCGGACTCGTCGAGCACCATGATCGCTCCGGTGCCGAGCAGCGAGCCCGCCTCCATGACCGACTCGAAGTCGAGGCCGACGTCGAGGTGGTCGGCCGTGAGGAACTGGGTCGAGGATCCGCCGGGCGTCCACGCCTTGATCGCCTTACCCCCGAGCACGCCCCCCGCGTACTCCTCGAGCAGCACGCGCAGCGGCGTGCCCATGGGCAGCTCGTAGTTGCCGGGGCGCTCGACCTTCCCGCTGATGGTGAACAGCTTCGTGCCGGGCGCCTTCTCGGTGCCGACCTCCTTGAACCAGTCCGGCCCGTTGTTCACGATGTGCGGCACGTTCATCAGCGTCTCGACGGTGTTGATCACCGTCGGCGACTCGTAGAGGCCCTCGACTGCCGGGAACGGCGGGCGCAGCCGCGGCTGACCACGGAACCCCTCGAGGCTCGAGAGCAGCGCGGTCTCCTCGCCGCAGATGTACGCCCCGGCCCCTCGGTGCAGCACGATGTCGAGGTCGTAGTCGCCGCCCATGACGCCGCGGCCCAGGTACCCGGCCGCGTAGGCCTCGTCGAGGGCGCGCTGCAGCACCTGGCCCTGCCACAGGTACTCGCCCCGGACGTAGACGAACGCGAGGTGGCAGTCGATCGCCTTGGCCGCGATGGCCGTGCCTTCGATCAGCGCGTGAGGCTCGCGCTCGACGAGCTCGCGGTTGTTACAGGTGCCGGGCTCGGACTCGTCGAAGTTCACCGTGACGTACGTGGGCTTCCCGGTGGTCCGCGGCACGAACGACCACTTCATGCCCGTCGGGAATCCGGCCCCCCCGCGCCCCCGCAGGCCCGAGTCCTTCACGAGCTGGATCAGCTCGTCGGCGCTCCTGCCGAGCGCGGTGCGCAGCGCCCGGTAGCCGCCCGCGGCCTCGTAGCCGTCGAGCTGGATCACGGCCGGGTCGTCCCAGTGCGCGGTGAGCACGCGGCGGGGCTCGCTCATGCGGTCGCTCCCTCCGCCGGGAGCGGATCGAGGCCCGCGAGGATGCGCGAGGCGGCCCGGTAGCTCTCGATCGCCCGACCCCGCGAGGGCCCGGGCACCTCGCCCGCGCGCATGGCCTCGACGATCTCGGCCACCCGCTCGGGGGTGACGTGGTCGTGGTTCGCGACGTTCACCTGCACGACCGGCGCGAGCTCGCACACGCCCAGGCACTCTTCCTCGTGCACGCTGAACAGACCGTCGTCGGAGACCTCGCCGCCGTACGGGATACCGGTGACGGCGTGCGCCGACTCGTACACGTCGTTGGCTCCCCGCAGGGCGCAGGGCAGGTTCGTGCAGACCGCGATCAGATGGGTCCCGGTCGGCCGGAGCCGGAGCATCGTGTAGAAGCTCGCGACCGCCTCGACCTCCGCGGTGCGCACGCCGATCAGTCCTGCGACCTCCTGGAGCGCGGCGCGCGTGACCCGGCCTTCGACCGATTGCGCGAGGTACAGGAGGGGCATCACCGCGGAGCGTTGCCGGCCCTCGGGGTAGCGGGCCATGATCGCGCGCGCCTCGTCGAGCCGGTCGCCCTCGAAGATCGCCATCAGCGGTCCACCCCGCCCATCACGGGGTCGAGCGAGGCGATCGAGGCGACGGCGTCGGCCACCAGCGAGCCTTCCACCATCGTCGGGACCGCCTGCAGGTTCACGAACGACGGGTCGCGGATCTTGACGCGATACGGCCGGTGCTCGCCGTTCGAGACCACGTAGAACCCCAGCTCGCCGCGGGGCGACTCGACCGGTTGGTACACCTCGCCGGGCGGCACCTCGACCCCCTGGGTCACCATCTTGAAGTGATGGATCAGGGCCTCCATCGACTCCTCCATGATGTGGCGGACGTACGCCGGGTCGTTGCCGATGCCGTCGGGACCGACCGAGAGCTTGGCCGGCCAGGCCACCTTCGGGTCCTCGATCATCACGGGGCCCGGTTCCTCGAGCCGCTCGAGGCACTGGCGAACGATCTTCATCGACTCGCGCATCTCGTCGAGGCGGATGCGGTAGCGCGCGTACGCGTCGGCCTCGGTGCGCACGGGCACGTCGAAGTCATAGGTCTCGTAGCCGCAGTACGGGGCATCCTTGCGAACGTCGGTGCTCACGCCGGCCGATCGCAGCATCGGCCCGGTGACGCCGAGGGCGAGGGCATCCTCGGCGGAGAGCACCCCGACCCCCACGTTGCGCTCGAGCCAGATCGGGTTCTCGTTCAGGATCGCCTCGTAGTCGTCGATGCGCAGGGGCATCTCCTCGAGGAACCGCTCGATCTTCTCGATGCCCTCGTCCGTGAGGTCCATGATCACGCCGCCGATGCGGATGTACGCGTGGTTCATGCGGAGCCCGGTGGCCTCCTCGAAGATCTCGAGCAGGATCTCGCGCTCGCGGAAGCCGTAGAGCATCACGCTCACCGCGCCGAGCTCGAGGCTGCCGGTCGCGAGCCACACGAGATGCGAGGCGATGCGGTTCAGCTCCATCATCAGCACCCGGATCACCTGCGCGCGCGGCGGCGCCTCGACGCCGAGCAGGCGCTCCACCGCGAGGCAGTACCCCAGCTCGTTGAAGAACGGAGAGAGGTAGTCGGCGCGCGTGACGTAGGTGACCCCCTGCATCCACGTTCGGTACTCGGTGTTCTTCTCGATGCCGGTGTGCAGGTAGCCGATGATCGGCGTGCACTGGATCACGGTCTCGCCGTCGAGCTCCAACAGCAGGCGCAGCACCCCGTGGGTCGACGGGTGCTGCGGCCCCATGTTGATGATCATCGTCTCCTGCCGGATCTCGCCCGTGCGGGGATCGACACGCTCGCGCTGCTCGTCCAGGTGCACCTCGGCGGTCTCCGGGTCGATCTGCATCTCGGCACGTCGACGATCGGGCGCGGTGGGCGGCATGGAGGCGTCGGGCATCGGCAGGCTCAGGTGGTCGTGCGCGTGTCGACCGGCGGGATGAACGCCCCGTGGTAGCGGGTGTTCACGCCGCCGAGCTCCTCGGTCTTGAGCAACGGGAAGCCTTCCCAGCCCTCGGGCATCATCAGGGGACGTGGGTTGGGATGGCCGTCGAAGACGATGCCGTAGAAGTCGTGCGTCTCCCGCTCGTGCCAATCCGCGGTGGGGTAGAGCGAGGTGATCGTCGGCACGCGCGGATCGCTCTCGGTCAGCCCGACCTTCACGCGCAGTCGCCGCCCGAAGTCCACCGATCGCAGCTCGTACACGACCCACAGTCGCGGGTCGGAGCCCGGCCAGTCGGTGGCCGTCACGCTCGAACAGAACGTGAGGGAGAGCTCCGGGTCGTCGCGAAGCCACCGCAGCTCCTCGAGCAGGTCATCGCGGCCGAGGACGGTCGTCACCTCGCCCCGGGCCACCACGGTGTCGGGGCAGCGAGCTCGAACGCGGTCGGCGACATCGTCGGGCGTCACTTGAACGGCTCCGTGGTCCGGACCTTCTCGTGCAGCTTGAGGATGCCGTGCATCAGCATCTCGGGCTTGGGCGGGCACCCGGGGACGTAGATGTCGACCGGCACGATCGTGTCGACGCCCTGCACGACCGCGTAGTTCGTGAACATGCCGCCGGCGCTCGCGCAGACCCCCATCGAGATGACCCAACGCGGCTCGGGCATCTGGTCGTACACGCGCCGCAGCACGGGAGCCATCTTCTGGCTCACCCGGCCGGCCACGATCATCAGGTCGGCCTGGCGGGGTGACGCGCGGAACAGCTCCATGCCCCACCGCGAGAGGTCGTACTTGCCCGCGCCGGCCGACATCATCTCGATCGCGCAGCACGCGAGCCCGAACGTGGCGGGCCACATCGACTGCTTCCGGGCCCACCCCACGGCTCGGTCGAGCGTGGTCAGCAGCACGCCGCGGCGGACGTCGTCCTCGACCTCCTCGGGGGTCTTGCCGAGGTGCGCGCCTTCGAGCCGCTCAACGGGCACCGGCGACCTCCGCCTCACGCGTCGCACCGGACCCGTCGCCGCCGGCCCCCGTCATCGTGTCGGGCTCGAGCGGCGTCTCGGCGGCCTCGGCCCAGTCGAACCCTCCGGAGCGCCAGACGTAGACGTAGGCCACGAACACGAGCGCGATGAAGATGCCCATCTCGACCAGGCCGAAGAGACCGAGCTGTCGGAAGTGCACCGCCCACGGGAAGAGGAAGATCGCCTCGATGTCGAAGATGATGAACAGCATGGCGACGACGTAGAACTTCACGCTGAACTTCTCGCCCTTCGGCAGCCGCACGGGGTCGTTGCCCGACTCGTAGGCCGACAGCTTCACGGGGTACGGCCGGTGCGGTCGGAAAGCTCGGGATACCACCAGCGAGATCACCCCGAACGCGACCGCCAGCGCGGCCATCGCGACGATCGGCAGGTAGTCGATCAACACGCGCGAATCCTAACGGTCACGACGCGCTCGCGATCCGTTGCATCAGATGGAAGAGCCGATCCTGCCGGTCGCCGTCCGGCCCGTCGGTGAGGTTGGCCATGACGCGCATCGCGAAGCTCATCACGCGTTGGTTCGGGAGCATGTACTTCGTGGCCCGCCCCATGATCGCCGGGCGCCCGATCAGCTTCGCGAAGCCCCGGCCGATCGAGAAGTACTCGCCGTATCGCTCCCGCAGCACGGTCGGGTACATCATCGCGATGCCCGGACGGTCCCGAACGAGGGCCTCGTGCACGAGCTCGGAGGCGACTTCCGCGGTCTCCATCGCGTAGGCGATGCCTTCGCCGTTGAACGGGTTCACCGCCCCGGCCGCATCGCCGATCAACAGCATGCCCGGCACGACCTCGGGCACGCGGTTCAGGCCCATCGGCAGCGGCCCCGAGAGCACCCGTCCCTCGGCCGTCTCCTCGGCGATGCCCCAGTCCTCGGGCAGCATCGTCGCGAACGCGTCGAACAGGCGCTGTGCGGAGATCTGCTTGAAGTCCTTGAACGTGTTGAGCAGGCCCGCCCCGAGGTTGATGCGCCCCCCCACCATGGGGAACAGCCAGCCGTACCCCGGCAGCAACAGGTCACCCTCCCAGAGGTCGAGCCACGACTCGAACCACGGACCGGGGTCGTAGGGCACGCGGTAGTACCGCCGTGCCGCGATGCCGAGCGGGCGGGAGTCGTCGCGGCGCACGCCGGCGGGCTTCGCGAACCGGCTGGCGGCGCCGTCGGCGGCGATCGTGAACCTCGAGGCGATCTCGGTCGGCTCCGCCTCGCGGTCCTCGGCCGGCCGCACGCGGGCCCCGGTGACCCATCCCCCGTCGAGGAGCGGCTCCACCGCCTCGGTCCGCTCGAGCAGTCGCGCGCCGGCCTTCTGGGCTCGCTCGATCAACAGCTGATCGAACCTCGCCCGCGGCATCACGAGGCCGTAGTCGGGCCAGCTCGAGAGCTCGGGCCACGGGAGCTCGATCGTGGCGTACCGCGAGTACACGCGCAGCCCCTGCACGCGCTCGAAGCCCGGGTCGTCGGTCTCGACCCCCATGCGCACGAGGGCAGCCACGCTGCGGGGAGTCAGCCCGTCGCCGCAGACCTTCTCGCGAGGGAACGACGACCGATCGACGACGGTGACGTCGAGGCCGTGCCGGGCCAGGTAATACGCGGCCGCGGCGCCGCCGGGACCGCCTCCGACCACGAGCACGTCGGTCTGCACTGGCTGTCCGTTCACGCCGATCCCCTCCGCGTGGTGAGGGCACGATCGCCGCTCCGATCCGCCGGCCTCATCTGACCGGCGGGGTCGGGGAGGCTTGTGAAAACCTTCACAAATTCAGGCTACCGCACGTCGTCCCAACGCGCACGGGCCACGCTACCCCGCGTCCGCGACGACGGACAACGCCGGGCGCGAACCTCACGACGCAGGGTCGGACGCCTCGTCACCGGTGGCTCCAGGCGTCCATCCGCGAGGGAACGACGCGCAGGAACCCGAGCGCGATGACGTCGCGGGTGAAGGTCTCGAAGCCATCCCGGGCGAACATCGTCCGGTATTTCTCGTGCCAGTTCGACATGGGTCCTCGCAGGTCCGGATGCTCCGCCGGGTAGCTCTCGGCGACACCTTCGACCCGCACGCCCGCGAGCTCGCTCCAGTCGCGTCCTCGATCGATCAGCACCGAGACCCGGCCGTCGCGCAACGCGTGCTCCCAGGTGGCGTCGCCGACCCTCGTCGCGACCCAGAGGCCGTCGTCGCGCCAGACGAACCACCGCGGGGCAATGTGCGGCCCGCCGTCGGGGCGCACCGTGGCGATCCGGCAGGCCGGCACGTCGCCGAACGACCGCCGAAGGCCCTCGAGATCGTCGCTCACCGAGGCACCGCCACCGCGCGGGCGAGCTCGTCCAGCGCGTCCGCCGCCCGCGGATCGATCGGCGCATCTCGCAGCGCGGCACGCGCCCGCGTCACGAGGACGTTCACGGTCTCGGGGGTGGCTCCGTGCGCGCCCTCGTGATCGAGCAGGTCGTCCCGGAGCTGGAAGGCTTCCCCGAGCGGCGTCCCGAACGCACGCAACGCCTCGGTCACCCCGGAGTCGGCGGCGGCGAGCGTCGCGCCGATGAGCAGCGGGCCTTCCACGGAGTAACTGCCGCCCTTCAGCCGAGCGGCGGCCAGGGCCGAGCTCGGCCGCTCGGCGAGTCCGGCCACGTCGAGCATCTGGCCCGCAGCCATGTCGATGCGCATCTCGTGGTAGCGCACGAGGGCGCGGACGAGCACCTCGGGGGAGAAGCCGCTCCTCACCATCAGCCGATCGGCCAGCACCGCGGCGAGATCGCCCGCCAGGATCGCGCCCGATCGCCCGAAGCGCCCGGCATCGACCGGGAAGCCGCGACGCACCGCCTCCTCGGTCAGATGGGAAGCCGTCGAGGCCACGCCTCGTCGCTCGGAGGCCTCATCCATCAGGTCGTCATGGATCAACGCCATCGTGTGCAACAGCTCGAGCGCAGCGGCGACCCGGACGATCGGTCCACGGACGCGCTCGACCGGACCCGCATCGCCGCCGCCGGCCCTGAACCCCCACACGCAGAACGCCGGTCGGATCCGTTTCCCGCCGGCATCCACGAGGCGAGCGATCTCCTCCACGACGAGCCCGGCCCGTGGGTCGACCGTGCCGAGATCGGAGGTCGCGTCCTCGAGCGCCTCGCGCACGGCGGGATCGACCGCGTCGCGAACGATGTCGAGCGCGGGGATCGACACGGCGGGCTCGGTGGTCATGTGCGGAGTATCTCGCAGCCGCCCCGCGGCCCACGCGCACTATCATGTGGACGCCGCGCGGCCGTCGCGGTGAACCACCCCTCGAGGCACCTGAGGAACCCACGATGACCCGCTTCCAGAGACTGGCCGTCGCCACCACGGTCTCGACCTCGACGCTGGTGGCGTGGGGCGGCCTGGTGCGCGCCACCGGGTCGGGCGACGGGTGCCCCGACTGGCCGACGTGCTTCGGGAGCTGGGTGCCGAGGTGGGAGTACCACACGCTGATCGAGTACACGCACCGAGCCCTCGGCGTCGTCTCCGGCGTGCTCGCGGTGGCGTTGGCCGTCGCCGGGGTCGTGGAGCTGGTGCGCGCCCGGCAGGGGCGCCCCGGCGCCACACCGCGCTCCGCCGTCTGGCTCGCCGTCGCCCTCGTGCCGCTGTTCGGTGTCCAGGGGGCGCTCGGCGGAGCGGTCGTGAACAGCGCCCTCGATCCCGCGGTGGTCACCCTGCACTTCGGTCTCGCGATGATCGTGCTCGGCGTGCTGGTCGCCGCCACGACGCTGGCGTTCGAGGGCGACCGGCGCGCGGGCGACCGGGCCTACGCGAGACTCGCGATGGTCGCGGCCGTCGCCACGTTCGCACTGCTGCTGGTCGGGACGTACGTTCGCGCCGAAGGGGCGGGCCTCGCGTTCCGCGACTGGCCGTTGATGGGCGGGCGGCTCATCCCGTCGTTCGGGCCACGTGGGGCGGGTGAGATGTTCGCCCACCGCGTGCTCGCGATCGCGGTGGCGGCGTTGGTGCTGTGGCTCGTCGTTCGGGCGCGCACGATGCCCGTGCGATCGACGTGGCTCGTCCGTCTCTCCACCCTGGCCGGAGGGCTGTTCGTGGCGCAGGTCGCGATCGGCGGCATCAACGTCGCCACGGAGCTCTCGACATGGCCTCGAGCGCTGCACGTGGCCACGTCGGCCGCCATCTGGGCAACGGTGGTCGCCCTCACCGTGGTCGCCCTCCGCGAGCCGAGGCTCGGCCGTGACGACGTGCTCGCGGAACCGCGGGAACACCCTGCCGAGGCTGCCGCCCCCACGCCGCTGCCCGACACGATCACGGCCTACTACCGGCTCACGAAGCCTCGCATCATCGTGCTGCTGCTCATCACCACCGTGCCCGCGATGGTGCTCGCCGAGGGCGCCGTGCCGTCGCTCTGGCTCGTGCTCGCGACCCTGGTGGGCGGCTCGCTCGCCGCGGGTGCGGCGAACGCGATCAACATGTACCTCGACCGCGACATCGACGAGGTGATGCGGCGCACGCGCGGCCGTCCGCTGCCGGCTCACCAGGTCACGCCCGAGCGTGCGCTCGCCTTCGGGTTCTGGCTCGGAGCGTTCTCGTTCCTGTTCCTGGCGATGACCGTGAACGTGCTCGCGGCCACCTTGTCGCTCGCGGCGATCGCGTTCTACGTGGTCGTCTACACGATGTGGCTGAAGCGCTCGACCACGCAGAACATCGTGATCGGCGGGGCGGCGGGCGCGGCTCCCGCGCTGATCGGATGGGCCGCGGTGACCGGTTCGCTCGCCCTGCCGGCCTGGATCCTGTTCGCGATCGTCTTCGTCTGGACCCCGCCGCACTTCTGGGCGCTCTCGCTCCGGTTCAGCGGCGACTACGCGGCGGCCGGCGTGCCGATGCTGCCGGTGGTCAAGGGCGACGACGAGACCCGGCGGCAGATCTTCCTCTACTCGCTCGTGCTGTTCGGGACGACCCTGCTCCTCGCCCCGGTCGCCGGCCTGGGGCCGATCTACCTCACCACCGCGGTCGGGCTCGGTGGGGTGTTCGTGTACCGGGCCCTGGTGCTGTGGCGCCACGCCGACGCGAACCGGTCGTGGCGGCTGTTCACGTACTCCATCGTCTACCTCGCGGCGCTGTTCGGCGCCGTCGCGCTCGACGCGATCGTCTAGGTCTAGGCGTCGGCGGCGCCCGGCCCCGCCGCGAGCACCTCGTCGAGCAGGCCCGAGAGCTCCTCGGCGCTCGTCTCGCCGTAGATCGCAAAGCGCATCGTGCCGGAGACGTCGACCACGTACGTGTCGGGCAGGAACGGGAAGCCCAGCAGCGCGGCGGTCCGCCCGTCGGGGTCGTACAGGCTCGGGTAGGCCACCTCGAAGTCCTCGATCCACCGTTCGGCGGCCGCCCTGTCGTCGCGATAGTCGACGCCGAGGAACTCGACGCCGCGGTCCTCGAAGTCGGACCGGACCTGCTGCAACGCGGGCTGCTCACGACGGCAGGGCTCGCACCAGGTCGCCCAGACGTTCACCACCAGCGCCGACCACTCCATCGCATCGGTGTCGACGGCGGCGCCGACGACCCCCTCCCCCTGCAGGCGTGGCATCGGCTCGTCGAGCTCGGCGACGCCGCCCTCCTCGCGGGGGTCGGTCGTCGGGCGAAGGACGTAGGCAAGACCCCCGGCGGCCAGGGCGATCGCCGCGATGACCGCGACCGCCCGCCACGCTCGCCGGCGTCCGCTGACTTCCTCCCGGCCCCCCGGATCGACCGTGGGCTCGTCGACGGACGTCGTCAGGTGACCTCGACCGTCCCGGTCATCGTCGGATGCACGTCGCATCGGAACTCGTAGCTTCCCGCCGGCATCGGGGGCACCGCGTAGTCGACGGTGGCCGGCCCGGAGACCAGCTCACCCGTGAACAGCGCGGTGTCGCCGTCGTAGACCGACACGTTGTGCGGCCCGGCCACATCGGCAGGATCCCGGTTGTCGAACGAGAGCGTCACCTCGGTGTCGGCGGACCAGGTGAGGGTCGACGTGTCGAAGGCCGTGCCCTCGGCCCCGATCGAGGCCGTGGCGGTGCCCGGGCCGCCTCCACCACCGTCGGCGGGCGGCTCCTCCGACGGGCCCCCTCCTCCGCCGCCGCCGCCGCCGCCGTCGCCTCCACCACCATCGGCGGCCACCACGACCGTGCCGCTCATGGTGGGATGCACGTCGCAGTGGAAGTAGTACTCACCGGCAGCAAGGGGCGGGATCGAGTACTCGACGGTGTCCGGGCCGGTCACGAGATCGCCCACGAAGAGCGACTCCGCGAGCGTGTCGTTGGTGTAGATCGCGATGTTGTGCGGCGTGCCCGCGTCCTGGTTGTCGAACGTGATCGTGTTCTCGACGTCGGGGGGCAGCTCGATCGTGTCGGTGTCGAAGGCGAGGTCGGCCGCGACGACCGTGACGCCGCCGCCGCCACCACCGCCGCCGCCCGGCGCGGCCGTCATCGTGCCCGTCATCGTCGTCGGGTGCACCTCGCAGTGGAAGAAGTGCTTCCCTTCGGGCACCGCCTCGACCGCGTAGTCCGCCGTGTTCGGTCCGGTGACCAGCTCGCCGGTGAACAACACCGGGGCGTCCACGTCGGGCCCGTCGAAGATCACCACGTTGTGGGCCACCGACGGGTCCTCGTTATCGAACTCGAGCGTGAAGGGCTCGTCCGAAGGCACGGCGAGCTCGTCGGTCGAGAAGCCGTCGGCCGCCGCGCCCTCAGGAGCCGCGAGCGTCACCACGGGGCCCCCTCCCGGCTCGCCCCCGCCCTCCTCCTGCAGTGGCGCGGCCACGACGGCCAAGCCACCGGCGAGCATCGCGATGCCCGTCACCGCCGCGACCATCGAGAAGAGCGTGGCGCCGCTCACCCGTCGCCGCGACGCCACGTAGCCCCCCACCGCCACGATCGCGGAGGCGGCCACCAGGGCCACCACGGTCGCCGCGGTGTGCGAGACGGCGAGCAGCACGCGGGAGAAGCCGGCCAGCACCAGCCCGATCACGGCGAGGACCGTGACGGGGATCAGGATCGGCAGCAGCAGGCTCTGCCGGTTCTTGCCCTCACGCATCAGGCTCGTTCTCCCCGTCCGGTACGCGTCGCCTCGCTCATCGATCCAGCCCCGTGCCGATCTCCCGCTGCATGTTCTGGTAGGCCGAGGCATCGAGTCCGTCTCGCTGTTCCTGCGCGAACCAACGGAAGAAGACCACCGCGATGACGACCCAGAGCACCAGGCCGCCGGCGAGCTTCATGATGAGTCCGGCGATCAGCTGGTCGGTGAGCGCCGGGATGCCCCAGATGCGTGGGAACGTCGCGTAGACCGGATACAGCGGCGAGTGCCCGAACGTCAGGAACGACGCCGGGATCGTGGGCGCGAGGGACTGCAGGAACAGGTAGATCATCTGCCCGGGAGGCGACAGCGAGGGCAGCTCCGGCAACGGCGACATCACGGGCCACCACATCACGAGCGCCGAGGCGACGATCAGCACGTGCAAGGCGAAGTGGAGCATCTCCGACCCGATCGATGCCTCGACCACCTGCGGCCAGTGCGTGAACAACAGCACGCCGTTGAACAGGATCAACGCGATCACGGGACGTGTGAAGAACCGGAACACGCGCCGCACGGGCGCCGGAGCGAGCAGGGCCCGCAGCATCCAGACCGGCATGCCCGCGATCAGCAGCGGCGCCGCCACGAGCGTGAACAGCAGGTGCTGCGTCATGTGCATGAGGTACAGGTAGCTCTCGGCGAGATCGTGCACCGGATAGTCCGCCCCGAGCCACAGCACCCCGATGCCGGCGATGAACAGCGTGGAGGTGCGGCGAGGGGTCGCCTCTCCCGTCGCCGCCAGGTGCCGGCGCGCCGAGATCAGGTAGGCGGCGACGATCGACCCGAACAACAGCCACACGTCGGGGTGCGCGTGCCAGGCGGGAAGCTGCATCGTCGCTCAATCCACCAGGAAGATGCCGAAGGAGATCAGCACGACGAGGTACAGGGTGGCCGCGCCCGCGAGGCCCATCAGGAAGAACCGCGCGTAGGTGGGACTGTCGAATCTCAGGTGCATGAACCACATCACGACGAGCGCGAACTTCACGGCGGCCAGGCCGAGCAGGGTGGGCACGAGCACGCCACCGACGTCGACGTAGTACGTGGCGACCTCGAGGGCGGTGAGGACCCCCAGGATCACGCCGATGCGGATGTACTCCTTGGGGCTCGGGTGCTCACGATGCGGCGCCCCTGACTCGCCGGGGTCGGGCATGTCCCGCGCGCCGAGCTCCTGTTCGAACGGGGTCTCGGTCTCCGACACCGTCATCGCCTCCTCATGCCGGCGGCCCGGGCGACGGGGACGGGATCAGGTAGACGACGGTGAAGATGATGATCCAGACGATGTCGACGAAGTGCCAGTACAGCCCGACCATCTCGACCGGGAACGCCGCGTCGTCGGGAAGGCGATCGAGCGTCGAGAGCCCGACGAGCGAGAGCAGCATGAGGATGCCCACGGTCACGTGCACGCCGTGGAACCCGGTGAGCACGTAGAACGTGGTGCCGAACAGGTTCGTCCCGAGCGCCAGTCCCTCGTCGTAGAACGACGTGAACTCGTAGACCTGGCCGCCCACGAACGTGAGCCCGAGCATCGCGGTGGCGAGCAGCCACAACCGCATACGGGCCACGTCGCGCTTCTGCGCCGCCGCGAGGCCGAGCACCATCGTGAGCGACGATGCCAGCAGCACGAACGACGACACCGACGTGTACGGGATGTCGTAGATGTCGGCGGGGTAGGGCCCGGTCTCGCTGGCCCCCCGGTACAGGACGTACGTGGTGATCAGCGCACCGAACAGCAGGCACTCCGAGGCCAGGAAGAGCCACATCGCGATCTTGGTGTTGGGCAACCCGGTCGCGGTCGCGTGCTCGTCGTGCGAGCCGGCGTCGGCCGGCCCGTGCCCGGGGGTGATGGCCAGGTCGGACACGCCTACTCCTCCGCCACCGAGGGCTCGAGCGCCCATCCGTAGAAGCCGGTCAGCGCCACCACGACCCCGAGACCGACCAGCCACCAGGAGTAGAGCACCCCGTAGGCCATGATCGGCAGGCCGAAGCTCGACACGAGCGGCCAGTACGACGGGCTCGGCAGGTGGATCGAGTGTCCGGCACCGTGCCCGGTCGCCTCCTCGGGAACCGCGCCGGCGACATCTCCGGCGACGTCGTGGGCGTCGTGGGCGTCCGACGCTCCCGCCTGGGCAGGCACGAGCCGGCCGGTGCGCTCGTCCTCGACGTACTTGCGGTGCCAGAACTCGTCGAGCGAATGCACGGTCGGGATCTCGTCGAAGTTGTGCGGCGGCGGCGGGCTCGTCGTCATCCACTCCATCGTGCGCGCGTCCCACGGGTCCTCGACGGCCTCGACCCTGCGCCGCAAGCCGGTGCGCACCACGTTGACGAGGAACATCAGCACCGAGAGCGCGATCAGGAACGCGCCGACGGTCGCGATCTCGTTCCAGAACGTGAGCCCGAGCGACTCGGGATAGGTGTACTCACGCCGGATCATGCCCTGCAGGCCGAGGATGTGCATCGGCCCGAACGTCAGGTTGAACCCGATCAGCAGGACCCAGAACTGCACCTTGCCGACCGCCTCGCCCAGCCGGCGTCCGAAGACCTTCGGCCACCAGTAATAGAAGGCCGCGAAGAAGCCGAAGACCGAGCCCCCGAAGATCACGTAGTGGAAGTGCGCGACGATGTAGTAGGTGTCGGTCTGCTGGTAGTCGCTCGGCACGATCGCGTGCGTCACGCCCGAGAGGCCGCCGATCACGAACATCGTGACCGCGCCGACCGCGTACAGCATCGGCGAGGCGAAGCGGATGTCCCCCCCGTACATCGTGCCCATCCAGTTGAAGATCTTCACGCCGGTCGGGATCGCGATGATCGCCGTCGAGATGCCGAACGCGGTGTTGGCCACCGGGCCGAGACCCGCCGCGAACATGTGGTGGGCCCACACGCCGAACCCGATGAACCCGATCGCGATGCCCGAGAAGATCACGAACTGGTAGCCGAAGAGCGGCTTGCGACTGAACAC
>JBOGVO010000105.1:0-6402 GCA_050692855.1 Actinomycetota bacterium | reverse complement strand
CGTTCCTGCCGATGCCCGCGGCCGAGCTGTGTGACCGGCCGGTGACGGTAGAGCAGGTTTGGGGCCGGCCCGCCATTGCTGAGCTGCGAGACCGGCTGGCCACGGCGGACGGACCGCACGAGATGCTCGCGGCAGAAGGTGGGCCGATCCGCACGGGAAACTTCCGCAAGCGCGTCTTCCAGCCGGCGGCGAGATCCGTCGGCCTCACGGGTCTTCGCATCCACGACTTGCGTCACGTCGCCGCCAGCCACCTCGCCGCCGACGGGGCGAACGCCGTGGAGATCGCCGCGAGACTCGGGCACAGCACACACCGGCGCTCACGCAGCGGGTGTACATGCACCTGTTGGAGTCGCGCGACCAACGGTTGGCAGATCTGCAGGAGGAGCGCTGGAACGCACAGGGGGATCGCGCGCTTAGGATCAGCGCCGCTGAGGCGGGAGATCCTACGGGTCAGGGTTGAGAAGCGCCGCCGCGAGAGGACGCGAGAGAAGCCAGAACGGGCCCTCTACGGGGTATCGATGCTCCGCAGGCTGGCTCTTAGCGCCCATGAGTCTCGCGATCGAGCGCGTCGTCTTCGGCGATTTCGCTCGGATCGTCGAACGGGAGCGAGCCAACGGTGCGACGGACCGACCACAGCTCTCCGTAGCTGGGAGTCGAGAGGCCCCTCGTCCAGCGACTAACTGTCGAGAGAGAGACGCCGACATCGCGGGCGAAGCCCTCCTGCGATTGCTCCCGCTCTTCGATCACGCGCTGCACCCAGTCCGAGAACGACACGGTTGAACCGTAGCCGACGGTCTGCGGCCGGTCCAGCGCAGCGAGGATGCCTGAGCGACATCGCTGCGGCTCTCTTGACGCATCCGAGACGGGACCCGTAGGGTCGGAAACCGGGCCGGGGAGAGAGCTCCGGCCACGCGATCTGGCGAGAGGGGAAATCGAGATGGCTGACGTCACCATTGCCGACGGACGGCATGCCTACAGACTCCAGTCGCTCGGACGGGTCTTCGGTTGGTTCTTCCTGGCCACGTTCCTCACATCGATCCCGGCCTACTTCATCGGCTATGCCAACATCTTGGAGAATCCCGGGTTGATCGCCGCGGGCGACGATCCCACCATGAGCGTGGGGACCGCCGCCGCGCTGGAGGTCTTCCTGATCGTCGCCAACGTCGCCACAGCCGTGCTGGCGTATCCCGTCCTGAAGCGCGAGAGCGAGATCGGAGCCATCAGCTACCTCTCGGCCCGGATCATCGAGGGTGTCTTCATCGCGATCGGGATCGTCAGCGCGCTCGCGTTCATCTTGATGCGTCAGGAGGCCACGGGGACCGATCTCATTGGTGAAGGGCTCGTCGCGCTCTATTACCGAGCGTTCCTCGTCGGGCCTGGCTTCATGGCGGGCCTCGCGAACGGCGTGATCCTCGGCTACTTGATGTATCGGTCGCAGCTGGTGCCGCGGGGGATGGCGATGCTCGGTCTCATCGGAGGTCCGCTCGTCATGATCAGCGGGATCGCCATCATGTTGGACTTGATCGAACGCGGTGGGACCCTTCAAGTCCTCTCGACGGTCCCAGAGTTCTTCTGGGAACTGTCGCTCAGCCTCTACTGCATCGTGAAGGGGTTCAGGGCGGCGTCTCCGCTCTTCAGCGGCGACGCGATGACGAGGCTTCCGGAGTCGGAGAGCGCGGTTCGGCCCGGAGCCTGACCGGCAACTTTGCGTACCCCGCGTCGACCCGTCGACGGCCATCAGCTCGCTGTGGACACTCAGTGGGGGCGAGGGGTGTCGGCGACCGGCCTATTCATACCCTGAGCCCTCCTCCTCGAGTGTCCGTGCTTTGGGCACCTCGCGATGGCAGCATTGCTTGCGATGGCAACCGGGCGGGCCTTGATTCCAATGGCAGTGCGCGTCGCTCTGCGCAGCGCGGTCGGCGGCAACGGCCCGTACTCATATGGCGGCATCGTCGATCTGTTCAACGCGCACGAGTTCACGGCGCGCGACCGGCAGATGGAAGAGGTCGGCGGGGTGCGGCGAACAGCCGCGGAGTCGTTCCATGCGCGGATCGATTGGTCGTCACCCGAGCAGGCGCAGCACTACCTCGACCTGGTGGCTGACGTCCTGGATCTGTACCCATCGGAGGAAGACCAACCCGGGACGCCGGGGCGGGTGCTCCGGCGCGCACTGGAGCAAGGAGGCTTCGTCGCACCAGATGGCAGGCTGCGACTACCAGGTCCGCCAGCAACGGCGGAGCCGGACGTCGAGGGGATCTGGAAGCCCGATCGCGTCAGGTGGACGGGTTGTCCGTCGCCGCCGGCCTTGCCCAGATCGGGGAGTTCTCCTTCATCGTCGCGACGTCCGCGACGGCGCTCGGGCTGCTACCGGAGGTCGGGTTCCAGTTGATCGTCGCCACGGCGTTGATCACCGTCGCGGTCAACCCGCTCCTGTTCGGGCTCGCTGCACGGAGCCGAGGGTTTCGTAGTGCTTGACCACCGGTAGCCGGCTCGGCGTGTCATGGAGGTACTCGTGAAGCGGTCGAGGAGCTCGCGTCGCACGGCAAGCTCGAGAGCGCGGCGCGGATGATCATGTGGACTTCGATGATCGTCTTGGGTGCGAGGCCGTCGTGGCGACGGCCGCCGGTGGTGGCGAGCTGCTGGTAGAGCTGCTCGAGGTGATCGAGGCGGAGCCGCCGCAGCGGGATCTCGCCGAGGGCCGAGTTGACGTAGCGCTCGATGAACCAGGCGTAGCGATACGCGGTGGTGGCGCTCACCTGTCGGCGCTTCCGTGGCAGCCAGGTATCGGTGAGGAACGAACCGAGCGTGATCGGTCCCCCGGTCTTCGGACGAGGGTCCTCGTGTTCTCGGTCGATGCGACTCGCGATGGCCTCTGCTTCGGAGCGTTCATGGCCGGCGGGGTGCCATCGTCGTCGCTCTCTGCCGGTGAGCGGATCGAGGCGTCGTAGGCGGGCGCGGAGGAGGGGCGATGGTGGCAGTCTCGGCTCCCCGGCCTCTCGGGCTTTGCTGTTGATGGATTCGCCCGCCCGTAGACTCCGCAGAATCCGTTCGTGCACAGGATCGGCTTCGACGGTCTGGAACCCGCTAGGAGAGGACTGATCATGACCCACTCCCACGACCATGGAACGAAGCCGGCAACCGACTTCACCGCTGCGGTCAACGAGCGGCCTTGGCGAAGTACGCCATGGATGATCGGGACGACTTCTATGACGTCGAGCGGGGGTTCATCGCGGGGTGGGACGAGAAGCTGTACAGCGATGACGGCCTGCTGATCTTCGACGGCGAGGCGCTCGGGTACATCAACGACGACACGCCGGCGCCGAGGTATGAACGAAAGTTGTGGATGCGGGACCTGTTGAAGGACGCGGCGTACCCTCCGGTCGAACGCCGATCGGAGCGCCGGCGAGGACACGCCGGCAAGAGGAGGTACGCCGATGCTCAGGATAGCCCCCGATGAGTCGGGTCGCGAGGAGCTCGCCTCGACCCTGGACGAGATCTGTCGCGCCGGTGCCCAGCGGATGCTTGCGGTCGCCTTGCAGGCCGAGGTCGATGCCTACCTCGACCAAGGCAAGGGCCACCGGGATGAGCGGGGCCACGCGCTCGTGGTGCGCAACGGGCGTGCCCGTCAGCGCACGGTCCTGACGGGCGCGGGTGCGATCGAGGTGGCCGCCCCGCGGGTGGACGATCGCCGCCTCGATCCCGACACCGGGCGTCGATCCCGTTTCCGAAGCTCGCTCCTGCCGCCGTATGCCCGCAGATCCCCCAAGGTCGCCGAGGTCCTGCCCTTGCTGTACCTGCACGGTTTGTCGACGAAGGACTTCGTGCCGGCCCTGCAGGAGTTCTTTGGATCGGCCTCCGGCCTGTCCGCGGCGGCCATCACCCGTCTTACCGCGTCCTGGTCCGCCGAACGGGAGGCCTTCATGAACCGAGACATCTCCGCGGTGGACTACGTGTATTGCTGGGTCGACGGCATCCACTTCACCGTGCGCCTTGGGGATGACGACCGCCTGTGTGTGCTGGTCATGGTGGGGGTTCGCACTGATGGGTCGAAGGAGCTCGTGGGGATCGCCGACGGCTATCGGGAATCGACGGAGTCGTGGGCTGAATTGCTGCGGGACTGCCGCCGACGCGGGATGCGGGCTCCAGAGCTCGCCATCGGGGACGGTGCGCTCGGGTTCTGGGCCGCCGTGCGAGACGTGTTCCCCGAGACCAGGTGGCAGCGGGACTGGGTGCACAAGACGGTCAACGTCTTGGACGCGCTTCCCGTCTCGGTGCAGGCTCAGGCCCGCCGGGCCCTCCGGGAGATCTGCGAGGCCGAGGACAAGAGCCATGCCGAAACCGCCCTCGAGGCCTTCGTGAACGACTTCGCGAAGTGGCCGAAGGCGGTGAGGAAGCTCACGGGCGACCGCGAGGCGCTGCTCGCCTTCTACGACTACCCGGCCGAGCACTGGATCCACCTGCGGACTTCCAACCCCATCGAGTCGACGTTCTCCTCGGTGCGGGCCCGCACCGACGTGACCAAGGGCCCGGGGTCGCGCGCCGCGGGCTTGGCGATGTGCTTCAAGCTGATCGAGGTTCAAGAAGGGAGGTGGAGACGGGTCAACGCGCCCGAGCTCGTGGCGCTCGTTCGAGCGGGCGCCAAGTTCGTGAACGGACGGTTGGTCGAGCGGAACGACACGGAGGATGCCGCGTGATCACGAGATTCCGTTCCACAACTATTGACTATTCCTCATCTCCCTGCGGCAGCCCGTGTATCCATAAACCGCGCGCCAGACTGTCGGCCCTATCTCTCGATAGAGCTGGTCGTAGTGATCCCGTATGGTCACGCCAACGTCACGCTCGGCTCTCATACACTATCTAGAGGCTGACGGGACCCAGTATGTTTACACACAGGCAGGCGTTCGGGCTCGTGGAGGAGACCGTCATCGGCGCCCGACAGCGTCGCCGTCGGCGTTACCTCCTCACCCGCTTCGGGGAGCTGCGGGTTCTCGAGGTGGCAGACCCGCACGGAGCGCGGCTACGGCTACCCGCTTCCAGTGGGATCGGGGAACGGGCCCTCGGGTCGGCGGAAGCAGACCGAGCATCCACCGAAGCTCGCGAAGGCTCCGCCGACCTGCGGAGCGCCATCGCGACGCGGTCACGGCCTTCGTCTCGGACGTGGAAGCCGGAGCCTTCCCCGACGAAGATCACTCGTACTCGGAGCGCCCCGTCGCTGTCCTAGCCTTGGAGGCCTTGGATCCCGAGGAGGCCGGTGGCTATGTGACCAGCACGAGAGACGGTAAGGACCGCAAGCCTGCCCGGACTCCTGGCCACCGGATGTTCTGTGGACAAGGAGTATCGATCGGTGCAACACAGTGCCGACTATCCTGGTGCTGTGTCACATCCTCCTGGTTCGGACACGCCTTGCCCCCGAGGGGGAGTTCGATGATGGACGATGCGCGAGGGCGGGCCGAGCTGGTCTCGATGATCTCGCACGAGCTGCGGGGGCCCATCTCGACGATCAAGGGCATCGCGGCGACCTCGCGCTCCTTCTACGACCAGCTTCCCGACGACGAGAAGCGGGAGTTCCTGGAGCTGATCGAGCAGGAAGCCGACCGCATGCTCGAGATCGTGGCGGAGGCCTCCCTCGCGATGAAGCTTTCCGCACGGGTGCTCCCCCTGCAGCCAGGGCCGGCCGACCTCGCCGAGATCGTGCGGGAGGGGGTCGGCGCCGCCGCCCTCGGTGACGACCGCCGGGTCGATCTCGAGCTCGACGACGTCACCGTCGAAGCTGATCGCACGCGGCTCGTCGAGGTGGTCCGCCAGGTCGTGCGGAACGCCGGCGCGTATTCACCACCGGACCAGCCGGTCGAGATCACGCTCGCGCGTGAAGGCGACGACGCGGTGCTCACGGTCCTCGACCACGGTCCCGGCATCCCCGAAGAGCGGCGGGAACAGGTGTTCACGACGTTCCCGAACTGGCGGCCGGCGGGCTACGAGGAGGTGCAGGGAACCGGCCTCGGGCTCTTCATCTCCAGGGGCCTGGTTGCCGAACACCAGGGAGAGATATCCGCCGAGGACGCGCCGGGGGGCGGTACCATGCTCCGGATCCGGCTGCCCGCTGGGAGGGACCAGGCTCGTGGGTGAGGGCGACACCGTCACGCTGCTGATCTGCGACGACCACAAGATCCTGACCGACTCGCTCGCCACCGTCGTGGGGCTCGACGCAGAGCTCTCGCTCGTGGCCGCGCCCGTGCACACTCCCGCCGAGGCGATCGCGCTCGCGCTCGACCAGCTCCCCGACGTCGTCCTGATGGACATCATGTTCAAGGGCGAGGGGATGAACGGGATCGAGGCCACGCGTCGGATCAAGGAGGCGTCCCCGTCGACCAAGGTCGTGATCATGACCGCGCACGACGAGGA
>JBOGVO010000104.1:0-10866 GCA_050692855.1 Actinomycetota bacterium | reverse complement strand
GGTCAGAAGGGCTCGAGCGCGATGCCCCACAAGCGGAACCCTGTCGTGAGCGAGCGAGTGAGCGGGCTCGCCCGGGTGATCAGGGGCCACGCGCTGGCCGCGCTCGAGAACGTGACCCTGTGGCACGAGCGCGACATCTCGCACTCGAGCGCGGAGCGCATGATCTTCCCCGACGCCACGGGACTGCTGGCGTTCATGCTCGATGACCTCACCGATGTGATCGACCGGCTCGTCGTCTTCCCTGAGCGGATGCGGGAGAACCTCGACGCCCGGGGCGGCATCGCGTTCAGCCAGTCGGTGCTGCTGGCGCTCGTCGAGGCCGGCCTACCACGCGACGAGGCCTACCGGGTCGTGCAGGCCGCGGCCGCGGCTGCATGGGACGAGGGCGCGAGCTTCCGCGAGACCGTGACGGCCGACCCCGAGGTGCGCGCCCGGCTCGACGACGCCGCGCTCGCCGAGCTGTTCGACCCCTCCCGCTTCCTGCGGAACCTGGGGCCGGTGTTCGAACGCCTCGAGAAGCTGCCCGCCGACCCGCTCCCTCGGGCCGCCGCGGGGGACGTGGCCACGTGACGACCACCGGCCGGCTCCACGCGCAGGGCAAGGTGCGCGACGTGTACTCGGCCGTTGACGATGCCTTGCTGCTCGTCGCGACCGACCGCATCAGCGCGTTCGACGTCGTGCTGCCCGACCCCGTGCCCGACAAGGGGCGCGTGCTGACGGGCCTCTCGCTCCACTGGTTCGAGCGAACCGCCGACCTCGTCGGCAACCACGTGCTGAGCGCCGACCGTGCCGCGTTCCCGCCGCCGTTCGCCGACGAGCCGAGCCTGGCGGGACGAGCGCTGCTCGTGCGCCGCGCCGACGTGATCCCGCTCGAGTGCGTCGCGCGCGGCTACCTGAGCGGCAGCGGCTGGGCGCAGTATCGGGCCGCCGGCGCGGTCTGCGGCGTCGGCCTGCCGGCCGGGCTCGCCGAGTCCGACCGGCTACCCGAGCCGATATTCACGCCCACGACGAAGGCGAGCGAAGGCCACGACGTGCCGCTGACGCCGGCCGAGGCCGCGGACCTGGTAGGCCGGGGCGTCTACGAGCGGCTGAAGGAGCTCACCCTCGGCATCTACGAGCGCATCGGGGCCTCAGCCGTCGCTCGCGGCGTGATCGTGGCCGACACGAAGCTCGAGTTCGGCTTCGCCGGCGGTGACCTGATCCTCGTCGACGAAGTGGGCACGCCCGACTCCAGCCGGTTCTGGCCCGTCGACGGGTACGCGCCGGGACGACCGCAGCAGAGCTTCGACAAGCAGTTCGTCCGCGACTGGCTCGACGCGAGCGGGTGGGATCACGAACCGCCCCCGCCCTCGCTTCCCGACGAGGTGGTGTCGGGCACGGCCTCACGGTACCGCGAGGCATACGAGCGCGTGACCGGCGAGGGGTTCGACGCCTACCTGGGCCGGGCGGGGGCGGCCGGGCTCGATCCGACGGCCGACGCGGCGGCGATGGACCGTCTGCGGGAGCGCCGGGGATGAGGCACACGTTCGAGGTGCTGGTGACGTTGAAGCCCGGCCTCGCCGATCCGCAGGGGAAGGCGGTCGAATCGTCGTTGCCCGCGCTCGGGTTCGACGACGTGTCCGACGTCCGCGTCGGACGACACGTGCGGCTCGACGTCGAGGCCGCGAGCGAGGCCGATGCGCGAGCGCAGGTCGACGACATCGCCCGCCGCCTGCTGTCGAATCCCGTGATCGAGGACTACCGGGTGCTCGGCACGAGCGCCGCCGACGAGGAAGCCTGAGCGGGAGATGACGATCGCGACCCCCCGCGTCGGCGTCATCACCTTCCCCGGGTCGCTCGACGATCGAGACGCGGTCCGCGCGGTGGCGACGATGGGGGGCGAGGGCGTCGCGCTCTGGCATGCGGATCACGACCTGCAGGGCGTCGACGCGGTGGTGCTACCGGGTGGGTTCAGCTACGGCGATTACCTCCGGTGCGGCGCGATCGCCGGGCACGCGCCGATCCTCGACGAGGTGCGCGCGTTCGCCGACCGCGGGGGGCCGGTGCTCGGCATCTGCAACGGCTTCCAGATCCTCTGCGAGGCTGGACTGCTGCCGGGGGCGCTGATCCGCAACGCGTCGTTGCGGTTCGTGTGTCGCGACGTGTACCTGCGGGTGGAGACCTCTCGGTCCCCGGTGACGGCCGATCTCGTGCCCGGCGAGCTGGTCGAGATCCCGATCAAGCACGGCGAGGGGCAGTTCGTGGCCACGCCCGAGCAACTCCGGCACATCGAGGACGCGGGGCTGGTGGTGTTCCGGTACGCGGACGCCGCTGGCTCGGTGAACGGGTCGACGAACCCGAACGGCTCACTCGAGAACATCGCGGGTGTGCGGAGCGACGCGGGCAACGTCGTCGGGTTGATGCCGCATCCCGAGCACGCCGTCGATCCCGACGTCGGGCCCACCGGCGGGCAGGCGTTGTTCGCGTCGCTGCTCGCGGCGGCGCTGGCGGGCGAGGGCGCGGGAGCCCACCCGGGAGCCCACTCGTGAGCGACGAGGCGCCCGGCCAACCGCTGCACCGACGGCTCGGCCTGGCCGACGACGAGCTCGAGCGCATCCGGCAGACCCTCGGTCGCGATCCGCGCCCGGCGGAGCTCGCGATGTACGGTGCGATGTGGTCCGAGCATTGCTCGTACAAGAGCTCGAAGATCCACCTGAAGACCCTTCCGAGCGACGGGCCGGCCGTGCTGGTGGGCCCCGGTCAGGACGCCGGCGCGGTCGACGTCGGCGATGGCATGGCCGCCGTCTTCAAGATGGAGTCGCACTCGCACCCGACCGCGATCGAGCCGTATCAGGGCGCCGCGACGGGGGTGGGCGGCATCGTCCGCGACATCATCTCGATGGGCGCGCGGCCGGTCGCGCTGCTCGATCCCCTCATGTTCGGCCCGCTCACCGATGAGCGGAACCGCTGGCTGCTCTCGGGCGTCGTCGCCGGCATCGGTGGCTACGGCAACTGCATCGGCGTTCCCACGGTCGGGGGGGAGATCCGGTTCGCCGACGCGCATTCCGCGAACCCGACCGTCGACGTGATGTGCGTCGGTCTCGCCGAGGCGGACGCGCTGGTCACCGCCACGTCCCTCACGCCTCACGCCGGTTCGGTGATGGTCCTCTACGGAGCGGCCACCGGCCGCGACGGCATCGGTGGTGTGAGCGTGCTCGCGAGCGCTGCGTTGGACGAGCGCAGCGAGGCGTCCCGCCCGAGCGTTCAGATCGGCGATCCGTTCGCCGAGAAGCTGCTGATCGAGGCGTCGCTCGAGCTGATCGAGCGCGGCCTGCTCGAGGGGCTCCAGGATCTCGGCGGGGCGGGCATCACGTGCGCCGTCGGCGAGTCCGCCGCGCGTGCCGGCATGGGCGTCCGGCTCGATCTCGACGCGATCCCGCTCCGGGAACCGGACATGGAGGCCTTCGAGATCCTCACGAGCGAATCGCAGGAACGCATGCTCGCGATCGTGCACCCGTCCGAGCTCGGCGAGGTGCGCGCGGTCTGCGAACGGTGGGGGCTGGGGATCGCGCTGATCGCCGATCTCGTCGAGGGCGGAACGCTCACCGTGACGCACCAGGGCGAGACCGTGGCCGAGGTGCCGGCCGTCTCGCTCGTCGACGAGGGGCCCGAGTACGACCGGCCTCGCGAGGCGCCCGCCGGGCACCACGCGAGGCCGGCGGTGAGCACCGACGATCCGACGTTCGCGCCCTTCGAGGGTGACCTGCTCGAGGCGCTGCTGCGAGTGCTCGGCGCTCCCAACGTCGCGTCGAAGCGCTGGGTGTGGCAGCAGTACGACTCGCGCGTGCAGGGCCAGACCGTCGCCGGCTCCGACAGCGACGCCGCGATCGTCCGCGTGCCCGGGTCGCTGAAGGCGCTCGCGCTTTCGACCGACGGGAAGGGGCGCTACGGCGCCCTCGACCCCTACCTGGGTGCGGCGCACGCCGTGGCCGAGGCCGCCCGCAACGTCGCCGTCTCCGGCGCGAGGCCGCTCGCGATCACGAACTGCCTCAACTTCGGCAACCCCGAGCGACCGGTCGTGATGTGGCAGTTCGCGGAGTCGATCAGGGGGATGCGCGATGCCTGCATCGCGCTCGAGACCCCGGTCACCGGCGGCAACGTCAGCTTCTACAACGAGTCGGGCGAGTCGTCGATCTGGCCCACCCCGGTGATCGGCATGCTGGGGCTGCTCGAGGATCATCGGCTCCGCGTGCCCGCAGGCTTCCCGGTGTCGGGGCTCGCCGTCTATGTGCTCGGAGAGACCTTCGGCGAGCTCGGCGGGTCGGAGTTCGCGGATGCCGTGCTGGGGATCGTGGCCGGGAGTCCGCCCGCGATCGATCTCTCCCGCGAGCACGCCCTCCACCGGTTGCTGCACGAAGCGGCGTGCGAGGACCTGCTCGCGAGCGCGCACGACTGCGGCGACGGTGGCCTGGGCGTCGCGCTCGCCGAGGCAGCGATCCATGGCGGCAACGGCTTCGCGGTGTCGGTCACCGGCGATCTTCCCGGCCACGTCGCGCTGTTCAGCGAGAGCGCATCCCGGGTGGTCGTGAGCGTCGGTCCGGAGCACGAGGATCGCCTCGTCGCGCTCGCGTCGGCCCACGGCGTCCCGCTCTCGCGCCTCGGTGAAACCGGGGGCCCCAGGGTGGTGTTCGACGGCATGTTCGAGACCTCGGTCGAGGAGCTGCGCGACGTCTTCGAGTCGGCGATCCCGCGCCTGATGCGGGAGTCCGACTGATGCAAGGGTCCGCCTGATGCGGGTGTCCGCATGACGATCGAAGCGGTGACCTTCGATTACTGGGACACGATCGTGGCCGCGTCGGTCGGAAGCGGCAGCGGCATCCGCCGGCTGCAGATCGACCGGTTCGCCGCGACCGCGGGCGAGGCCGGACAGCCGGTCGGGGTCGACGAGCTCGCCGAGGCCTTCGACGCCAACTGGGAGCGGTTCGAGGAGGCCTGGGTGGCCAACACCGGCCAGTACACCCCGGCGGACTCGGTCGCCTTCGTCGCCGAGCGGGTCGGGATCGAGCTCGCCGGCGACCTCGGCGACCGCCTCGTCGACGGGTTCCGCCTGGTCGGAGAAGCGGTGCCCCTCGAGCTCGGCCCGGGCATCGAGGAAGCCATCGCCACGCTGCGGGCGGCCGGCATCCGCCTCGGCATCGTGTGCGACGTGGGGTTGACGCCGGGGGTCACGCTCCGGCGGCGCCTCGAGCAGCTCGCGCTGCTGGACTCGTTCGATGCCTGGGCGTTCAGCGACGAGACGGGGTGGTTCAAGCCCGCCGCGGATGCCTTCGCGCCCGCCCTCGACGGGCTCGCGATCGCCGACCCCTCGGCGGCGGCCCACGTCGGCGACAACCGGCGGACCGACGTCGCCGGCGGGCTCGCCCTCGGCATGACGACGGTGCGGTTCACGGGGTTCCACGATCGGCCTGACGGCGGTCCGGAGGCTCACCACGTGATCGACGACCATCGGAGGCTCCCGGAGCTGCTCGGCGTGGCGTGATCGTCGCGGGGTCGTCTTTCACGCCGGCACCCTCTGCCGCGTCGTTCCATGGAAGCCGCACGACGAGGCCGGCACCACCAGGCCGCACGACGAGGCCCGCACGAAGAGGCCGAACGATCGGGGAGGACATGACGATGCCGAGACGACAAGGGTGAGCGGCGCCGCGGGGCGGCCGCCTCCGTTCCAGGAGTTCCTTGAGGCCAACCGGGCGACGGTGTACCGGTTCCTCGTGGTGGCGGTCGGCCCCCAGGACGCCGACGACGCCTTCCAGGAGACGTTCATCGCGGCGCTGCGCGCTTACCCGAAGGTGAAGGAGCCCGAGAAGCTCGATCGTTGGATCCTGGCGATCGCGAGCCGCAAGGCGATCGACCACCACCGGGGCGCCAGCCGCCGACCCGTGCCGACCGGCGAGGCGCCCGAGACGCCCCCCGGGGGCGAGCCCGAGCCGAGCGATCCCGGCGACCCGTTGTGGGCGGCGGTCCGCGAGCTGCCGCCGCGTCAGCGGGTGGCAGTCGTGCACCGCCATGTCCTCGACCGGTCCTACGCCGTGATCGCGGAGCTGATGGGAAGCAGCGAACAGACCGCGAGGGCCAACGTCTATCAGGGCATGAAGCGCTTGAAGGAGCTGATGACATGACGATGAAGCAGAACGACCTGCACCCGAACGACCTGCAGCCGAACGATCTGAAGCGGTTGTCCCCCGTGCGGAACGCCATCGACGCCGCGCGACGGGCCTCGTCGCCGCTCGAGGGCCGCGCGGCCGCCGAGGGGCTCCTCGACGTCGCGCTGGCGAGGATGGACTCGCCGATCGGCGAGTTGCTCGTGGCGGTCACGCCGAAGGGGCTCGTCGCGATCGCGTTCGACGACGACCATCGCGAACGAGTGATCACGCGGCTGGCGCGCGAGGTCTCGCCTCGGGTGATGGAGGCCGCGGCTCCCACAGACGAGGCCCGGCACGAGCTCGAGGAGTACTTCCGTGGGCAACGGCATCGCTTCGAGCTGCACCTCGACCGCCGTCTGATCGGTCCGTTCGCCGGGAAGGTGCTCCGCGCCACGAGCCGGGTCGGCTTCGGTGAGCTCGCCACCTACGGCGACATCGCGGCGCGCATCGACCGTCCGCACGCGGCCCGGGCGGTCGGGCGGGCGTTGGGGTCGAACCCCATCCCGATCGTGCTGCCCTGCCACCGCATCGTGGGCGCCAGCGGCTCGCTCACGGGCTACGCGGGCGGCATGTCACGCAAGGAGACCCTGCTGCGCCTCGAGGGCTCGCTCCTCTGAGGGGGGCGGGCCCCCGCGTGGCTCTCCCGCCGGTGCGCGCGTTCCAGGCATGCCGGTGGGAGGCCGGTAGACTGAAGCCCTCGTGGGCGCCGAGTCACCGAAGGAGGAATGCGGGCTCTTCGGCGTCTGGGCGCCCGGTGACGACGTCGCTCGCCTCACCTACTTCGGGCTCTTCGCTCAACAGCATCGCGGCCAGGAGTCCGCCGGCATCGCGGTGAGCGACGGCAGCAACATCCTCGTCTACAAGGACCTGGGGCTCGTGAGCCAGGTGTTCAACGAGGCCACGCTCACCACCCTGCACGGCGACCTCGCGATCGGGCACACCCGCTACTCGACGACCGGCGCCACCACCTGGGAGAACGCGCAGCCCGTCTTCAAGACCGACGGCGCGCACTCGCTCGCGCTGGGCCACAACGGCAACCTGGTGAACACGGGCGAGCTCGCGGCGCTCGTCGCCAAGGGCGGCGCGGCCGCCACCACCGACTCCGACATCGTCACGACGATGATCGCGAACGAGATGGCGGTGCTCGGCGGCCTCGAGGATGCCGCGCGGCGCGTGCTGCCGAGCCTGCAGGGCGCGTACTGCTTCGTGATGATGGACGAGCGGAGCGTGTACGCCGCCCGCGACCCGTACGGGGTTCGTCCGCTCTCGATCGGACGGCTGCCGAACGGGTTCGTGGTCGCGAGCGAGACCTGCGCGCTCGACATCGTCGGCGCCGTGTTCATGCGTGACGTCGAGCCGGGCGAGCTCGTGCGGTTCGACGACCGTGGGCTGCACTCGGTGCGCTTCGCGGAGTCGCCGCGCCGAGCCCTCTGCATCTTCGAGTCCGTGTACCTCGCGCGGCCCGATTCGCGTCTGGGCGGGGCCACCGTGCACGAATCCCGCCGGGAGATGGGGCGGATCCTCGCGAAGGAGCACCCGGTCGAGGCCGACCTGGTGATCGCGGTGCCGACCACCGGGCACTCGGCCGCCCAGGGGTTCAGCGAGGTGAGCGGCATCCCTTACGGCGACGGCCTCTACAAGAACCAGTACGTGGGCCGCACGTTCATCCAGCCATCACAGGGACTGCGCGATCGCGGCGTGAAGCTGAAGCTCAACCCACTTCCCGATTCGATCCGGGGCAAGCGGCTGATCGTCGTCGACGACTCGATCGTGCGCGGCACGACCACGAAGCAGATCGTGCAGGCGCTCCGGGAGGCGGGCGCCGCCGAGGTGCACATCCGCATCACGTGTCCGCCCGTGCAATGGCCGTGCTTCTACGGCATCGACATGCCCACGCGCCAGGAGCTGATCGGCGCTGACCTCACGGTCGAGGAGATCCGGGCCTACGTCGGGGCTGACTCGCTCGGCTACCTCTCGCTCGACGGCATGGTCGCGGCGGCCGGCGAGCCCAAGGAGGCGTATTGCCGAGCATGCTTCGACGGCGAGTACCCGATCGATGTGCCGGCGCAGGCAGGCAAGTTCGTGCTGGAGGCTCAGCTCCGGCTGCCGACCGGGTGACCGGTCCCGGGTGCTCGGCCGTGGATGCGGGAACGCCTCGATGACCGAGGCCTACCGGCGCGCCGGGGTCGACATCGATGCCGCCGCGGAAGCCGTGACCTTGATCGGCGACCTCGCCTCGCGGACGCGCCGTCCCGAGGTGGCCGACGAGGTCGGCGGGTTCGCGGGCCTGTTCCGCATCGCTGACGGCCGGCTCCTCGCCGCGGCCACCGACGGCGTGGGCACGAAGCTGGAGGTCGCCCGCGCGACCGATCGACTCGACACCGTCGGCATCGACCTGGTGGCGATGTGCGCCGACGACGTGGTGTGCACCGGCGCGGAGCCGCTGTTCTTCCTTGACTACCTCGCCGTGGGGAAGGTCGTGCCCGAGCGAGTCGCTTCGATCGTGGAGGGCGTGGCCGAGGGATGCCGGCGAGCCGGGTGCGCGCTGCTGGGTGGCGAGACGGCCGAGCATCCGGGGACGATGGCCGACGATGCCTTCGACCTGGCCGGGTTCTGTGTCGGGGCGGTCGACGAGGCGTCGGTGTTAGGACCGGATCGCGTGCGAGAGGGCGACGTGCTGATCGGGCTCGCGTCGAGCGGACTGCACGCCAACGGCTACTCGCTCGTTCGTCATGCGCTGCTCGAGCGGTATCTCTTCGACGAGGCGCCCCCCGAGCTCGGTGGCGTTCGCACGATCGCCGAGGAGCTGCTCGAGCCGTGCGCGATCTACGCGCCCGCCGTGCTGTCCCTCGCGCGCGACGGCGTAGTGCACGCCGCCGCGCACGTCACCGGGGGTGGCCTCGCCGAGAACCTCCCGCGGGCGCTTCCCGAGGACATGGGCGCCGGGATCGAGCGCGGCACGTGGCCCGAACCGCCGATCTTCGAGCTCGTGCGCACCGGCGCCCGGGCCACCGACGACGACATGTTCTCCACGTTCAACATGGGCATCGGCATGGTGCTCGTGGTCGATCCCCTCGATGCCGATCGCGTGCTCGCCTCCACGGGCCCCCATCGCGCGTTCCGGGTCGGGCGGGTCGTGGCGGTCCCCGGCGTGCACATCGCCTGACCTGCTCAGGAGGTGGGCGGCAACGTCCACCTGCGCTGCGACGTAGGCGGAACCCCGTGGCTACGGGTGACTATGCAGGTATCACCCGGACACTCGGCCTTCCGATGGAGCACTGGGCCACTCGGTGACATCGAAACCGGCCATGCGGCCGATTCAGGACCCGGATCGAACGACCGTAGCCTCCAGCACGATGCAGAACGAGACGGCGTCTGCGACCACCGTGCCGACCGTGCTCGTCGTCGACGACGAGCCACAGGTCGTGTGGGTCCTGCAGTTCAGCCTCGAGGCCGAGGGCTACACGACGTACGCCGCGGCCAACGGGGTCGAGGCGCTCGCCGAGATCAGCGAGCACCACCCGAACCTCATGGTGCTCGACATCATGATGCCGACGATGGACGGGTGGGCCGTGCTCGAGGAGATGCTGAAGCTCCCAGTCGACCAGCGCCCTCGCGTCGTGATCGTCAGCGCGCTCTCGTCGCTCCGCGATCGCGCGAAGGCGGCCGAGCTCGGCGCCGACGCCTACGTGCCGAAGCCGTTCAACGTCGACGAGCTGCTCCGGGTGCTGCACGGGCTCGAGCGCGCCTCGTAGCTCTTCGCCGCCGGGCTCGCCCTCGGGCCTCGCATCAGCGGCCTCAGCTCGCTCACAGCGACTAGGCATGGACCTCCGCAGTTGGCCCTGCAGGAAGAACAGGGAGGTCCTTGCCGAGTCGTCGCAACGGACGTGGGAGGGAAGGATCGCCGCCGGCAGGTCCATCAGTGGGCGAAGCGTTGATGCTCCGCCGGCACGACGGTGGTGCCGACCGCCTTCAGCGTGAGGACCGGCTCCTCCAGGAACTCGGCGGCGCTCTCGCCGATGTCGGTCCTCGCCGCGCCGATCTTGTGGATCTCGAACTCGCACCGCCGTGAGGTGTTCCCCACGCTCACGATCTTGCCGCGGGCCTCGATCCAATCGCCCGCGTACAGCGGCGCGAGGAACTCGACCGACTCGTACGCGCGGAACAGCCCCTCGTCGCCGTCGTGGCGCATCGCGAGCTCGGTGATCAGGTCGCCCACGATCTTCAACTGCGTCGCTCCGGCCACGAGGTTGCCGCCGTAGTGGGCGTCCTCCTGGCCGAGGCGCAGGCGGATCAGCGAGGTGGGCAGTTCTTCGGACATCGGTTCGACCTCCTGGTCGGTGGTGTCGAGGACGCCTCGGCCGGTCAGCCGGGCGTGGGGGCCGCCGGCCGGGCGGGGATCACCTTGCCGTGACGAACGCCGCGTGCGGGCACGCGCACCTCGGTGCCGTCCTTCTGTCGCACGAAGTACGTCTCGGCCTCGGGATCCCAGCGCTCGAACACGCCGACGGCCTCGGTCGTGTACCCGTTGGGCAGCTCGAACTGGAACGTCACGCGCGAGCCCAGGTCGTCGGGGGTCACGAGGTTCGTGCCCCCGGCCGGGGCCGGCCTGGGGAACGTCATCACGGGTTCTCGCTCGGTGACGGCCGCGGCGACCTACTCACGCTCCCGCTCGTCGTCCGCGGCC
>JBOGVO010000103.1:0-12619 GCA_050692855.1 Actinomycetota bacterium | reverse complement strand
ACTCGATGCCGGTCGATATCGACGAGGTCGAGCGGCGGATCCGCCAGCTCGAGATCGAGCGGGCGGCCCTGCAGAAGGAGAGCGACCAGGCGTCGAAGGACAGACTGGTCCGCCTCGAGGAGGAGCTCGCGAACCTCGAGGAAGAGCGGACCTCGATGACCGTGCACTGGCAGCAAGAGAAGGAGCGCATCGACCGCATCCGCGAGCTCAAGGCGCGCATCGAGGAGGCCAGAGCCGAGGCCGAACGCGCGGAGCGGGACGCCGATCTGCAGCGCGCGGCCGAGCTTCGCTACGGCACGCTCGTCGAGCTCGATCGGCAGCTCGAGGCCGAGAACGCCGCGCTCGCCGAGGTGCAGCGCGACCGCAAGTTCCTGAACGAGGAGGTCAGCGAGGAAGACGTGGCCGAGGTGGTCTCGACATGGACGGGCATCCCCATCTCGAAGCTGATGGAAGGCGAGATGCAGAAGCTCGTGCACCTCGAGGAAGCGCTGCACGAGCGGGTCGTCGACCAGGTCGAGGCGGTCGAGGCGGTCGCGAACGCGATCCGGCGCTCGCGCGCCGGCCTCCAGGATCCGAACCGCCCGATCGGGTCGTTCCTGTTCCTGGGCCCGACCGGCGTCGGGAAGACCGAGCTCGCGAGGGCCCTCGCCGACTACCTGTTCGACGACGAACGCGCGATCGTGCGCGTCGACATGAGCGAGTACCAGGAGCGGCACGCGGTCTCGCGTCTCGTGGGGGCCCCACCGGGCTACGTCGGCTACGAGGAAGGTGGTCAGCTCACCGAGGCCGTGCGGCGCCGGCCGTACAGCGTCGTGCTGCTCGACGAGATGGAGAAGGCGCACGGCGACGTGTTCAACATCCTGCTGCAGCTACTCGACGACGGACGCCTCACCGACGGGCATGGGCGCACGGTCGACTTCCGCAACGCGATCGTGATCATGACCTCGAACCTCGGGTCGGCCGTCTTCAGCGATCCGTCGCTCGAGCGTGAGAAGCAGAAGGAAGCCGTCCTCGACGACGTGCGGGGGTACTTCCGGCCGGAGTTCGTGAACCGCATCGACGAGATCGTGGTCTTCGACCCGCTGGGGCGCGACCAGATCGCTCAGATCGTCGACATCCAGGTGCGCGGCCTGCAGCGGCGGCTCTCGGAGCGCGGTCTCACGATCGAGCTGACCGGGGAGGCCCGGTCCTACCTGGTGGATGCGGGGTACGAGCCCGCCTTCGGCGCGCGGCCGCTGAAACGGCTGATCCAGCGCGAGATCCAGGACCCGCTCGCGATGCGGCTGCTCTCCGGCGAGATCCGCGACGGCGATGCGATCACGATCGATGCCGGCGAGGGTGGTCTGGAGTTCCGCACCGACCGTTCGGTGCCCGGTTAGGAGCGGGGGCGGGTCAAGGCCTCTCGTCGCGACGCCGATTCCTCAGGCATGGACCTGTGGTTCTGGGGAGTCGCGCTCGCGGTCGGGGCGCTCGCCGCGTGGCGAGGATGGCGTCGGCGCGGACGCGCTCGACAGCTCATGCTGCTCTGTCAGCGAGCCGACCTCGAGTTCTCGCCGATGGACCCGTTCCCCGACACGTTGTGGCTGCCGTTCCGATGGCTCGGCGACGGCTTGTGGTCGCGCGCCGAGAATGTCGTGTGGAACCGCGCCGAGGGTGACGGTGTGCGGGCGTTCGACCTGCTGATCGAGCAGGTGCCCGCGAACCGGGAGGTGCCGGCGCGAACCGTGCGTCGATACGCCTGTGCCGTGGTGGCGCTTCCGTTCGGGTGCCCCCGGCTCGAGGTCCGGCCGAGCGACACGGTCGCGCAGATGACCGACGCGTTCACCGGATTGGACATCGAGTTGGAGCTCGAGGCGTTCAACCGGCGCTTCCGCGTGCGCAGCGACGACCGTCGGTTCGCGGTGGCCTTCTGCGACCAGCGCATGATGCGCGTGATGCTCGGGCTTCCCTCGGGCGTCACGATCGCGGTGAACGAGGATCGCATGCTGCTGAGAGCGGTCGCGCTCACTCCGGCCGAGGTGTTGCTCCTGTTCGAGGCGGCCCGGGCGATGCAACGCGCCGTGCCGGCCGTCGTGGCCGACCTGTACCCGCCGCGTCCGCCGAAGGGCCGCCATGAGGATCGATGGCTGCAGGGACGCTGGTCCCAAGGACCGATCGGCGACGACGCGGAGGAGACACCGACCGCCGGAGCCGATCGCTCGTGAGGCCCGCGACCGTCGTGCGCATCCTCGCCGGCGTCGGCGGGGTGTGGGCGCTGACGGGGATCATGATGCTCGCCGGCGGCGATCCGGGGGCGGGCGACCTGCTCGGCCAGCTCGTGGCCGTCACGGTCGTCGCCGGAGGGCTCGCGTGGGCCGTCTACCGGTTCCGGATCCTGCCTCGGCGCGGGTCGTTCGAGGATCAGGCGAAGCAGGCGGGGATGCGCGCCGGGCGGGGCGATCCTCTCGGACTCCTGCATCAGCCGTTCTCGTTGTTCGGGCGCCCGGCGTCGGCCCGGGACCTCGAGAACACGGCCTGGGGCCGATGGCACGGCCGCGAGACGGTGGTCGCTGACTACTGGTACGCCCCGACCTCGGACGCGTCGCGAGACGACTACCGGCGGTTCGTCTGCGTGATCGATGCGCCCAGGCCCTCGTGGCCGGACGTCTCCGTCGTGCCGAGGAGCCTGGCTTCGGTCGTGCGGGACGCCGTCGACCCGGACGACATGGAACTGGAATCCGAGCGCTTCAACCGTACGTTCGAGGTGCGGACGTCCGACCGGCGGTTCGCTTCGGCGCTCCTCGACGCCCGGATGATCGAGTGGCTCCTGCTTCAGGCGCCGGGCGTCGGTCTCGACGTCGTCGCCGGACGTCTCATGGTGTTCGGACCACGGCAGGCAGCGAGCATCGACGACGTGGACAGAGCGCTTCGCCGGTTCGACGGGTTCCTCGAGCACGTGCCTGCGGTGCTGGAATCGCTGTTCCCGGACCCGAGGCCTGCGACGGCGACGACGCCTCCGTGAAGGCCATGCTCGGGACGGCCGGGGTAGGCTGACGTCGCTCTCGGATCGAAGAAGGGGAAGCCTCGTGTGGATCTGGATCGTCATCCTGCTCGCCGTGATCGTGCTCGTCGCGATCGCCGCGGTCGTCTCGTACAACCGGTTCATCTCGCAGAAGACGCTCATCAAGGACGCGTGGGCGAACATCGACACCGAGCTGCGGCGTCGATACGACCTGATCCCCAACCTGGTCGAGACGGTCAAGGGGTACGCCTCGCACGAGAAGGAGGTGCTCGAGAACGTCACGCGCGCTCGGGCGATGGCCGCGAGCGCCACCGGGTCGCCCGCCGAGCAGGCGGCGGCGGAGGGCCCCCTGGTCGCGGCCCTGCGCCAGCTGATGCTCGTCGTGGAGAACTACCCCGACCTCAAGGCGAATCAGAACTTCCTGCAGCTGCAGGCCGAGCTGACCAACACCGAGGATCGCTTGCAGACGGCGCGTCGCTTCTACAACGCGAACGTACGGGACTACAACCAGCGAGTGAAGCAGTTCCCGTCGGTGGTCGTCGCCAACATGTTCGATTTCGAGGGAGAGGAGTTCTTCGAGGTCGAGGAAGGCATCCGCGAGGGCGGCCCGCCGCAGGTGGACTTCGGATCGCCGAGGGGTTCGGGCGCGCCGATGGCCGGTGAGTCATCCCCGGCGCCCGCGACGCCGTCCGCGCCGTCCGCGCCGCCCTCGGATGCACCCGCGGCCCCTCCGCCGCCCACCGACGACGTGCCCGAGCCTCCCGACCAGCCCACCCCACCGAACCCGACGGGCTAGGGCTGGGTGGTCGGGGAGAACCCCTCCTCGAGGCTGCGACGCCGGATCGAGCGGGTGAGCGCGGTCCACAGCGCCGCCCAGACGACGGCCATCGCGCCCACGAGCAGCGCGGCGATGCGCGGTCCGACGGAATCCGCCACGGTCGCGGCCACGAGGCTGGACACCGCGAGCGACAGGGTGATCATCGCGAAGTCCACGGCGAACACCCGCCCCCGGATGTGATCGGGCACCAGCACCTGCAGGCCGAACGTCGACAACACCCACTGCGCGCCGCCCCCCAGGTGGGCCACGAAGATGACCAGCGCGGCGATCCACAGGGCCGGGGCGAGCCCGAGCGCCATGTACGAGAGGCCGAAGATCGCCAGCGCGATACCGATCGCGCCGAACAGCCGGCGGTGTCCCTCGCCGCTGACGCGGTGGCCGAAGAACGGTCCGACGAGGGCGCCGGCGCCGCGGGCGGCCATCAGGGTGCCGACCCCGATCTCGCCGCGGTCGAACACCTCGGCGCCGAACACCGGGATCAGCGCCAGCACTCCGGCCGCCAGCCCGAACCCCGCCTTCACGCCGATCAGGGCGAGCACGCGATGGTCGCGACGGGCGTAGCGCAGCACCTCGATCGTGGCCTCGACCATGCGCGGATGCTCGTGCCCTGGCTCGCGGGCCTCGGTGAAGGGCCGGCGGATGCCGAGCAGCAGCACGGCCGAGATCGCGAACGAGGTCGCGTCGATCACGAACGCGACGTCCCTGCCCAACACCGTGGCGACGATGCCGCCGAGCCCGGCCCCGACCGCCAGCATCGTCCCCCAGAGCGATCCGCTCAGCGCGTTCGCGGTGGGCAGGTCGCGCGGATCGACCAGGTTCGGGGTCGAGGCCGTCGAGGCGGGGTCGAAGGGCGCGCCGAAGACCGAGAGCAGGGCGAGCAGCGGGTACGCGAGCCAGATCGTGTCCGGACCGACGAACAGGAACGCGAGGCAGACCCCGATGCGGGCCACGTCGCAGGCGATCATCAACTTCCGCCGGTCGAGCCGGTCCACCAGCACGCCTGCGGGCGGCGATGCCAGGAAGAACGCGAACTCCTGCGCGAGGATCGCGAGTCCCACGTCGATCGCCCGCCCCGTCGTCTCGACGATCAGCGAGGTGATCGCCACGAACAGGAACCAATCGCCCCCGAGCGAGATCACCGACGACAGGAACAGCCGCCGGAAGTCCCGGTTGCGCTGGAGCAGCGACACGCTGGCTCGCAGACCGGTCGTCGCCTCGAGCTCCTGTCGTCGCGCGCTCCCGCTCTGCTCCTCCGCCGGATCGGGCTCGCGCTCGGTCATCTCGGTCCGTCAGACTAGACATCCGACCGCGAGGAGGAAGCCGTGCTCGACCACGTGACCTGGTTCCGGCAGGCGGCGCTTCGGTGGCGAGACGAGGAGCGCACGATCTACATCGACCCATGGGGGACGGGTGACGACCCTCCGCCGGCCGATCTGATCTTCATCACCCACGCCCACTTCGACCACTTCCGGCCGGACGAGATCGAGAAGCTTCGCCGGGCCGGCACGAAGCTGGTCGCGCCCCACGACGTGGCGAACGAGCTGACGGGCGACGTCACGCCGGTCCGCCCGGGCGAGAGGCACGAGGTCGCCGGCGTCTCGTTCACGACCGTGCCGGCCTACAACACGCGCGAGGAAGCGCTGGGGTTCCATCCACGGTCGAACGGGTGGGTGGGCTACCTCGTGGAGCTCGGTGGCTCGAGCTACTACCACGCCGGCGACACCGACCACGCACCCGAGCTGGACGACGTGCGGGCCGACGTCGCCTTCCTCCCGATCGGGGGGCACTTCACGATGGACTGGCGCGCTGCGGCCGGACTCGCCAGGGCGATGGAACCGGGCGTCGCGGTCCCGATCCACTACGGGTTCGTGATCTGTTCTCCGACCGACGGCCTCCGCTTCCGCAAGGCGGCGGCCCCCGTGCCCGTCGAGCTGATCGCGCCGCTCGATGACTTCGAACAGGAATGAGGCGGAGGCGGTCGCTACGATACGGGCATCGGATCCGGCGACGCACGAGGAAGACGGCCAAGGAGACGACATGACGCTGGGCTATATAGGAACGCTCTTCATCCTGGCGTTCGACCACCGCGGGTCGTTCCAGAGGAAGTTCTTCGGCATCGAGGGCGCGCCGGACCCTCGGGGGGCCGAGCGCGTCATCGACGCGAAACGCGTGGTCTTCCAGGGCATGCAGCGCGCGCTCGCCGACGGGGTCGACGCGACCACGGCAGGGGTCCTCGTCGATGAGCAGTTCGGCAGCCAGGTCGCCATCGACGCGAAGCAGGCGGGCATGATGCTCGCGATGCCAGCCGAGCGGTCGGGCCAGGACGAGTTCGACTTCGAGTACGGCCCGGAGTTCGCCGCGCACATCGAGTCCTTCGACCCGACCTTCACGAAGGTGCTCGTGCGCTACAACCCCGAGGGCGACGGTGCGATGAACGCGCGGCAGTCGGCTCGCCTCCAGGAGCTGTCGCAGTGGCTGCACCGCACGGGGCGACGCTTCCTCTTCGAGCTCCTCGTGCCCGCAGAGTCGCACCAGCTCGAGGCCGCGGGGAACGAGCCCCTGCGATTCGATCGGGAGGTGCGACCCGACCTGATGAAGGTGGCGATCGCCGAGCTGCAGGCGGCCGCCGTGGAGCCCGACATCTGGAAGATCGAGGGCATCGACGATCCGGCGAAGTGTGCGGAGATCGCGGAGCAGTGCCGAGTGGGCGGTCGTGACGGCGTGGGCTGCGTGGTGCTCGGCCGCGGCGCCGACGACGCGGCCGTCGATGCATGGCTGCGCGCTGCGCGGCAGGTCCCGGGGTATCAGGGCTTCGCGATCGGCCGTTCGATCTGGTGGAACCCGCTCAAGTCCTTCGTCGACGGGGCCATGCCCCGCGAGGATGCGGTCGCGCGGATCGCGACCAACTACCGGCGCTTCGTCGCCGTCTACAGGGAGGGGTGATCGACGATGGCAGTCATCAAGACGATCGATCTGGTCGGGGTCTCGGCCGAGTCGTGGCGCGCGGCAGCACAGGAAGCGCTCGCCGAGGCATCGAAGACGATCCGTGGCATCGAGGGGATGGACATCCTCGAGACGTCGGCCCGGGTGGAGGACGGGCGCATCGCCGAGTACGAGACCCACGTGCGCATCCGCTTCCGCATCGAGCAGTAGCGATCGCCCGCGATCGCGACGATCAGCCTTCGAGCAGCAGTCCTCGGCGCCGGCGCACCCGGCGGTCCAGCCGATTGAACACGAGGTACTCCACGAGGACCCCGATCGCGACGATGACCGCGACCACGGCGACCAGGGCGGCCACGTCGTCGGCCTCGCGGGCGAGCAGGTGTCCGAGCCCCACGGCGCCCACGGCGGCGATGATCAGCTCCGCCGCCATCAGCGCCTTCCAGGCGAAGCCCCAGGCCTGCTGCAGACCGGCGATGAATCCGGGTAAGGCGGCGGGGAGGATCACCTCTCGGTAGAGGGTCCAGCCGCTGGCGCCGAGCGTGCGCCCGGCGCGGCGCAGGATGGGCGGCACCTGGCGCATCGCCGACATCGTGGCGAGGGTGACCGACGGGAACGATCCGACGATCGTGACGAAGACGACCGCTCGTTCGGTGGCTCCGAACCAGATCACCGCGATCGGAACCCAGGCCACGAAGGGCACGATCTGGAGCGCCACGACGATCGGCCGGAGCGAACGCCGAGCGAACTCGTTCAACGCGAACCCCACGCCGAGCAGGGTGCCGATCGCGACCGCGAACACGAAGGAGAACACGAGTCGGATCAGGGTCTTCACCGTGGCCTCGGGGATCGTGCCGTCGGCCATGCCGTCTAGGAACGCCCGCCACGTGTCGAGGGGCGACGGGATGCCCTCGCTCGAGGTGAGCGCCGCGACGAGGGTCCACACCGCCAGCAGTCCCGCGATGCCCGCGAGTGGCGGCCCGAGCTCGTGCGCGATCCGGCGAGCGGCCGACCGGGATGCCTCGGTGGTGGCCCCGACGTTCACCGATCGCTCCCTTCGGCGGCCGCGCGACCGACCTCGCGCATCAACAGCTCGTGCACCTCGGACACCACCCGGGCCACGAGCACGTCATCGAGCTGCCGGGGGCGCGGCGCCCCGATGCGCACCTCCTCGAGCAGCCGGCCCGGCGCCGCCGACATCACGAGGACGCGATCGGCGAGCAACGCCGCCTCACGCACGTTGTGGGTGACGAAGACGAAGGTCTTGCGGCCGCCGCGTTCGAGCCACACGCGCTGGACCTCGTCCTGCAGGAGCTCGCGCGCCTGGGCGTCGAGGGCGCCGAACGGCTCGTCGCCGAGCAGCACGTCGGGCTCGGTCGCGAGGGCGCGGGCGAGCTGGGTTCGCTGCCGCATGCCCGCCGAGAGCTCGTGCGGCTGCACGTCGGCCGCCTCCTCCAGGCCGACGTTGGCGAGCCACCGCAGAGCCAGGTCGCGCCGCTCGCCGGCGGGAGTGCCGGTGAGCTTCAGTGCGAGCTCCACGTTGCCGGCCACCGAGAGCCAGGGGAACAACGCGGGCTCCTGGAAGAGCACCGCGCGGTCGGGCCCGGGCGAGGTGATCGGAGCGCCGTCGAGGAGCGCCGTGCCCGAAGTGGGCACGTCGAGGCCCGCGAGGACGTTGAGGATCGAGGTCTTCCCGCATCCCGACGGGCCGAGCAGGCAGACGAACTCGCCGAGACCGACGTCGAACGAGACGTGGTCGACCGCCGTCACGACCGCTCCGCTCGTGACGCGGCGCGTCTTCACCAGGTCGCGCACCGACAGCTTCGGCGGTCCGGACCCGGGCGGGGGTGCCGGGCGCACCTCGCTCGTCACGACGTCGCTCATGTCCGCGTCCTCATCGGAGCCGGAACTTCTCGGCCATCTCGATCTGCACGACCTTCCGGTCCTGGATCACGAGCACCACCGTGCCGTAGTTGATGCGCCGGACGATGTCGGCGACCTTCGCGAGCACGAGGCGCTCCTCCTCGGAGAGCGCGAGCGCGTCGAGCTGCTCGTCGGCGGTGCCGGCGGCGGGCGTCTCGGTCGTCGGGTCGTCGGTCACGGTCGGAGTGTACGCCGGGCCATCCGGCCGGCCTCCAGGTCACGTCGAGTAGAAGAAGCCCGTCGTCAGCAACGCGATCGGCATCAGGAACAGCGTGCCGACGAACACCGCGAGCCGCCGGTTGCTCGACACCAGGTAGTCGTCGAGGCGCAGCACGGAGCGCTGCACCGGCTTGTACACGAAGGCCAGGATGAGCAACGAAACGATCGTCACGCCGATCGCCTCGGCGATCACCACGTGCGCCGCATCGGGGGTCGGCTGCAGCATCGCGACGACCAGGGTGTCGGCGAGCGTGGCGATGTTGGCGCCCATGATGTAGGGCAGCGCCTCCTCCCGCTTCACGAGCCCTTTGGCCGCGAGCGGAACCAGCACGGTGAGCGCCACCGAGACCGACAGCGTGAGCGTCGCCACGATGCATCCGAGGAAGAACATCGTCCAGGGGTGCCTCAACCACGCCGCGCGCTTCGTCGCCGTCGCGTCGCTGCTGAGCTGCGGCAGGACCCGGTCGATCAGTTTGAACGACGCGAGGATCGCGCCCAAGCCGATCAGGAACAACGACCATCCGGGCACGCTCGTCGCGGTGAAGTCGACGATCGGCCCCCACAGCTTGCCGAGCATCGCGTCGAGCTTGCCCGACGCATGCAGGTCGAAGCCCTCGAGCCACCCGGCTCGGATGATCGCGTAGCCGATCAGCATGCCGGGCAGATACACGATCGCCGTCATCGTCATCGCCTGGATGCCGATGCCGATCGAAGCGCTTCGCGCGCCGTTGGGCGAGCCTCTCGATCCGTTGCTCACGCCGTTCGCGATCTGGGCCTTGGCGTGCTTCATCGAGTACAGGAAGCCGGTCAGCAGCACGATGAACGACGCTCCGAGGCGGGAGCCCGAGAGCATCGTGAAGGCCTGCAGTTTCGTGAGACTGCCGGCCCCGAAGAGGCTGATCGCGGTCGCGGCGACCGGCGAGCCCGAGAGCACGAAGTAGGCACCCAGCCAGCCGGCGCCGAGCGTCGAGATCCCGTTGGCGAACGGGAACTGCCCCTCGATCTGCGGGCCGACGGCGGCCGCGCCTTCCTTCATCAGCTGCACCGCGAGGATGAACATGAACAGCGCCGGCAGGAACAGCAGGAGCTTCCTGGCGATGTCCCACGTCGAGCGGGGAGCTTCGAACGGTCCCCAGTCGATCAGGTGGCGAGCCTGATTCGCCTCGACCGGCACGCAGAACTCGCCGTCGATCTCGACCAGCTTCGCTTCCTGTTCGAGGTCGCGTTCGGACTCCTTCGTCCGGTTCGCCATCGTTCGGCTCTCTCTCTCCATGGAACGAAAAACGGCCGCAACGCCGGCGGGGAGGTGGTTCCCCCGATGCGTTGCGGCCTCCGGTCTTTCCGGTCAGCTGCGAGGTCCAGGCTACCCGGGCGCTCGAGGACGGTCAACGAGACCTTCGTCGAAGAGTTGTGGACCTTCTGTGACGGGCCGGATGGCCGGCCGGATGACCGGCCAGATGACCGGGTGACGCTCCGACCGATGCGCGCCTCGGCCGCGGGTCGGGGGCGACGGTTCCCGGGCGATCTGCGCGATCAGCGCACGAGCAAGACGGGGCAGGTCGCATGGTGCACGACCTTGTTCGCTACGCCACCCAACACGAGCGACTTCCACTCGGTCATGCCCCGCGTCCCCAGGACGATCAGGTCGGCCGATGCGTCACCGGCCACCTCGACGATCTGTTCGGGGGTGTTCCCGGGGCTGACCCGCCTGATCTCCCCGCGCACCTGCACGCCGGCGTCGGCGAACGTGCGCACGATGGCCTCGACCAACTCCTCGGCCGGCACGTCCGGTCCGAGATCGACGTCGGAGCCCTCGTACTTCGTGTGCTCCCGGACGTGCACGACCGTGACGGACGATCCGTACTTCTGGGCCAGGTCGACGGCGACCGGCACCGTCTTCCCGCCTTCTCGGGAGCCGTCGACGGCGACGACGATGCGATCGAACATCAGGGCAGCACCTCGACGACCTCGACCACGGCCGATGACCCCGACAGCTGGGGCCGGATCCGCGCGAAGTACGCGATCGCGAAGGCGAAACCGACGCCCACCGGGGCGAGCCAGGCCTGTCGCTTGATCCAGCTCGCCCTCGGAAGCCCGGCCTCGGCCCACTGTCGCTGGGGATGCATCGCGGCGTCGATCGCGCCCCAGACCGGCAGGGCGACCAGGGCTCCGGCAAGGAGCACGATGCCGAGGACGGTGTTGGGCACGTCGAGCAGCTTGAGCGACGATGCGACCAGGACGAACACCAGCACGGGCCGGATCACGCCATCGGGCGCCTTCGACGAGAGACGAGCTCCGACCCACACGGCGGGCAACGAGCCGATCAGGATCGCGGTCGTGAGCCCGAGCACGAAGTCCCCGACGATGATGTGCGCGATCGCGGCCGAGGTGACGAGCGGCACCGCCTGCACGAGGTCGGTGCCGACCAGCTCGGCGCCACGGAGATCGGGGTAGAGCATCATCAGGCAGATGATGATGATCGAGCCCGAGCCGACGCTCGTGAGCCCGACCAACAGGCCGCCCACCATGCCGATGAGGATCGTGACGCCGATCCTCACGCGTACCGTGCCGGAGTGGACCGCGTCGGTCGCCCCGGATCGGCGAGCGGCCGCGGTGCGCCGCCCCTGAAGCCACGCCTTCACGATCATGGCGCCGGCGGCGAGCAACAGCGTCACGCCGAGGAACAGCTCGGTGATGTCCTCGACGTGCGAGGAGTCTCCGGTGGCGTGCAGGAGCAGGACGCCCGCGAACGCCATGGGGATGGAACCGACGCAGAGCCATCTGACCAGCTCCCAACGCACGGTCTTGCGGCGGATGTGCACACCGCCGCCGACCGGCTTCATCGCCATCGCCGCGACCAGGTCTGAGGAGACGGCCGCGGTGGGGCTGATCCCGAAGAAGATCAGCAGGATCGGGGTCATGAGGGCGCCTCCGCCCATGCCGGTGAGTCCCACCGTGAATCCCACGATCACGGACGCAAGGACGATGCCCCAGTCGATGTCCACACATGCTCCACGAGCGCCCGAGCGAACGCGGGGTGGGCGGCTCGTCTCGTCTTCGGTCAGCTGCGATCCGGACGCTATCGGCCGGGCGCCGCTCCGGCAATCGGCCGGACGGCCACGGACGAGGTAGACCATCGGCCGGAAGGCCGAGGCAGGAAGGGCGGGAGTGTGACGATGCTGTGACCGTCGGCCCCGCTGCCGTCCCATCTGCTTGACACCCGGCGCACCAGCCGGTACTCCTGTCCGCGTCACGCCGACCGCACACCCGGAGGCGCGACATCTCGAAAGGCCGGCGAGCGTCGATCACGACACTCGCCGCGCGAACCCTTTCGGTTGACCGGACCACCGGAGGCCGAGCACCAGGAGGCCACCGACGAACGTCGGTCGATCGAAAGGAACTCGGATGTCGACCCAACCCCGGCGAGGTGCTCACGCGCCCGCCCGATGGGCGCGTTCCGTCGCGCTCGCGCTCGTCCCCATCGCGATCTTCGCCGCCTGCACGTCCGACGCGGGTGGGGAGGAGGATCCCGGCGCCGCGGCCGGTGCGTGCACGCCCGCGGACGTACCGGTGATCAATTTCACCGCGTACAGCACGCCGCGTGAGGTCTACGGCAAGATCATCCCCGCATTCGTCTCGCATTGGAAAGAGGATCACGACGACCAGGACGTGATCTTCCAGGAGTCCTACGCGGGCTC
>JBOGVO010000102.1:0-17101 GCA_050692855.1 Actinomycetota bacterium | reverse complement strand
CCCGCAGCTCGTCCACCTCTCGGTGGAGCGCCTCGATCTCGATCCGCAGCTCCATGATGCGTTTCACGCCGGCGAGGTTCACGCCCTCGTCGGTGAGCGCCTGGATCGCGAGCAGCCGCTCGATGTCGGCTTGTGAGTACCTCCGGGTGTTGCCCGACGTCCGCTCGGGACGCACCAGGCCCTTGCGCTCGTAGATGCGCAACGTCTGCGGATGCACGCCGGCGAGCTCGGCCGCCACGCTGATGATGAACACGGCGCGCTCGTCGACCTTCCGCTCCTGCTCGCCCGTCGTCGGTTCGTTGCGAACCATCGTCATGCCACCCCGAGCGAGCTGCGAGGCGATTCCTCCTCGGTCTGCTGCAGCTGTCGCAGCAGCTCCTTCTGGTCCTTGGAGAGCTTGCCGGGCACGGCGACCTGGGTCGTCACGAGCAGATCCCCGCTCCCGCCCCTGCGCTTCGGCGCGCCTCGGCCCTTGACGCGGAACGTCTTGCCGCTGGGCGTGCCCGCGGGCACCTTCAGCGTGACCGGCCCGTTCAGCGTGGGCACCTGCACGTTGGCGCCCAACGCCGCCTCCGGGAAGGAGATCGGCAACGTGACCGTGAGGTTGTCTCCCTTGCGGCCGAACAGCTCGTGGGAGCCCACGCGAACGCGCACGTAGAGATCACCCGGCTGCCCGCCCGACGGCCCGGGCTCACCCCGGCCGGCCAGCTTGATGCGAGCCCCGTCCTTGACCCCCGCGGGGATCTTCACCTGGAAGGTGCGCGTGCGCCTGACGGCGCCCGCACCCTCGCAGGTCGGGCACGGCGTCTCCACGATGCGTCCGGTCGCCCGGCACCGACGGCACGGCTGAGCCATCGAGAAGAACCCCTGGTTCACGGCGATCTCGCCACTGCCGCCACACTCCGGGCACGTGATCGGGCTCGTGCCCGGCGCCGCGCCCGATCCGTGACAGGTCTGGCAGACGGCCGGCCCGGTGATCTTCACCGGCACCGTGGTGCCCACCATCGCCTCGTCGAAGCCGACGCGGACGTCGGTCTCCAGATCGGTGCCTCGCTGTGGACGCGACGCCGCGCGCGAGCCGGTGCGGCCGGCGCCGCCGAACAACCCGCCGAAGAGATCGCCGATGTCATCGGCGTTCACATAGGTGGCGCCTGCGGGACCCCCTCCCGACCACCCCGCCGCGCCGCCCGGAGCACCGGATCCGCCGAACCCTCCGGGTCCGAACCCTCCGAACCCGGACGCGCCCATCTCGCGGACCTGGTCGTAGGACTTCCGCTTCTCCTCGTCGCCGAGCACGTCGTAGGCGCCGGAGATCTCCTTGAACCGATCCTCTGCATCGGCGTTCCCCGGGTTGGCGTCGGGGTGGAACTGCTGCGCCAGCTTGCGGTAGGCCTTCTTGATCTCCTTGTGAGACGCGTTCTTGGCCACGCCGAGCACGCCGTAGTAGTCCTTCTCGAACCACTCTCGACGGACCTCATCTGCCATGCGTCACTCCTTGTGTTCCACGCGCACGCCCGCGGGGCGCAGCACGCGCCCCTTCAACGTGTACCCGGGCCGCAGCACGTCGGCGACGGTCGGCTCGCCCTCACCGTCGCCGGTCTGCATCAGCGCCTCGTGCAGCTCGGGGTCGAACGGCGTGCCTTCGGCCTGCATGCGCTCGAGGCCCTCGGCCTTCAGGGCGTCGACGAGCTTCGCGTACACCAGCTCGACGCCCTTGAGGAAGCGGTCGAAGTCCGGCTGGTCGCTCGCCGACATCAACGCGAGCTCGAAGTCGTCGATCACCTCGAGCAACCGCCTCGCCACCGGCATCGCGCCCAGCTCCGCGAGCTCCGTCTGCTCCTTCACGACGCGCTTGCGGTAGTTGACGAACTCCGCCTGCAGCCGCCGGAGGTGATCGAGGTACTGCTGGGCCTCGCCCTGCGCCGCCCTCAGGTCGCCCTCGACCTCGGCCGCCTCCTGGGCGGACGAGTCCTCACCGGGGCCAGGGGCCGCCCCGGCCCGATCGGCCGGGGCGCCCTCGTCGGAGGTCTGGGCGAACCGCCGCCGATCCGTGATGCGGACCCGCGGCTGCTCCTCCCCTTCTCGCTCGTGATCGTCGGGCGCCACCTACGACGCCTCCCCTTCATCGACGATCTCACCTTCGACGACGTCGTCGTCGCCATCGGGCTCGGACTGCTCGGCGCCGGCCTCACCGCCGTCGCCGGTCGACGCGCCCGCCGACGCCTGCTGGTTCTGGACCATCGCCTGCCCGACGCGCTGGTACACCTGCATCACCGCGTCGTTCGCCGCGGTCAGGGCCGCGGCCTCGGACGAATCGTCGTCCAGCACCTTCTTGAGCTCCTCGTTCTTGGCGACGAGCTCGTCCTTGTCGGCGGCCGGGATCGTCTCGGCGTTCTCCTCGACGAACTTCGCCACCTGATAGTGCAGCTGGTCGGCGGTGTTCCGCGCCTCGGCGGTCTCGCGGCGCGTGTGGTCCTCGGCGGCGAACCTCTCGGCGTCGGTGACCATGCGATCGATCTCTTCCTTGGACAGGCTCGTGCCGCCCGTGATCGTCATCGCTTGCTCCTTGCCGGTGGCGAGGTCCTTGGCGCTGACGTTCACGATGCCGTTCGCGTCGATGTCGAACGCGACTTCGATCTGCGGCATGCCTCGCGGCGCGGGCGGGATGCCCATCAGGTGGAACCGCCCGAGCGACTTCACGGCGGGCGACATCACGGTCTCCGCCTCGCCCTGCAGGACGTGGATCTCCACCGTGGTCTGGTTGTCGTCGGCCGTGGTGAACGTCTCGGACTTGCGCGTCGGGATCGTGGTGTTGCGCTCGATCAGCTTCGTGAAGATGCCGCCCTTGGTCTCGACGCCCAGCGTCAGCGGGGTCACGTCGAGCAGCAAGATGTCCTTCACGTCCCCCTTGAGCACGCCCGCCTGGATCGCAGCGCCGACCGCGACCACCTCGTCGGGGTTCACGCCCTTGTGCGGCTCCTTGCCGCCGGTCAGCGACGTCACCAACTCCTGGATCATCGGCATGCGGGTGGATCCCCCGACCATGATGATGTGGTCGATCTGCTCGGCGGACTTGCCCCAGTCGCCGATCGCCTGCTCGAACGGGGTCCTGCACCGTTGCACGAGATCTTCCGTCATGCGTTCGAACTCGCTGCGCGTGAGCTTCTGCTCCATGTGCAGCGGGCCGTCGGCCGTGGCCGTGATGAACGGCAGGTTGATCGTGGTCTCGGCCACCTGGCTGAGCTCGATCTTCGCCTTCTCGGCGGCCTCCTTCAGACGCTGCAGAGCCATGCGGTCCTTGCCGAGGTCGACGCCGTGCGCGTTCTTGAACTCGGTGACGAGCCAGTCGATGACGCGCTGGTCCCAGTCGTCTCCGCCGAGCTGGGTGTCGCCGTGGGTGGCCTTCACCTCGAAGACCCCCTCGCCGATCTCCATCAGCGAGACGTCGAACGTGCCGCCACCGAGGTCGAACACGAGCACGGTCTGCTCCTCGTGCTGCTTGTCCAGCCCGTAGGCGAGCGCCGCGGCGGTGGGCTCGTTGATGATGCGGAGCACCTCGAGGCCGGCGATCTGACCGGCTTCCTTCGTGGCCTGACGCTGGGCGTCGTCGAAGTACGCGGGCACCGTCACCACCGCCTGCGTGACGGTGTCGCCGAGGTAGGACTCGGCGTCGCGCTTCAGCTTCAGCAGGACCTGGGCGCTCACCTCCTGCGGGGTCCACATCTTGCCGTCGACGTCGATCGACCAGTCCTTGTCGCCCATGTGCCGCTTCACGGACCGGATCGTGCGATCCGGGTTCGTGATGGCCTGGCGCTTGGCGACCTCGCCGACCAGGATCTCGTTGTTCTTCGAGAAGCCCACCACCGACGGTGTCGTGCGGCTGCCTTCGGCGTTCGGAACGACGACCGGCTCGCCGGCCTCCAGCACGGCGACCACACTGTTCGTGGTGCCCAGATCGATCCCTACTGCTCGTGCCATGTGTGGCATCTCCTCCTCATGCGGGGAGCGAACCGGCTCCCGAACGACTGTCCCTGAGCTTCAACACACCATAGAAGTTGAGTATTCCATTGACAAGGTCGCTTAGTCTCGTTGCGTTGTAGGCCATCTGGGCTTCGGCATCGAGTTCGTTCGCCGTTGGAACGTCGGGTCGCTCCTCGCCGTTCGTCGAGCGAACCCCGGGTTCCCGTCCTACGGCGGTCAAGACCGAGGGCTCACGTGCCGAGAAAGGCACTAGAACCAACGGCCCCGACCGAAGGGACGAATCCCTGCAGTGAGCGTTCGCCACGAGCACGCACGTGAACCGCAACGAGTCGATCGAGCATCGACGGCGGCCGGCGCGGAGGCGACGGTCGAGTCGCTGATGCTCGTGGAGCGCACGCGCTGGGCGATGACGATCCACGACGGCCTCACCCAGTCGGTGACGAGCGCGATCCTCGAGGTGCAGGCGCTCCGACACCGCATCGAGGTCGATCCCGCGTCGGCGGTCGAGGTGCTCGCGGAGGTGGAGACGGCGATCCGTCACGACCTCAGCGAGATCCGAGAGGTGTTGTTCCAGCTCGACGAGGGCCGGCTGCACGACGATCCGTCGTTCGCCACCTTCGTGCGCGAGCTGATGGATCGCTGGAAGCTGCCGGCGCGGCTCACGATCGAGGGCGAGATCGACGTGGTCCCAGAGTCGGTGCTCGAGGTGGCGCAGGGGGTGGTGGGCGAGGCGCTCGCCAACGCCGCCAAGCACTCGGGCTCGAAGGACGTGGCCGTGCGCGTGGTGTGCGGTCGGGGGGAGCTTCGAATCGTGGTCGAGGACCGAGGTCGCGGCATCGCGGCGGTCACCGACGACGACCCTCATTTCGGGTTGCGCCTGCTGCGCACCCGCGTTGACGAGATCGGGGGCTCGATCGATGTCGAGTCCACCCCCGGACGCGGCGTCCGTCTGGTCGCCGTGCTCCCCGTCGGAGGTCAAGGAGAGAGCAGATGAGGATCATGGTGGTGGATGACCACGCGCTCGTTCGTCGTGGCATGAGCTACGTCGTGAAGGAAGGGTTCCCGGAGGCCGACGTCGTCGAGGCGGAGAGCTCCGCGGCGGCGCTCGAGGTCCTGCACGGCGGGACGAAGGTCGACCTGGCCCTCGTCGACGTGCGCATGCCCGATCTCGACGGGCTCGAGCTCCTGCGAGCGATCAAGGCCGAATGGGCCGAGACGCCGGTGATCATGCTGTCCACGTACGAGAACGCCCCCTACGTGAAGCGGGCCCTCGCCGACGGAGCCTCCGGGTACCTGCTGAAGGACGCCACCCCCGAGGACCTCTCGCAGGCGATCAACGTGGCGATGTCGGGCAGCGGGAACGTGCTCAGCCCCCGCGTGATCCAGAACCTCTTCGAGGATCAGCAGGGCGGCTCGAGCGAGGGCCGACGCAACGAGTACAGCCTCACCCAGCGGGAGCACGACATCCTCGCGCAGCTGGCCGAGGGACGCTCCAACCGCGAGATCGCCCAGTCGCTGTTCCTGTCGGAGAAGACCGTGAAGGCGCACCTGGCCGCGATCTTCCGCAAGCTCGGGGTCACGAACCGCACGCAGGCGGCGATGATGGCCGTGCAGATGGGCGTCGGGCCGGTGCCGGGCGCGCTCGCGGTCAACGACTGAGGCTCGGTCGCTCGTCCCAGGACTATCGGCCGAAGTCGCGATAGAACCGGCTGGGCGTCGGCCCCCGCTGCCCCTGGTACTTGTTGCCGGCCGAGCCGTACGGGGTCTCGGCCGACGTCGTGAGCTGGAAGAAGCTGATCTGCCCGATCCGCATGCCCGGATACAGCGTGATGGGCAGGTTCGCGACGTTGCTCAGCTCGAGCGTGAGGAACCCGTCCCATCCCGGGTCGACGTATCCGGCCGTGGAATGGATCAGCAGGCCGAGCCGCCCGAGCGAGGACTTGCCTTCGAGTCGCGCGACCAGGTCGTCGGGCAGTGCGACGCGCTCGAGGGTCGAGCCGAGCACGAACTCGCCCGGATGCAGGATGAAGGGCTCGTCGGGCTTGGTCTCGACGAGCTCCGTCAGATCGGGCTGCTCCTGTTTCACGTCGATGAACGGGTAGCGGTTGTTGGCGAACACCCTGAACTGGGAATCGACGTGCAGGTCGACCGAGGACGGCTGGATGCACCGGGGGTCGAACGGATCGATCACGATGCGCCCGGCCTCGATCTCCTCGCGGATCGTGCGATCGGACAGGATCATCGGCCGCTGATGCTACCCGCTGCGGCTCGCGGCCACCCACCGCTCCAACGCCTCCGCTGCGGCCCCCGTGTCGATGGCCTCCGCTGACAGGGCGAGTCCTGCGGCCAGGCTCGCCGCACGGCCGGCCACCTCCAGTGCCGCAGCCGCGTTCAGCACGACGACGTCACGGCGAGGTCCCGGCTTCCCGGACAGCAGCTCCCGCACGATCTCGGCCGAGGCGTCCGCGCCGCCTCCCTGCAGGTCCTCGACGGACGAGCGGGGGAGCCCGAGGTCGGCGGGGTCGAGCTGCGACTCGCGCGCCCGTCCGTCGCCCACCTCGAACACCGTCGAGGGTCCCGTGGTGGTGAGCTCGTCGAGCCCGTCCTCGCCACGGAACAGGACGGCCCTGGTCCCCCGGCGAGCGAGCACCTCGGCCATGAGCGGCAGCATCCGAGCATCGGAGCACCCGACCGCTTGCGCGAAGGGCCGCGCCGGGTTCGTGAGGGGCCCGAGGAAGTTGAACACCGTGGGCACACGGAGCTCCCGACGCACCGGCCCCGCATGGGCCATCGCCGGGTGGAACATCGGCGCGAACAGGAACGCGATGCCCGCCTCGGCGAGACACCGCTCGACCCCGGCGGCGTCGAGGTCGATGCGCACCCCCAGCGCCTCCAGCACGTCGGCCGATCCGCAGGTGCTGGATGCGGCTCGGTTCCCGTGCTTGGCGACCGGCACGCCCGTGGCGGCGACGACGATCGCCGCGGCGGTCGAGATGTTGAACGTGCCGCTTCGATCCCCGCCCGTGCCGACCACGTCGACGACGGGTTCCGGGGCCTGCACCGGGTGCGCGAAGTCGAGCATCGTGCGGGCGAGTCCCTCCACCTCGTCGGCGGTCTCGCCCTTCGTCCTGAGGGCCATCAGGAAGCCACCCACCTGCCCGGGCGTGGCCTCACCGGCCATCACGCGACGCATCGCCTCGGCGGCCTCGTCGGCGTCGAGGGCTTCCAGGCGGACGAGCCGCGACAGCGCATCCGGCCAGAAGTCGGGGTCGGGCTCGGTCATCGCCGATCGACGCTAGCAGGCGCCGGCTCGCTACACTGGTGCACCGCCGGCTCGCCCGGTGGGACCACGCGGGTGTGGTTCAATGGCAGAACGCAAGCTTCCCAAGCTTGAAACGGGGGTTCGATTCCCCTCACCCGCTCTCACCGTCGCCGGGTGACGAGCGCCCGGCGGCAGCTCGTCAGCGCACCAGCACCCGCGCGAAGTCGTGCATCGGCACCCGGTGTGCGAGGATGCGGTCCCATCCCATCTCGTCGGCCTTCGCGAGCCGGTGCACCCCGTCCATCACGACGAGCCCCCGGGGACGCTCGATCACGTAGATCGGGCGATAGAGGTCGGCATCCTGGATGCGTTGCCAGTGGTCCGGGCTCCGGTCGTGGTCGGCCCGGACCTGCATCGGCGAGAGCGAGAAGAGATGGCCCTCGTCGGACCACCAGGGCAGGTCGAGCTGCCACCGCAGGACGTCGATCTCGACGTCGTCGACGGGCAGGTCGAGCCGGCGCAGCAGCTCGAGGTCCCACGCCACCTCGAGGATCACGCCTCGCAGGGACTCGGGAACCTGATCGAGCAGCGGGAACGGCTCGGCGTCGGGCAAGAGGATGAGCTCGTCGCCCGCAGCTTCCGGGATCTTGATCGGGTCGTCGCCCACGGCCATATCCATACCTCACCGAAGGCTCCGACGCACGAACCGTGGTGCGGAAGGGCAACCCGCTCGCAACGGACACTCACGGCACCGAGGGACGGGAGCCTTGCAGATCTCTCGCCCCAGACGGATGAACCCCACGTGCATCGGCGTCCGTACCCCCTCGGGCACGAGGTCGTGCAGCAGGCGGTCGGCGCGCTCGGCGCTCGCCCGCTCGGGGATCAACCCGAGCCGCTTGGTCACCCGGTGCACGTGGGTGTCGACGGGGAGCGTGTCGCGTCCCAACGCGAAGCTCATGACCACGGCGGCCGTCTTCGGCCCGATACCTGGGAGCGAGATCAGGTAGATCCGCACATCGTCATCGGACATCGTGCGGAGCCTCGACAGATCGAAAACACCACCCTCGCGATCGCGCACCGCTCCCAGGATCGCCCGGAGGCGCGGAGCCTTCGAGTTCGCCAACCCCCCGCTCCGGATCGCGTCGGCCACCTCGTCGTTCGACGAGTCGCAGACCTGTTGCCACCCACGGGGGAACGCCCGTCGTAGGTCGGCGAACGCCCGCTCGGCGTTCAGGTCGCTCGTGTGTTGCGAGAGCACGGTGAGCACGAGCTCGTCGAGTGGATCGTCGGCTCGCGGCGGCTCGAGCGGCCCGAAGCGCTCCTCGAGCTTGTTCGCGATGGCGCGGATGCGGCGGCGGCTCGGAGGCGTCCACGGCGCGCGGACGGCCTCGTGCTCTCGCCTGGGGGCGGGGCTCATTGCTGGCCGCGAGCGCCGTTGCGGAACTGCGTGAGCGAGGGCTCGAACCCCAGCGCGATGTTGTCGGTGGGCCCGTTGCGGTGCTTGGCCACGACGAGCTCGGCGGTCTTCTTCTTCTCGGGATCGGCGTCGTCGCGGTGGATGAACATCACGATGTCGGCATCCTGTTCGATCGCCCCCGAGTTGTGGGAGACAACGCCGCCGGTCCCCGCGAGCCAGCTCGCCGGTCCGGGCACCGTGAGGTCGAACACGACCTCGCGCCCCCCGTCGCACACGTCGACCACGCGATCCCAGAACAGATCGGCGCTCGACCACATCTCCAGGCCCTCGTCGTGCAACAGGCTCGCATAGTCAGCGATCACACCCCGCGAGGGTGCGAACGCGAACTGCGACGAGCCTCCGTACGACGTGCCGCGCATGCGCGCCATTTGCCGTGTCGAGACGCCGCGCTCGGCCATGGCCTCGCGGACCTGATCGAAGACATCGACCGGAAGCGTGTCGGCGTTGGGCACCGAGCGCACGGCCTCGAGCCGTGCGGCCAGTTCCACCGCTGGCTCGGCTCGTGGCCCGAAGGCCCCGACCCGCTCGAGGAAGATGCGCTGGTGGTCGGCACCGGATACGTCGACGGTGAACCACTCCGAAGCGCCGCGAGTGACCCTGCGGATGCGGGCCACGATGCCGAACCGCTGCAGGAGCGCCGCGACGTCGTCGACGAGTCCCCGGCTGGCGGTGGCGAAGAAGACTCGATCACTTCCGTGCGAGCCGTCGCGCCGAACGTGGATGCAGCCGTCGGTGGCCCACAGATGCCGGAGCAACGTCGCCACCTGCCGATCGGGAAGCTGGAACGCCTGCTGCGGGAGTCGCTTGTCGGCCGATCGCTGGCCGAAGATGCCGAGCTCACGGAGCCACGCGTTCACGCCGGCTGGCTTCCAGCGGTTCCCGTTGCCCGAGATCACGAGCTGGAACCAGGAGCCCCGGCCGTCGACGCGTCGCACTGTCGCGCCGAAACCCTCGCGTGCCGCCCGTGCGACGAGCTCCGCGTTGTCGGTCGAGGCCGTCGTGTATCGCATCGGCTGCCCGCTGAGGTAGCTGCCGTCGCCGATCAGGTGACCGAGCAGCGCCACCCGGTCGTCGGGCCAGGCCACGGGCTCGCGCGGCTCCGGCACGCGTCGGGCCACCGCGATGCGATCGCCGACGCGCACGTCGTCGACCCTCGTCCACCCGCCGGGACCGTACAGGCGGTGCCGCCCGGTGCACCGGATCTCGCGTCCGCTGGCCAGGCGGACGCGCCGGAGCGAGCGCTCGCCCACCGCCCACACGCGGTCGCTCACCGCCGTCTCGATGCGGCCGTCGACCGACATCGCCAGCACCTCAGGCGTGGTTCCGACGAGCTCGGCGATCGATGCTCGGCGGCCATCGGCGAGCGCGACGAGCGTGTCACCCGGCACGCATTCCCTCAGGTCGGAGAGCTGGGGGCGCTTGTCGGCGCGGGCCTCTGGGTTGCGGTTCAGCTGGCTGATCGCGATCACGGGTATCTCGAGCTCCTTGGCGAGCATCTTGAGCGACCGGCTGATCTCGGCGATCTCCTGCTGGCGCGAGTCGGGGCGGCGCCCGCCCATGCCCGGATGCCCCATGAGCTGGAGGTAGTCGACGATGATGAGCGAGAGCCCGCGCTTGCCGGTGCGCATGCGGCGCGCCTTGGCCCTGATGTCGACGATGTTCGTGTTGCCGGAGTCGACGATCGACATCGGCGCCTCGTGCAGGATCTCGGCCGCCTGCACGACCGCCTGCCAGTCGTTGGGGCCGACCCGCTTGTTGCGGATGCGATCCCACGGCACACGGGCCTCGGCGCAGAGCAGGCGCATGCCGATCTCCCAGCGCGACATCTCGAGCGAGAAGATCGCCACCGGCTCGCCAGCCACGGCGATGTTGCGGGCCATGTTCACGGCGAGCGAGCTCTTGCCGATGCCCGGCCTCGCCGCGAGGACGATGAGGTTGCCGGGCTGCAGGCCCGACGTGAGGTTGTCGATGTCGATGAACCCCGTGGGCAGCCCCGTGTAGGCGGACTCGCGCGTCTGGATCGACTCGAGGTCGAGCATCGCCTGGTCGACGAGGTCGCGCAGCACGGCCAGGTCCTCGCGGTCCTCGCGTCGCGCCACTTCGTAGATGCGTTGCTCGGCGTCGTCGGCCACGGCCTCGGCGTCGTCGGTGGAGGCGAACGCGCGCTCCATGATGTCGGCGGCCGCCGAGATCAGGCGTCGGCGGAGCGCCGCTTTCGAGACGATCTCGGCGTAGTAGGCGGCCGACGCGGGCGTGGGCACCTCGTTCGCGAGGTCGGCGAGATAGAGGCGGCCCCCCACGTCGTCGAGCGAGCCGTCGCGCTCGAGCGCCGCCGCAGCCGAGACGATGTCGACGGGCTCACCACGCGCGAACAGGCCCCGGAGCGCTCCGTAGATGCGCCCGTGGACCGAACGGTAGAAGTCGTCGGGCTCGAGGATCTCGACGACGTCGGCCACGGCCTCGTTCGACAGGAGCATCGCGCCCAGCACCGAGGCCTCGGCCTCCATGTTGTGCGGTGGGAGCCGGTGCCCCTCGCCGGCAGGCAAGCGTCGAACATCGTCGGCCGTGCGCGCCAAACCTACCCCTCCCCCGTGGGCCCGCACCGCCGGGCGGACCAGCCCCTCAACCCGGGGACGCTACGCTCGTCACCGGCAGGGCGACAGTGGACAACCGCTGTGGATTGTTCGTGTGCAGGTCGCGGGGCGAGATTCCTTGTCACTCCGCCTCTGACCTGCGCTTTCCACATGTGGACAACCATGTGGAACAGTGTGAATCACACGTCTGACATTCAGGGCGTCGGTGTGACGGCGTCCACCGTCCGTGCTCCCCCGGTCCCCCCCGTAGACTCCGCGGATGCTCCGTCGCCTCGATGCCGTGATCTTCGACATGGACGGCACCCTGTTCGACTCGATGGAACCGGTCACCACGGGGTTCATCGAGACGATCGTGGAGGCGGGCGGCCCCCGCTACTCATCCGAGGAGATCGTCGAGGCGTTCACCCAGGGACCGAGTGAACGCATGCTCGAGCACCTGCTCGGTCGCCGGATCACCGGGGCCGAGCACGCGGCGTACCACCGCCGGCTGGACGAGGGCGCCTCGGCGATGCGGCCTTACCCCGGCGTGGAAGCGGCGCTCGCCGCCCTTTCCAGCGCCGGGCTGCGGCTCGCCCTGTTCACCGGAGCCGACGTCACGAGCCTCGAGTTGCTGCTGACTCGGGCGGGCCTGCGCGATCGGTTCGAGGTACGCACCGGCGGGGACGAGGCTGGCTACGCGAAACCGAACCCGGCCGGCATCACGCTGACGTGCGCCCGGCTCGGTATCGACGCGGCGACGGCGGCCTACGTGGGCGACAGCGAGCAGGACATGCTCGCTGCGCGGGCCGCGGGCGCGCTCGCCGTCGGCGCCGGGTGGGGAAGCCTGTGGCGCGACGATCATCCCGCCGATGTCGTCGTGAGCGAACCCGACGACCTGCCGTCCGCCCTCACGACCCCTGGAACGAGGTAGGCCGGGCGCGGGCCCGGCCTCCTCGGCGACGCTACCCCATGGGCCGGGGTCAGCTCTCGGGCACGACCTCGACGGTCACGACGGGGTCGACCTGATGGAACAGGTGCACCCGCACCTCGTGCGCGCCGATCGAACGGATCGGCTCCTCGAGATGCACGTCGCGCCTGTCGACCGTCACGCCGTCGTGCTGAACGGCGATCGCGTCGACGATGTTCTCGGCGGTGACGGACCCGAACAGCTTGCCCTCGTCGCCGGCCCTCGCCGTGACGCGGATCGGCCCGCCGGAGATGAGCTTCGAGGCCACCGCCTCGAACTCGCCCTTGCGGGCGTACTGACGCCGTTCGTGGGCGCGCCGCAGGTTCTCGGCCTGTTGCGCCGCCCCCTTGTGCGCCCTGACGGCCAGCGACCGAGGGATCAGGAAGTTGCGCGCGTAGCCGTCGGCCACCTCGACCACGTCGCCGGGGTCCCCGAGCTTCTCGACGGGCTTCTGCAGGATGATCTTCATCGGCTCGAGTACGTCAGCAAGGCCATCTCGCGGGCGTTCTTCACGGCCGTTGCGACGTCGCGTTGATGCTGGACGCAGTTGCCCGTGACGCGACGGGCGCGGATCTTGCCCCGCTCGCTCACGAACTTGCGCAGCGTGATGACGTCCTTGTAGTCGACGTAGTCGACGCGGTCCTTGCAGAAGACGCAGAACTTGCGCTTGCCCTTCTTCTGCCAGGCCTTGTCGTCCTTGTCGCGACGGCGCTTCGGGCCTTCCCTCTTCTTCGGTGGCATTACAGCGGTGTCTCCTCCTGTTCGGTGCCCCCGCCGCCCACGGGCGCCGCGACGCGCTCGCCCCAGTCGCCGCCGGACGAGCTGCTGCTCGAGCGGGACTGGCGCTCGACGCGCGCCGTTGCCCATCGCAGGCTCGGGCCGACCTCGTCGGCCTCGATCTCGATGGCGGAGCGCTTGTCGCCGTCCTGGTTCTCCCAGGAGCGGTAGTTCAGCCGGCCGGCCACGACCACGCGCGTGCCGCGCGTGAGCGACTCGGCCGCGTTCTCGCCGAGGCTCCGCCAGCAGTTGACCGAGAAGTACGACGCTTCGCCGTCCTTCCAGCCACCGGCGCCGTCGGGGAGCCGTCGGTTCACGGCGATCCGGAACTTGCAGACCGCGGCCCCGTTCGGCGTGTAGCGCAGCTCGGGGTCGTCCGTCAGGTTGCCCACCAGCGTCACCTGGTTGTCGCTCGCCATGTCACGTCACCACCTTGTCGGTATCGCACCCGCCGCGCGTATGGCTCACGCGGGGGCGGGGGAAGCTTCGGCTTCTGTCGTCGTCTCGGTCGGCGCGCCCGGCGCGGTCGGTGCCGGGGTCGCATCGGTCGAGCTCGATCGCTGCTGCTGTCCGCGGGCCTCGGCGCGCTTGGCGTGGCGGCCCTTGGCCGGGAGCGCGATCACCTTGTGACGGATGACCTCGTCGGCCAGGTTCAACACCCGGTCGAGCTCGGGCTGGGCCGCGGGATCGGCCGTGAACGAGGCCACCACGTAGTAGCCCTCGTTCTCGTGGTCGATCTCATAGGCGAACCGTCGTCGGCCCCAGCGATCGATGTTGGAGACCTCACCGCCGTTGGCGGACACCGCCTTGGCGATCCGGTCGACCGCCGTGGACACGACCGTCTCGTCGGCCTCGGCGGGCAGGATGAGCATGACTTCGTACTCCCTCAACCAGTCACCTCCTCTGGTCTGGACGGCCCCCTCTCGAGAGGGAGCAGTAGGGACTTGAGGGTCGCCCAGCAGTGTACGAGAACGACTCGAACGCTAGCACCGACGTCCGACACGGATCCCAGGCGCAGGCGGCGGCCTTGTCAGAGCTTCGGCACATGCTGATGATGTGAACGAGCTTTCGGAGGGGTGATGACGGATGGCGCGGGGACTCGATCGGTTCGACGCTGACAAGCTGCAGGCGATCCAGGACTCCATGTCGCTCATGCCGCCCACGACGCTTCGCTCATTCATGTCGTCGTGGGAAGAGGCTGCCGCCGGCGACGACCCCGAGGCGACGGAGTCCTTCCTCGACGAGTGGTATCGGAGGGCGCGATTCGCGGCCGCGCAGCACGCACGGCCGGTGAACCCCGAGATCGACCCCGCGGAGTGGCTCGAGTTCCCCGGCGACGTGATGTCAGAGCCATAGACCACGATCGGAGGCCGTGGTCTCGGTCCGGTTCTCGATCAGCGCGTGGCATGCCTTCCGTTCCTTGTCCGACGACGACCCGACTCGCACCGAGATCGAGCGGATCGTGTTCGACCTCGTGGAGCGCGGGGAAGCCCCGGCGGGAGCCCGAGCGAGCGAGTGGCCCTGGGGCACGGGCACGACACCTGGCTACGCGATCGAACTGAGCACCGTCACCGGCTTCGTCGCATGCGCCTCCCTCGTCGACCCGCATACACAGGAGACGTTCATCGGAGTGGTCCACATCGTGATCGAGCGATGACCCTGGCGCCCGTCGGATTGGAAGCCTCGAGGCTTCCGCGCCGTTAGACTGCATGGACTGCCGTGCACTTGAAGGAGGCGCGAGCGATGCCCGATCGAACCGTGTCGATCCACGACCTCAAGGCGTGGAAGGGTGAGCAGCGACGCTGGGTCATGCTCACCGCGTACGACTTCCCCACCGCCCATATCCTCGACCGAGCCGGCGTGCCCGTGCTGCTCGTGGGCGACTCCCTCGGCCGCAACGCGCTCGGATACGAGAACGAGCTGCCGGTCACGATGGAGGACATGCTCCACCACGTGAGGGCCGTCTCGCGCGGCGCCGAACGCGCGATGGTCGTGGGCGACATGCCGTTCATGAGCTATCAGGCCTCGATCTCAGACGGCGTGCGCAACGCCGGCCGACTCGTGAAGGAAGGCGGCGCTCACGCCGTGAAGCTCGAGGGCGCGCAGGTCGACCTCGTGCAACGGCTCACGGAGATCGGCATCCCGGCGATGGCCCACGTCGGCCTCACGCCCCAGGCCGTGTACGGCCTGGGCGGCTATCGGGTGCAGGGCCGCGGCGAGGCCGCCCAGAAGGTGCTGGACCAGGCCGTGCAGCTCGAGAAGGCCGGCGCGTTCTCCATCGTGCTGGAAGCGATGCCCGCCGAGCTCGGCGCCGAGATCACGCAGGCGGTGCAGGTCCCGACGATCGGCATCGGCGCGGGAAGCGGTACCGATGCCCAGGTGCTCGTGATCAACGACCTGCTGGGGCTGACCGAACATCCGCCGAAGCTGGCCAAGGCCTACGCCGATCTTCAAGGAACGATCACCGACGCGGTCACGGCCTTCGTCTCGGACGTGGAAGCCGGAGCCTTCCCCGACGAGGACCATTCGTACTCGTAGATCCTGGTCGCTCATCCCGAACCGCCCGAGACCGGCTCGTCTCGATGTCTCAGGTGTCGCCCAGTCGTCGGCGGGAACCGAGACCTTCCATCATCGAGGACCACGCTCGCGATGAGGCAGCGGTGGCGCCGTAGCCGAGCCTCAGACCCTCGATCCGGCGAGAAGGCACGGCTTGACGCGGCCACCGCGTCGAAGGTCGAGTTGGTTTTCTCGTTCAACGACCTTCAGTCGGTCGTTCGTACACCACTTCGGCGGACGCTACTCACGGAACCCGGGCTACATCAGAGCCTCCGATGAGCCCGGGACGATTCACTTCCCGCTGCTCCAGAAGAACGTGCTCAACCGCAAGCGCTGAACAGTAGAGAGGAGCGGCGCCTGGCCATCATGCATTGGATCGAGCGCACCTACCATCGCCGGCGGCGCCGGCGCGCCCTCGGCAAGCTCACCCCGATCGAGTTCGAGATCGTGTTCGAGGCCGCCCATGCTGGTTGAGGTCTTGCAAGCTCACGCCATTCAACTGACATGGGGCAGCCCCTTCAATCCGACAATGTCGACTCCAATCGCTGCCAAGAGAGAGCGTATGCTGGCGCCCTTCCATCGGTGAGTCTTGCCGTTTGAGTGCCATCCGCGTCAATCACGTGGATATCGAAAGTCCCTGTATTGCGGGGGTTGTCGCTCACCGCCTTGCCCGCGATGAACGCGATCTTTGTCCCGTCCGGTGACCACGTCGGTACGTTCTCGTCTCCTCGCCCTTGGGTGAGATCGTCGAGTCCCGTCCCGTCCTCGTCAATTGCATAGATGTCATAGTCACCGTCATGAAGCACCTCAAAGGCGATTCGGGAACCATCGGGAGCCCAGGTAGGACGGCCAGTATCATCAGATGGGATGTCGGTGAGGCGTGTGCGTTCCGTTCCATCCGCATTCATAGCGATGATTTGAAGGTCGGCGTTGTCGACGAAGGCGATTCGGGCATCAGTCGGAGACCACGCGGGCAGAAATCCTTCAGCAAGTCGTACGTCTCCCGCACCATCGACGTCTGTCACATGGATGGACTCACCATTCTGGTACGCAATCTGAGTTCCATCCGGCGACCAAGTAGGGTACCCACCCTCCGCGACCAGAGTGGGGTTCATGTCCTCCACGGAAATGACAAACAGACCATTCCCGGCCACGAAAGCAAGACTGCGGCTATCGGGCGACCACGCAAGAGAGTTGACATCACCAGTCTCCTGGGTGGGAGTGATCACTGCTCCGCTCGTCGGATCCACGATGATGAGCTCCCGGCGTCCATCGGCATCTTGCAGGAAGGCCAGCCGTCTTCCGTCCGGTGACCAGGCGGGCGAGCTAGCGATTCCCTCCTCTGGGGTTGAGATCTCCTGCACCTCGGTGCCGTCCGGGTTCATGATGTGGACACCGTCACTGATGAACGCGATCTTACCATTGGCAATGTTCCCCAGGCTGAGAGGTGTTGACGCCTGGTCGGACCCGCCAAGAGGTATGAACGAAAGTTGTGGATGCGGGACCTG
>JBOGVO010000101.1:0-10186 GCA_050692855.1 Actinomycetota bacterium | reverse complement strand
GACCCGCGTCAAGCAGCGCTTGAGGGCGCGCAGGGCTTCGGTCTTGCTCATGCCTTCCGCTCGCTTCTTCGCCATGTAGGTCTTCGCCGGGTCATGGATCCGCAGCTGGGTCACGGCGATGCGATGGATCGCGGCGTTCAGCTGTCGGTTGCCCCGTCGGTTGAGCCGATAGCGATGGGTCGCACCGGAGGACGCCGGCACCGGTGCGGTCCCGGCGTAGCGGGCGAAGTGCCCCTCGCTTGGGAAACGCTCGATCTGGGCAGCCTCGGCCACGATCTTGGCCGCGGTGAGTGCCGCACAGCCCGGGATCTCGAGCAGCGCCGGGACGTGGACGCGCACCGTCGCGGTGATCTCACGCTGGAGCTCGTTCGCTCGCACCGTGATCTCGCGGCATCGGGTCACGAGCTCGCTGCAGATCCTGACGTTCGTCGTCGGCTCCATCGCCTCCAGGTCGACAGCGAGCCGGTCCAGGGTCTTGAAGCGATCCAGCGTGCGCAGCGGCGGCGCGAGATCGGGGTCGATGTCGTGCACGAGCCACCGGAGCTTGCAGATCTTGTCGGTGCGCTCGTTGACCAGCGACTCACGATGGGCCACAAGGAGTCCGAGGTCACGTTCGATGCCCGCGAGCGTCGCGACCGGCAACTCGGGGTGGGCGAGCGCGGCCCGTGCGACGGCCTCGGCATCGATCGGGTCTGACTTGCCACGGACCCGGTCGGCACGCCGTGCGATGCCCATCATCCGGGGCGGCACACGCGCCGAGGTCTCACCGCGGCCGATCAGGTGCCGCTCGAGGTGCCCGGAGACATGACGGCCGTCCTCGACCGCGAACAGGCGCTCCTCGTCGAGCCCTCGAGCCCAGGTGATGAGGTGCTCGAAGCCCTTCGCCCGGGCCTTGATGGTGAGCTCGGCCAGGACTCGCCCCGTGCCACCGTCGATCGCGACAGCGGTGTGGGTCTGCTTGTGTGGGTCGATACCGATTACGATCACCCCTGGGCCCCTTTCTGGACGCACACACCGGATGGTGAGGACCACCGGCGGACACGCCTCAGTGGGGCTGAGAGCAAGCTCCTATGAAGTCACGCCGGCAGGCCTTCGCCGGCGGCGGGCGGCACAACGCATGAAGGTCATCCCGCTCGCGGGAGACACGCAGGATACGAGCCAGCCCGCCGTCGGATGGAGGCTATCCCGAGGCCCTGCTCGGGATCTCCCTGCATGCCACCCTGACACTGAGGCGAGGGTATGCGAATGCGCGGTGTGCGAGCGCGGAGACACCCGGTCGCCGTCGCTCGCCGGTCGCCCCTGAGTCAGTTCGCGTCCTCCGCGGCGTTCCGAGCGGCATCGGCCGCCTTCACCTTGGCGAGCACGGCCCGCCACTCGTCGAGCTGGTTCGCGGGCACCATCGCCACCAGCTCGCCGAACGTGAGATACGCGGTCCTGCCTCTGCGTTGCTGATCGCGGAGGAGCTCGATCAGTTCTTCCTCGGTCATCGGGCCACCCTATCCGAGCGTGGACCCGGGCATGCCGACGGACCCTCCGCACGTTCCCCGGGCTTACAGGCCGTGGTCCTCGAGGAAGCCGAGCACCGACGCGAGATCGACACGTTGAGTCATGTCGTTCGATCGACAGATGGCATCACCCCAGCTCGTCACGCCCACGACCTTCAGCGTGTCCTTCCAGAAGCGAGGGCCACCGGAGTCGCCGAAGCACGTTCCGCCTGCACCGTCGGGGTTCGGGTTCTGCTGCAGGTGCAGGTTGTTCCGCGTCAGGCCCCCGTACGGTGACTCGGCGTTCCGCCTGATCAGGTCGAACGTGATGATCGGGGGCGGGAACTGCGTCACGCCGCCGTAGCCGACGGCGACGAACGAGTCGTCCTGGATCTTGTGCTGGCGCTTGAGCCTGCTGAGGAACCCTTCGCTCGGCAGCCTCGGGAACGTGCTGGTGACGTTCGGAGCGGTGTCGAGTTCGACGACGCCCACGTCGTTCGTCAGGGTGTTCGGGTTGAAGTCGGGATGGGTGAACGGCGTCCCCTCGAACCCGCCCTGCCCGTTCCGGAAGTCGGCCGTGACCTCCGAGTCGAAGAAGGCACGAGCCGAGCTGGTGCCGTCGGTGCAGTGGCTGGCCGTCAACACCACCGTCTCGGACATCAGCGTGCCCGAGCAGCGATGCACGTAGGTTCCTGAGGCGTCGTAGAAGGCGAGCATCGCGACGAGCGGGTGGGCGTTGCCGTCGGGCTGCCCGTTCGTGATCGCGCCTGCCGCGGACGGGAGGAGCAGCAGCAGGATCGAGACCGTGACGGCCGTGAACGACTTGCGCATCGGGGGGACCTCCTGTGCGGGGATGTGCGTTGCACCATAACGGGGCTCGACAGAACGGCGCAAGACCGATGTCACCCATCGACCCGACCTGGTGTCAGGGCATCACGAGCACACGCGTGACCGGCCGCAGACCGGATGCGAGCTCGTCCCAGCTCGCACCTCGATCGGTCGAGCGATAGACGGATCCGTCGGACGCGCCGAACGCGGCGAACGAGCCGTCGGGCAGCGCGTCCAGGCAGTAGCTATCGATGTTGTCCTCGAACGATGCAGGAAGACCGGCGACGCACCGCTCGAACGTGCCGCCGCCGAGCCCGCCGCGATACACGGCGGCGTTCCCGCCGCGGGGTCCGTTCGAAGCCGACACCAGCACGGCATCGCCGCAGACGGCGACCGCTCGCGAGTAGCGGGCGTCGAGCCCGTCGGTCCGAGTCGTCCACGTGACGCCCCGGTCGGTGCTCGTGGCGAGCCCGCCGGCGCACGCCGCGAGCACCATGCCCTCGGCCGTCGTGACCTGGTGCACGTCGGCGTCGATGTCGATCGTCGGCGTCCACGTGCGGCCGACGTCGTCGGTCCGCAGGATGCCGCCGACGTGCACGTTCACGAAGATGTCGTCGTACCAGTTCGCGATCGAGCGCGTGTCGGGCGGTCCGCCCCAGGGCGTGTACCAGGTCGCACGGCCCTCGGCGCCGTCGAACGCGAGAAGGGGCTCGAGCGTCGCTCCGGCGAGCCTGAACAGACGCGCCTCCGAGGTGCCGACGAACACGTCGCCTCCGATGCCGGCGACGCACGTGGCCCGCAGGCCCTCGAGGTCGGCGACGTGGGACCGGCCCGTTTCCGTGACGTGCCAGAGCTCGGCCCCGTCGACGATCGCCCAGACGTCGTCGCGCATGCGACCGAGCGCCGTCACGGACCGGCCGGCGTGCGCCACGTCGAGCGCCCGGCCGTGGTCGAACGTGGCGAGGCCGTCCTTCGTCGCGACGAAGATCGTCGTGCTCATCGCCACCCTCCTTTCACCCCACCACGACATCATGCCCGCCGAGGCATCCTGGCACACGGGGCGAAGGTTCCGACTTGTCGCTTCCGTTCGGAGCGGGCACTCTCGAAGCTGGAGGGAAGCGGATGGCCATGGTGACGGATCCGGTCTGTGGCATGAGGATCGACGACGACGACGCGGCGGCGACCGCCGACTACCAGGGTGTCACGTACTACTTCTGCTCCCAGGCATGCCACGATGCCTTCGTGGCCGACCCCACGTCGTATGCCGGATGACCTCCTGACCGAGGTCGAGCTCGCCGAGCGAGGCGGGACCGGGGTCGAGCGCATCAGGCAGCTCGTCGAGCTCGGCATCGTGCTGCCCGCCGGCGGCATGTTCCGACGTCGAGACGTGATGGTCGTGCGGGTCGTGGAGATGCTCGAGGAGAAGGGCATCGACGCGGGGTCGGTCTCGGCGGCGCTCCGGACGGGCGATCTCACGCTCGGGTACCTCGAGAGCGCCGGGCGCCGGCTTCCGCGTTCCGACACGACGTTCGAGCGGCTCGCCCGCGACCTCGCCGTCGACGTCGAGATCCTCGAGCGCATCTACGTCGCGTTCGGGCTTCCGGCGCCCGATCGTGACGAGCTCGTCCGCGCGGAGGACCTCGAGGTCCTGCAGCTGCTTCCCGTGCTCCTCTCCGCGGGGGTCTCCGAGGGTGAGGTGCTGCGTCTGGCCCGCGTCTGGGGCGACAGCGCGCGCAAGGCGGCGCAGTACCAGAACCACTACATGCATCATGCGATCGAGGAGCAGTACCGGCGTCGGGGCCTGCGCGACAACGAGGCGTTCGAGACGGCCATCGCCGAGGTCGGCCTGCGCGCGGGACGCTCTGGAGAGAACATGCTCACGTGGTTGTTCCGACGCCACTCAGAAACGTTCATGACCGAGCACCAGTTCGAGCACGTCGAGGTCGCGCTCGAGCTCGCGGGCGTGCGGCTTCGGCCCCCGAAGACCGTGGGGGCGATCGTGTTCGCCGATCTCACCGGCTACACGCGGCTCACCGAGGAAGCGGGCGACGAGGTGGCCGCGGCCACCTCACTCGAGCTCGCGGAGCTCGTGAAGGAGGTCGCGGTCCGCCACCACGGGGAAGTCGTGAAGATGCTAGGCGACGGCGTGTGCTTCCACTTCCGAGACCCGCGTGACGCGGTGCTCGCGTCGCTCGAGATCGTGGGAAGCGTCGGATCGCGCGGCCTGCCGCCGGCGCACATCGGGGTGAATGCGGGGCCGGTGATCTACGACGAGGGCGACTACTTCGGGCGCACGGTCAACATCGCCGCCCGCATCGCGTCCGAGGCCGGGCCCGAGGAGGTGCTGGTGGGAGAGGCGGTGGTCACGACCGGGAGCGCGGAGGGAGTGACGTTCGAGGAGCGAGGCGCTGCGCAGCTCAAGGGCATCGCCGACCCCGTGGCGCTCTACCGAGCGCGGTCGGAAGATCCTGAGGAGGTCACGCCAGCGTGAACGGGCAGGCGATCGTCTCCCGCGGTACGGTCGCCGGATGAACCGACCGGACCCCCTGGGCGATCGGCTGTTCCGCAGCGCGCTCGGAGCACTCGACCTCTTCACCGTCTACATCGGCGAGCGTCTCGGGCTCTATCGCTCGCTCGCCGACCGCGGGCCCGCCACCTCCACGGAGCTCGCGGAGCGCACCGGCACGGCCGAGCGATACATCCGGGAGTGGCTCGAGCAGCAGGCCGCGACCGGCTTCCTCGGCGTCGACGATCCCACGGCCGACGCGCTCGAGCGCCGGTACGCGATCCCCGGCGATCACGTGCCCGTGCTCGCCGACTCCGAGGACGTCGCGTTCCAGGCACATCACGCGATCGATATCGCCCGCGTCGCGCGAAGCTTGCCGGACGTCGTGGAGGCGTTCCGCACGGGCGGCGGCGCACCGGCGCTCCCCTGGGAACCCGAGGGGCGTGCCGAGTGGAACCGAGCCGTGTTCCTCAATCGGTTGGGAAGGGAATGGCTGCCGGCGATCGAGTCGGTCGACCGCCGGCTGCGCGCCCATCCGGCGGCGAAGATCGCCGATCTGGCATGCGGAACGGGATGGTCGAGCATCGCGATGGCCACGGCGTACCCCGCGGTCGTCGTGCACGGGATGGATCTGGACCCCGACGCGATCGCGATCGCCCGTGAGCATGCGACGGAATGGCGCGTCGCCGATCGGGTCCGCTTCTCGGTCGCCGACGCCTCCGAACCGGTGGACCCTCCCTACGACCTGGTGACGATCCTCGAGGCGCTGCACGACATGACCCGCCCGGTCGACGTGCTCCGAGCGGCGCGCGAGATGCTCACGGAGGAGGGGTCCGTCGTCATAGGCGACGAGCGGGTGGAGGACTCGTTCGCGGCGCCCGCGTCCGAGCGTGACCGGTACGTGCACGGGCTCAGCGTCGTGGCGTGCCTTCCCGATGCGATGGGCGACCCCGGCTCCGCCGCGACCGGCGCGGTGATGCGCGCCGACACGGTTCGCCGGTACGCGGACGAGGCAGGCTTCCGCGAGGTCGAGGTGCTGCCGATCGAGGACGAGGAGCTGCGCTTCTACCGCCTGGTGCCCTGAGACCCTATCCGAGCGTGAATCCGCTGCAGCCGCACTCGGAGTACAGACACCGGCGAGCCTCGTGGTCGCCGTGCACGAACTCGGTGTGCTCGCACATCGTGCAGAGGACTCGACGTGGGTCGGCAGGGCGAAGCACGGCTTGCTCAGGAGCGGGCATCTGCATGAGCCCGACCGTAGGGCATCTGTGGGACCGGAACATCGGCCGAACGTCTATCGCTTGCGCCTCAGATGCCGAACCAGCGCGCGCGCCGGCTGGCCCCGTACTCTGCCTTCTCGGCCGCCGTCGCCAGCGACGGCTCGGTGAACACCCCGGTCGGACGGCCCGGCGTCGAGAAGAAGTCCACGTCGATGCGGGCGACCTCGTCGTCGCCGAACTCGATCCAGCACGCGCCGGTGCCGTCGTAGTCCGGGGACCCGGACTGCTCGCGGATCCGAGCGATCAGCTGATCCGCCAGCGCGCGGGCCGCGCCCTCGGCGAACACGCCGGCCTTCGGAGTGCCCACGCTCGTCACGTCGCCCACCGCGTAGACGCCGGGGAACCTGGTGGCGAGCGTCCCCTGATCCACCGGGATCCACCCGTCCTCGGCCATGCCCGAGGCTTCCACCACCGCCGGCGCCCGGTGCACCGGGATCCCGAGGAACAGGTCGTAGGGCATGCGCGTGCCGTCGTCGAGCACGGCCTCGTGCGTGGCCGGAGCCAACGCCGCGACCCTGCGGTCGGGCACGAACTCGATGCCGCGTTCCGCGAACCTCGTGAGGATCGCCTCGGACGTGGCTGGCGACGGGGGGATCGGCGCGCCGAACGGCATCACGACCTGGATCTTCACGTCGTCGCGGACGCCGCGCTCGCGCAGGTACTCGTCTAGGAGCATCGCTGCCTCGCTCGGCGCCGGCGGGCACTTGAACGACGGGCCGCACACGCCCACGATCGCGGTGCCCGACCGGAACGACGGCAGCACGTCGCGCACGGCCTCGGCGCCCCCGATCGAGTAGAACTCGTTCCCGGCCTCCGTCAGGCCCGGCGTGGCGTCGAGGTCGTAGTCGGCACCGAGGGCCACCACCAGCACATCGGCCTCATAGGTGTCGAGATCAGTCACGACCCGGCGCGCCTCGGGGTCGATCCCGGTGATCGTCTCCTGGCGGAACCGGACGTGCGGCGTCGTGATGTCGGCGTAGCGGAGGCGGACCGCGTCGGGCGTCCGCATGCCGAACATCACGTCGAGCTTCGAGAAGCCGAACACGAAGGCGTCCGCTCGGTCGATCAGGATGACGTCGACCTGGTCGCCGAGCTCCTCCGACAATCGCGTGGACAGCTCCAGGCCGCCGAACCCGGCACCGAGCACGAACACAGATGTGGACATCGCCCAAGGATAGGCTCGGTCATGCGATCGAGCCCGCCGAGACCCCCGACGCGAGGGCGCCGCGGAGCAGCTCCAGGGGCTCCGGGTTCACGCGGAAGTATGCCCACCGGCCGCGCTGCTCGCGGTCGACGAGTCCGGCCTCCGCCAGCACCTTCAGGTGGTGGCTCACGGTCGGCTGTGACAAGCCGAGCGGCGCGGTGAGATCGCACACGCACGCCTCGCCGTCGGCCCGCGCGCCGATGATGCTCAGCAGGCGCAGGCGCGCCGGCTCCGCGAGCACTCGGAGGGCCGCGGCGAGACGCTCGGCTTCCGCCTCGTCCAGCGGCGCCGAGAACACCTGCGGGCAACACTGCGCGTCGATCGTCTGGATGAGCCTCATCTCCTCATATTGACGACCATCGATGAGTGTGTCAACGTATCGACCGTCATCGATACATCAGCCTTCGACACACCGCAAGGAGGTGCCGTCATGGACGAGGGTTGCTGCCCGTCCGACTGCTGCTGATCGCAGACGGTCGTAGGAGAAACCGTCGGGGCCCTCGGGTTCCGGCGGTTTCTCGCTTTTCCCCCTTGCTCCTCCTGGCGGGCCCGACCGCCTGCGCATTAGGGTTCTCGCACAAGCGTTCACGCAAGGCGCCGCGGAGGGGGGGACCGTGTCCGAGCAACGACGATCCGCGCGGGTGCTGGCCACGATCGCCTCCGGCGCGGTGATCGGCGCCGTCGAGGTCGTGCTGGCGATCTCGTTCGCCGCCCTCGTGTTCGGCGGGTACCTCTCGTACTTCCTGTCCCAAGGCATCGGCCTGTATCTGGTCGCGGCGGCGGTGACGCTCGCGATCCTCGCCTGGAGGGCAGGAACCCGCGGCGTGGTCGGCAGCGTTCAGGACGCGGCCGCGGCGGTGCTCGCGGTCGTCGCCGCGACCACGGCCCTGGACGCCTTCGGGAGCCTCGATCGGGCCTTCCTCACCGTCGTCGCCGCCACCGTGGTCGTGACGCTCGCGACCGGCATCACGTTCGCCCTGCTCGGGGTGTTCAAGCTCGGCAACCTCGTCCGCTACGTGCCCTACCCGGTCGTGGGCGGCTTCCTCGCGGGAACCGGGTGGCTGCTGTTCAAGGGCGGCATCGGCGTCGCGGCGAGCATCCAGGTGTACTGGCGTTCGATCGACGACCTGCTGGGGCGCAACGCCCTGGTGCTCTGGGTCCCGGCGTTCGCCTTCGGCGTAGTCCTGCTCGTCGTGACACGGATCGTGGATCGGCCGCTCATGGTCCCGTTGGTCATCGGCGTCGGGGTGGCGTTGTTCGCGATCGGCGTGCTCGTGACGGGCTCGTCGCTCGACGAGGTGCGGGACGGGCTCTGGCTGCTCGGACCCTTCCCCTCGGGTGAGCTGTGGGAACCGTCGACGGTGCGTGACGCTCTCCAGAACGCGGACTGGTCGGCGGTGCTCAAGCAGTTCGCCGGGATCGCCACCGCCGTCTTCGTCGCCGTGATCGCGGCCTTGTTCAACGTGAGCGGGATCGAGTTGATCCTCCACCGGGACCTCGACTCGAACCGGGAGCTCCGTGACGCCGGCATCGTGAACGTCGTCTCCAGCGCCTTCGGCGGCATCCCCGGCTATCACGCGCTCAGCCTGACGGCGCTCGGGAAGCAGATGAGCATCAACCCGCGTGGGGCCGGCCTCCTGGCGGCGCTCGTGCCGCTCTCGGCCGTCGTGTTCGGCGCGGCGATGATCGAGCTGATCCCACGGTTGATCGTGGGTGGCGTGCTGGTGTTCGTCGGCCTCGGCTTCATCGTCGACTGGGTGTGGGACAAGCGGCGGTCGCTGCCGACGAGCGAGTACCTGGTCGTCCTCTTGATCCTGGCGACGATCGTGACGCGCGGTCTGCTCCCTGGGGTCGCGGTCGGCCTCGTGCTCGCGGTCGTGCTGTTCGCCGTGAACTACAGCCGGCTCGAGCAGGTGAACGAGGTGGCGTTCGGCGAGACGTACCGGAGCAACGTCGACCGGCCTGCCGACGAGCGGGAGGCGCTTCGGTCGCTGGGCGGGCGCGTGCAGATCCTCCGGGTGGACGGGTTCGTGTTCTTCGGGACATCGAGCGGATTGCTCGAGCGGATCCGCAAGCGGGTCGAGGAAGCTGAACTGCGGTTCCTGCTGATCGACCTCCGGCGCGTGACGGGCATGGACTCCTCGGCGGTGATGTCCTTCCGCAAGGTGGCCCAGCTCGCGGAGGCGAACGGGTTCGTGCTCGTGCTGACGGACGTGCCCGAGGCGATGCGCCCGCGGCTCGAGCGCGGCGGGGTCCTCGCCGCCGACGGGATCGTCAGTTTCGAGCCGGATCTGGATCGCGGCCTGCAGCGGTGCGAGGACGGCCTGCTCGACGACGTCGAGCCCGTGGAAGGATCGAGCGAGGTGCTCGACGATCTGCCGCCGCGCCTGTGGAACTACCTCGAGCGCCTGCCCCTCTCGGAGGGGACGGCGCTGATCCGACAGGACGAGCCGCCCGACGACGTGTTCGTGCTGGAGGCGGGCCGGCTGAGCGTCGAGATGGTGACACCCGAGGGGACACGGATGCGCCTGCGCGCGATGCTTCCGGGTGTGGTGGTCGGAGAGATCGCGATGTACACGGGTGTCCCGCGCACGGCGGACGTGGTGGCCGAGACACCGTGCGTGGTCCTGCGGCTCAGCCGGGCATCGATGGAACAGCTGGAGGCCGAGGAGCCGGAGCTCGCCGCGGCGCTGCATCGATGGCTCGCGCGGACGCTGGCCGAGCGATTGAGCGACACGTTGAGGGCGTTCGATTCGCTGCTCGACTGAGCGGACCGCGAACGGGCTGGGCGCTGTGGCGCCCAGCCCGTTCGGTTGCGTATCACCCCACGAGCACTTCGACCTCTGACGAGACTTCGTCCGGTAGACCAGCCGGAGCTCGTGAG
>JBOGVO010000100.1:0-13194 GCA_050692855.1 Actinomycetota bacterium | reverse complement strand
TGATCGGCGACCGCCTGCGTCGGCGGAACGCGGCCCCGACCCTCTTCGCGGTGGGCGCGGCCTTCGACTTCGTCTCGGGCACCAAGCGGCGAGCTCCCGAATGGATGAGCCGCTTCGGACTCGAGTGGGTGCACCGCCTCGGATCGGAGCCCCGGCGTCTCTGGAAGCGGTACCTGGTGGGGAACACGCGCTTCGTGCTCGGCGTCACCTCCGACCGCCTCCGCGGCCGGGGGCCGGCCTGACCGGTGCGCGTCCTCTTCCTGCATTCGAGGTACCTGTCGGGACCGGTCTCGGGCGAGAACCGAGTGGTCGAGGACGAGGTCGCGCTCCTGCGTGATGCCGGCTACGAGGTCGGGACGTTCAGCCCCGAGCCCGTCGTCGGGAGCCCGCTCGATCGCATGCGAACAGCGGGCTCGGCGATCGCGTCGCGAGCGGCGGCTCACCGGGTCCGCGAGGCCGTGACGGAGCGCTCCGTCGACGTCGTGCACGTGCACAACATGTTCCCGACGCTCTCGCCGGCCGTGTTGCCCGCGGCGCTCGACGCCGGGGCCGCCGTCGTGATGACCCTGCACAACTACCGGCTGATGTGCTTGCCCGCGACGTTCCTGCGGGAGGGGCGCGTCTGCGAGGACTGCCTCGGCTCGACGACGCTCCACGGCGTGCAGCACGCCTGTTATCGGGGATCGCGAGGGGCCAGCGCGATCCTCGCCGGCTCGATCCAGCTTCATCGCGCGATCGGCAGCTTCGACGCGGTGACCCGCTTCCTGGCCGTGGGTGAGTTCGTCAAGCGGAAGCACGTGGAAGCCGGGTTCGACGCTTCGCGGATCCTCGTGAAGGCGAACTTCGTCGCCGCTCAGGATCGCCGATCGGGTCCCGGGGGCCGGTTCCTCTTCCTCGGCCGGCTGGCGCCGGAGAAAGGGCTCGACACCGTGCTTCGAGCCTGGGCACGAACACCCCGGGGTGCGGAGCTCGACGTCGTGGGCTCGGGGCCCGACGAGGAGGCCCTCCGGCTCGTCGGGGCGACGGATGGGCGCGTGCGGTTCCACGGGCAGGTGGAGCCTGACCGCATCCCCGAGCTCCTCGCGGAGGCACGCGCGCTGCTCGTGCCGTCGCGATGGTACGAGGCGGCGCCGCGGACGATCGTGGAGGCCTACGCGTCGGGAGTGCCCGTGGTCGCGAGCGACATCGGGGCGCTGCCCGACTCGGTGGAGCACGAGCGCGGCGGGCTCCTCGTTCCCCCCGAGGACGAAGGCGCGTGGGCGAGCGCCATCGAGTCGCTCCTCGACGACGACACGTCCTCACGGCTCGGCGACGGAGCCTACCGGCGGTGGCAGGAGCGACACAGCCCCGACGTCGGGCTGGCCGAGCTCGAGTCCTGCTATCGCACGGCGGTCGAGGTTCGCCACGGCTGAGCCGGCGCCACGATGTCTGGGGCCGTCAGGACCCCGGACGAACGAGGCTGTACTTCAGTCGCTTCGGGACGCTGTGGGTCAGCTTGCCGATCGGCTGATATCGGCGGTTACGCCGACGGAACCGACGCAGCTCCTCGTCGAATCCCGGCGAGGACCCGATCGCGCGCGCGAACCGCTCTCCCGCCCAATCGTTGAGCTGCCGGTCGAGGGAGTTCATCTCCTCGATGAGCGCGCGAGTCTCGTCGGGCACCGGCGCCTTCCGAGACGACGGCGTGACGTTGGCCGCGACGTAGTACGGAGGCTTCCAGCCGAACGTGCGGCGCAGCAAGACGAGCGACTCGTCGAAGCGTTCCGTCATCCCCACGAAGGAGAATCGCTCCTCGATGTTGCGCTTGGCCCGATCGAGCATGTCGGAGGTGCACCCTCCGAACGGGGTGTCGAGATCGCCGGAGATCGCGCGCACCTGGCTGTTGTCGGCCTCGAGCGCCGAACCGCCGGTGATGTAGGACTCGAGGCTCGCGCCTTGGGCGGTGGCCTCGGCATGCAGCGGATGGTTCGGGTTGCGGACCACGTAGTGGAACTGGCTCAGCGTGAGGCTCACCGGGTCACGCAACATCGTGATGTAGGTGGAGGGACCCGGGACGGACTCGTGAAGCCCGAACACCGTGTGCGCGAGGATCAGTCGCGCCCGGGCACGCTCGGACTCCGGCATCTCTGCGAAGAACGCCAGGGTCTGCTCGCGGCGCAGCCCCTGCGCGTCGGGATCGCGTTCCTTGATCGCCCGATTGCGGATCAGCAACGTCTGCGACGCGGGGAACTGGCGACGCAGCACGCGTCGCATCGTGGTGCCGGCGGTCTTCCCGATGTGCAGGAAGATGACGGTCGGGGCGCCGCGGCGGCCTTGGGAGGAGCCGGGAGCCGCGTCGGAGGCGCTCATCGCGCACAGGATACCCGCGGGCAGCGCGTGGTCCGGCCCGTCGGACTCGAGCGCCGGTAGACTCCGCCCCCGATGACGGGAGCACGATGAACGCGGAGCAGCGGCCCTACCGCGTGCTGTTGGTCGCCGGGACTGGACAGAACGGCGCCACGATCATGTCGCGCGTGCTGGCGCAGGTGCCGGGATTCGTCGCCGTGGGCGAGCTCGGGCACCTCTGGGACAAGGGTCTGATCGAGAACCGCGCGTGCGGGTGTGGTGTCGCGTTCCTGGAGTGTCCGTTCTGGACAGGTGTTGGCAACGTCGCCTTCGGCGGCTGGGCGAATGTGGACGCGCAGGCGCTCACCCGTCTGCGCGGGACCTTGGTGTTGAAGCGCACCCCGGTGCCCCATCCGTTCGCGCTTCCGCTCCTTCGGTGGCCGAAGCTCTCCCGAGGATACGCGCGCGCGCTCGGCCGGTACCGCGAGGCGCTCGGCCGGGTGTACGCGGGCATCGCGAGCACGTCGGGCGCCACCTTCATCGTCGATTCGATGAAGGTGCCCGCCCACGTGTACACCGTGGCGGGGATGCCCCGGGTGGATCCCTTCCTGGTGCATCTCGTCCGAGACGCTCGGGGGGTGGCGTACTCGAGCATGAAGATGGTGCTGCGCCAGGGTACCGACGACGATCCGTACCGCGTGCGCAGGCCTCCGGTGAAGAGCGCGCTGCGCTGGATGTGGATCAACGAGTCGTTCGACCGGCTCGCTCGACGCGTGCCGTCGGCGCTCGTGCGCTACGAGTCCTTCGTGGCCGAGCCCGCGCGGGAGATCAGCCGCCTCGCCACCGCCGCCGGGGCGCCTGTCCGGCCCGTCGGCATCGGCGCGATCGACGGACGATCGGTCTCGCTGCCCCCAGATCACCTGTTCGCGGGCAACCGCGTCCGCTTCGACGAGGGGCCGGTCCAGCTGCGAGAGGACGTCGAATGGCGCAGCACGGTGGCCCGCGACACGCAGCGGCGGATCGCGATGCTGGCGAGGCCCCTGCTCACACGCTACGGCTACGATCCGGCGCCGGCCGAGGACGCGCCAACCTGATCAGTCGTCGAGGCCGGGGGGTTCGTCGACCGACGAGGTGCGGCGGCGTTGTAGGAACGACCGGATGTCGCCCCGCAGGAAGAAGTCCCGGAGCTTGCGAGGGCTGAGCTGCACGAACGTCCACACGCCCACGTATCGCTTGGCGAGCGCGACCTGCAGCAGGTTCTGGAACACGGCGACCGCAGCGGTCGCGGCCGCCACGCCGACGGCTCCGTAGCGATCGGCCGCCATGATGCCCGCGGTCACGCTGAGCGCGCCGGTGGCCAACGTGACCACCATCATCGACCGCTGGTGCCCGGTCATCATCAGCGTGATGCCGGCGGCGCCGGACCACACCGCGATGAGCCGGCCGATGCTCAAGATGACGAGGATCGAGCTTCCCTGCCGGTAGAACGGGCTGTAGATGATCTCCATGACCGAGGCGCCGAACAGCACGAACACGGTCAGGATCGCGAGCGAGGGCAGCCCGGCGAGCGACGCGCCCGCGCGCAGCGTGTCCTCGAGCTGACGCCGCTGCCCCTTGGCGTGCAGCTCGGCCACGATGGGGGGCATCACGCCTCGGATGATCCACAGCGGTGTGGCCACGAGCGTGACGAGCCTGGTCGCCGACCCGTACAGCGCCACGTCGGACTGGGGCCTGAAGGCACCGAGCACCAGGAGGTCGATGCCGCTGCCGAGGAAGTAGATCGCCACGTTCGTGACGAGTGACGGCCAGGCGATGTCGAAGATCTCGCGATGCTGGAGCGAGCCTTCCCCCGAGACGCCTCTGATCTCCCGACGCAGGTGACGGGCTCCCAGCAGCAGGACCAGGAACGTGACGCCGCCCGTGATCGCGACCGCCCCCCGGATGTCGATGGCGATCGCGCCCGACGTGAAGATGATCCCGAGCGTCGTGGCCAAGAGGATGTCGACCAGGAGCGCGTCGTAGAGGGTCGCCCGTCCGAAGTCCTGCAGTCCGCGGAAGGTCTCGACCATGAGCGACTGGAGCGCCGTGGCGATCAGCCAGCCGCCGGCCAGCGGCATCGCGGCGTCGACCACCGGCGAGTGGAACACGTGCTCGGCGAGCGCCGGACCCGCCACGAACGACAGCACCAGCCCCGCGACCACCGCGGTCGCCCCGCCGATCGTGAGGCATCGGCGGATGGCCTCGCGCGCCCGGCCCGGCTCGCCGACCCCGATGGCTGCCGCCGCGACCTTCACCAGGGCGCGATCGAGGCCGAGCTGGGCGATGACCGCGCCGACGATCACCATCGTGAAGGTGGTGAAGTAGGCGCCGAACTCCGTCGGCGTGAGCAACCGGGCCAGCAGGGCGTTGATCCCCACGCCGAACACGATCGAGATGACGCGGCCGATCAGCACCCAGGCCGAGCCCCTCACGAGGCGGCGGCGCAACGAGGGTGGCGGCGCCGGCGCAGCCCGATCCGCCGGGCTCACGACGCGCTCACGGGCGGACGATCCGCGGGACGGCGATCGGGGTCGAGCGAGGGGTGGACGGCATCGGGCTCCAGGCAGACCGGGGAGGGGACGAGCGTTCGGAGGATACACCGCCCTCGGACGCGATCCGTCGAAGCCGTTCGTCGCGAGGCGGTCCGGGGTCGATACTGTCGATATCGTGGGTACCCGCGAGGGAGCATGGAGATCGATGGACGAGGTTCGGGACCGCTGGCTACGGGAGCGCCGCTACGCGGCGCGCTATCTCGTGTCCACATCTCCGGCGCTCTACCTCTCGTGGGCCCGCCGGCACTACCGGGACACCGGGGTGGTCGTCGTCGGCGACGACACCGAGTTGGTGATCGAGGCGTTCGGGCGATCCGGCAGCACGTTCGCGGTCGACGCGTTCGAGAGCGTGCAGCACCGCCCCGTCACGATCGCGCACCACACGCATGCGGCGGCCGCGGTGATCGACGGCGTGCGACGGGGACTGCCGACGCTCGTGCTCGTGAAGGACCCGGTTGCCGCGACCCTCTCGCACATGGACCGGCGCAAGATCGGCGCCGAGCAGCCCCTCAAAGCCTGGGTCCGCTACCACGAGCGGATCCTGCCTCATCGTGCCGGCTTCGTCGTCGGCGCCACGAAGGACCTCAGCACCGGCATCGGCGACATGATCGATGAGGTCAACACGCGCTTCGGCACCTCCTACGAGATGTTCCACCCGACGCCCGAGTCGGTCGCCGCGGTCTTCGAAGGCATCGAGGCTCGCAATCGGCAGCGATACGGCGAGCCGACGGAGTTCGTCGCCCGCCCCTCGCCCGAGCGCGAGGCTCGCAAGGAAGCCGGCCGCCGGGAAGCCGAAGGGCCGCGTCTCGCAGCGCTGCGTGACCGCGCGTACACGCTGTACGAGCGTCTCCTGCAGGAACGATCTCAGGAGCGATCCGCATGAGCGTCACGGCGGCGAAACGACCGTCGGCGCCGGTCATCGGGGACATCGAACCCTCGCGGAAGAGCGACGCCTACCGCTTCTCGATCGCGGTGCTGGTGATGGTCGCGATCGGCAGCTTCGACCTGCGCAACTTCTTCGACCGCGGCGGTTCCAACCGCTACATCCTGCTCCTCATCCCCTTGGCGACGGTCGCGCTCGTGCGGCTGCGACGGCCCACCACGATCGTGCGGAAGCCGACGGTGGTCGACGTCCTCCTGATCTGCCTGTGGGTGATGGGGATGATCGGCACCACGTACGGCCTGTCGACCGCGGAGACGGCCGCGTCGGCGCGGCCGATCTTCTACCCGATGTCGCTGGGACTGCTGTCCCTGTTCATCCTCGACCAGCCGAGCCGCTCCGAGTCCACGCGCATCCTGCAGATCCTCGGCTGGATCGGCGCCACGTACGTCGTGCTGGCGGCGTTGATCAACGCGAGGCTGATCCCGGGTTTCGTCGATTTCCGGCAGTTCCGCAACGCGAGCTTCGCGCTGGTCGTCATGGGCCTGCTGGCCGCGCACATCCGGCATCGACGGGGGCTGTTCCTGGTGCTGTGCGCCTTCGCGCTCGTGAACTTCGCGGCGTACCCGTCGGCGACCTCGGTGATCGTGACGCTCACCGCGATCGTGGTCATGTTCATGACCCGGCCCACCGCATCCAGCATCCGGCCCTACATGGTCGGGCTGGTCGCCACGCTCATCATCCTCGTCGCCGTGCTCAACGTCGACCGAGGCATCGGCTTGATGAATCACTACTTCGAGACGGTGAACAAGGTCAACGCGAGCTATGGACGCCTGTCGGTCTGGCAGGAAGGCCTGGAGCGGTTCGAGGAATCCCCGATCTTCGGCGACGCCTTCTCGAGCGGCACGGTCGTCACCGCCCGGCGACTCCGAGGAGGCTCGACGTTCCAGATCCCGTTCCACAACGACTACGTCCTGTTCCTGGCCGACGGAGGGCTCGTCGGCATCACGCTGCTGGTCGCGTTCATCGCCGCGTTGAACGTCACGCTGCTTCGGAGGTTCCGCACCGCGGTCCGCGACGAGCGCCGGGAGGATGCCGACCTGATCCGACTCCTGCTCGTGCTGTTCGACGCGTTCTTCGTTGCGGCGGCCTTCAACCCGGTGATCGAGGGGATGTCGCGCTCTGCGACGATCTTCGGCCTGTACGCCGTCGCGATGTTGGTGGGCCGCCCCGATCTGCCGCCCGGCGCGCGCCGGCCGCCTCAGGCCCTGCCCGACGTCAGCCGCACCACGACGGCAGGTGCTCGTATCCCCGCTCGCGGAGGATCGTCCCGAGCGCCTCGTTCGAGGGCGTGAACCACGCCGAGAGCCGGGCGCGGGCCCCGGCCGACATCGTCTCCGGTCGCCGGCTCCGGTTGATCGCGTAGTAGAAGCGCCGCAGTGGCGCCTTCAGCCGGCGACGGTTCCGAAGCGCTCCCCCTTCCCGGTTGGCGGCGATCGCCACGCGCTGGAGCGTGCCGCTCCGGAACCCCTCCGTGCGGTTCTCGACGGAGTAGCTGAACGTGGACGTCACGTCGTCGTCGATGCCGAGCCAGCGGCACACCCCGGCCACGAACGGGGCGGGCTCGGCCACCATGTCCTCGAAGAAGGAGACGTGGATCGCGTCTCCGAACGCATCGAGCCACCCCTCGACGATCTCGGCGTAGCTGCCTCCGGCCAGCGTGAAATAGTCGGCGTCCTCGCCGGTCCTCGGCCGCCCCTCGTCGCGCACCCGCTCACAGCGTTCGACGAACGCGTCGAAGTCGACGTCGCCGGGGATCGTCATGTGGCTGCGCCTGAACCGGTACTCCGACCACATCTTCGCGATCGGGTCGCGGAACATCAGGATCACCCGCGGGTCCGGCAGCGTGCGCTGGATCGCCTCGATCGTGCGCGCCCTGCCCTTGAAGTACTGCGGACTCGCCTCCATCACGTAGCGCTCTTGCCCGCAGTGCTCGAAGTGCCGGGCGTAGCCGGCCAGCGGCGGCAGCGAGCCGCTCAAGTCGTCGTCGGGCAGCCGGAAGTACCGAGGCTCCTTCGCCGAGGAAGCGCACACGTCCGGATGCTGGGACAGGTACCAGAACAGCGACGTCGTGCCTGCCTTGCCCACGCCGGCGATCACGAGGTTGGGAAGGCGCCCCGGATCGGACGTGTCACTCGATCGATCGGCCACCGGCCGCGGGCCTCCTCGTCGGGGTGGGAACGGCGCCTCCGAGGGGGCGCCGGGCGGGCACTATACTCCGTCGCCATGTCCGACGCGCCCGGCTCCGCACTGCCGACCGTCGTGCTGAGCTCGGTGGTGAGGTCCTCCCACCGTGGCGAGAGCCACGGCGGCGTGTACCTCGTCGATCTCGAACATGAGACCATCCGCCGGACCGTCGACTGGAACGCCGTCGACATCGACTGGGAGGGTCGCGGCGGCGATCGCGGCCTTCGAGGCATCGCGTTCCACGGAGACCGCGTGCTGCTCGCGGCGAGCGACGAGGTCTTCGTCTACGACCGGGGTTTCGAGCCGGTCGGATCGTTCACCAGCCCCTACCTGAAGCACTGCCATGAGATCGCGGTGCACGGCGGACGTCTGTACCTGAGCTCGACCGGGTTCGACTCGATCCTCGAGTACGACCTCGAGCGGGAACGGTTTACGCGTGGGTTCATGCTGAGATTCTCCGACCTGTGGCGGGGCCGACGCCGCCTCCGCCTGAGGCCACGGCCGAGCTTCAGGGTGTTCGATCCGAACGATCGGCACGGACCGGCGCCCGGTGACACCAGCCACATCAACAACGTGCACGTCGACGATCGGGGCATCTACGCCTCGGGGGTCGGCCTCGGCACGCTGTGGCGGATCGGAGTCGGAGACCGGCTGGAGCGATACGCCTCGATCCCGTACGGCACCCACAACGCGACGCCGTTCCGGGGCGGGGTGTTGCTGAACCACACCGCCACCGACCAGGTGGCGTTCGTCTCGCGGAGGGGGAAGGTCGTCCGGTCCTACCCGGTGCCCACACACGACCGGTCCGACCTCACGCACACCGATCTGACGAGTGACAAGGCCCGGCAGGCGTTCGGACGGGGCCTGGCGATCGTCGACGAGCGCACGTTCGTCGCCGGCTCCTCGCCCGCGACGGTGACGGTCTACCGAGCCGACCCGCCGGAGATCGTGAAGCACGTCGTGGTCTCGAACGACCTTCGCAACGCCGTGCACGGCCTCGAGGTGTGGCCGTTCGACGCCTCGGCGGGCTGAGCGTCAGGTTCGAGGTCCGCTCCACAGGAACCTCGCGGCCGCCCGTCGCCCCGACCGCCGGGCCGCCGCCGAGATCGAAGCGGCCGTGTCCCCGGGCACCGACCCGAGACCGCCCGGCTGCGAATCCACCTCGCCGAGCAGCTCGTCCAGGTCGTAGCCCATCTCCGCCAGCACCGGGGATCCGAGCGAGGTGAGGTAGGAACGGGCCCACCTCGTGCGTACCGGACCCCTGATCGTGGCCTTCCACTTGTCGAGCGGCTCCGTGCTCAGGCCCTCATATCGCTCGGTGCCGGTCGGGTCGCCCATGCGAGCGTCCCAGCGCACCGAGGCGAACCCCTCGAGCAGTTGGGGATCGAACTCGAGGCCCAGGAAGGCGAAGAGGTCGGGGAGCACCCGATCGGGCGACGCGACGAGGTCTTCGAAGCGCAGGCCGAAGCTGCCGTCGCGATGGCCGCGGAACGCGTTCACGAGGTTCGGGGGACCCTCGTGCAGATCGTCGTGCCACCGTTCCAGCTTCCACCGGCCACCCGACCAGGTGTCGACGATCGACGCGACCACCGACAACGGGTTCCGCCACAGGAAGACGGTGCGCGCGTCCGGGAAGATGCGGAACAGCTCGTCGGCGATGAAATGGTAGCGAGGCGTCTTGTCGAGGAAGTACTCGACGCCGGCCGTCGCGTCGGTCGCGTCGGTCGCGTCGGTCGCCCGCCCATACAGGTCCATCGCGAACGCCCGCACGGCCTCGAGGTAGGCCGTCTCGCCCCCGGGGAGTCGTCCGGCGAACTCGCGGATCGCGCGCGACGAGGGCACCTGGCCGTACTCGGCGAAGGCTCCGTATTCCCGAAGGGCGTACACCTGCGGGAGCAGGAGCCAGGGCTCGGGCGAGGTCGCGACCGAGCCGTGCGCGCCCAGGATGCGCTGCAGGAGCGTCGATCCCGAACGGGGCAGTGAGAGCAGGAACAGCGGTCGCATGGCCCGCCCAGGGTACCGACCCAGACGCTCGCCGAGACCGTGACGGTGCTCAAACACCTGGGTGACCGTCTCGCTCGGCGACTGAGCGCCGTCGCGAGATCGGTCTTGACCGCGCTCCGGATTCACTCGTAGCGTTGCGTCGCCGGGACGGCCGGCCTACAGCAACGACACGAGGAGGAGCAGGCATGAGGTACGCGCTTCGCGCGTTGGTGACGATCGCATCGCTCGTGGTGATGACGCTGCCGGCGACGGCGACGGCGAGCACGGTCGGTCTCTGGCACATGGACGAGACCTCCGGCACCACGATGAACGACGCCTCGGCCTTCGACAACGACGGCTCCCTCGAGCACGTCTCGTTCTCCGCATCGGGCTGGAGCGGTCGCGCGTACTCGTTCAACGGATCGAGCTCGCTCGTGGTCATCCCCAACGACGCGAGCCTGAACCCCGGCACCCGGGACATCACGCTCTCGGCGTACATCAAGGTGACACAGGCGCCGAGCCGCGATGAGTTCGACTACGACATCGTGCGGAAGAAGGCCCAGGGTTCGATCTACAAGATGGAGGTCCTCTACACCGGCACCGGGTACTGCCAGTTCAAGGGCACGAAAGCCAACGGCGTGGTGAAGGGCGGTCCCGTAGTCACAGACGGAACCTGGCACCATCTCGAGTGCCTGCGCACCGCGAACCGCGTCAGGCTGCTCGTCGATGGCGTCGAGGTGAAGGCCAAGTCGGTGGCGACGGGGTCGATCTCGAACAAGGCCGCCCTGGTGCTCGGAGGCAAGCCCGATCGCTCCGACGACTGGTTCCGAGGGCTCATGGACGAGGTCTCGGTCATCTTCGGGTCGTAGCGCTCGGGGTCGCGGCTCGAATATGGCTCCAGTCCGGCCCCGGGTGACGCTCACCAGTCGTCGTCGGTGTAGAACGCGGCGGCGACCTCCGCGGTGCCGTCCCTCAGGCGGGCGATGGCGGCCGCGTCGAGGCGCTGCTTCCACAACGAGAGCGCTGCCTTGCTGTCCCGACGCTGCGCTCCCGCACTTCGGACGGTGGCGGGGTTCGACGCGCCGCTGTAGTGCTCGACGACCCCCGCGAGTGAGCCGTCGTCGACGAGACCGAGCCGTCGATAGAGGTCGGCGAACCCGTCCAACGGCTCGGCGCTGAGATCCTCGTGCCGTCGGAAGATCCAGTCGGGACGGGCCGTCCGGATGCGAGCGATCTCCCGGTGCAGGAGGTTCCAGAGCAGGATCGCCTGGTCCAACAGGGGCTGCTCATCAGCCGCGAACCGCTCGATCTCATCGCGCTCCGACTCCAGTCGATCCCGCATCAGCAACGGCTGGGCGAGGAAGTCGCCGAAGGGATGACGCCACCCGTGCTGGACGATGCTGGATGCGAACGCCGCCGGGTGCCGGATCAACACGATGGGCTCCGCGTCGAACCGATCGACGAGCCACTCCGCCGAGAACAACGCGATCGGATCCTTGAGCAGGGCTCTCGCGCCCGCCTGCGCCGCTCCCTGCATCGCCCGACGATCGCGGAGCATCCTCGCGACGTCCTTCGGCGATCGGAGCGACCTCAGCTCCGCGGAGAGGTTGTACCGCAGGGCGACCGTGTCGCCGACGGGTGCGAGGTAGGCTTCTTCGTTCTCGACGCTGAGGTAGGGAAACCAGACGCGGAACCTCGCCGCGCAGATGCCGGGGCGAGTCAGCACGCTGAAGGGTTCCCAGAGATAGTGCACCGGCGACGGCGACCCCGACAGGACGCGCGCGACCCATCCCGTGCCGGATCGATGCGACCCGGTCACCAGGATCGGGCGTGAGGACGTCATCGGGTCGGTACCGTACAGGAAGCTTCGAACGGAGCGAGAGATCGTTCGGCACCGCCTGCCCGCGGCGCCGCGGACGAGATGGAGGTGGGATGGACTCGGATCGAGCGCCCGTTCGCTTCGGCGTCGTGACGCCGGTACTGAACGGAGAGGAGTTCCTTCGGCAGACGCTCGAGTCCATCTGGACACAGGCCTCCGACGACGTTCGGATCGATCATGTGCTCGTCGACGGCGGCTCGACCGACCGGACGTTGGAGATCGCCGCCGACTTCCCGACACGGGTCCTGCGGTCCGAGGACGACCAGGGCATGTACGACGCCGTGAACAAGGGCTTGGCCGAGGTCGAGGGCGACATCGTCGGCTACATCAACGCCGACGACGAGATCGGCCCGGGGGCGGTCGCGGCGATCGTCGATGCCTTCCGGCGCGAGCCGAAGGCGGGGTGGCTGTGTGGCAGGGTCGAGTACACCGGCCCCCGGGGGGAGCTGCTCGGTCGCATGCAGCCGGTCCGCGTCTCACTCGCCTCGTATGCGGGCATCGGCTGGTCGACGATCCCCCAGCAGACGGTGTGGGCCAGGCGCGAGTTCTTCGACGCGATCGGGCCCTTCGACCTCGCCTACCGGAACTGCGGCGACTACGACTGGTACGCCCGTGCGTTGCGTCGCCAGCACCCGTTGATCGTGCACCACACCCTGGGACGCTTCCGGTTGCACTCTGCCCAGATCTCGCTCGACCCGGCCACGATGGAGCGGGAGAGCCGCATGGTGCAGGAACGGTACGGGGGCACAGGGCGAGTGCGATGGGTGCAGGGAAAGCTGTTGAGCCTGCGCCTGAACGCCCGGAACCCCGCCTGGCTCGTCGCCAAGAAGCGCGGTCGCATCTCCTTCTCAGCCGATCCCGCCCAACGGGCCCAAGGAACCTAATGGCATCCGAGCAGTTGACCGAAGAGACTGCTCTCCGAGACGCCGGATCATCCATCCTTCCGTGACGCACCATGCTCCCAGGAGGCCAAGCCATGTCGGCGATCGACGTTCCGCAAAGACATCCAGAGGGATCGGCGGCCTCCGAGGTTCGCGCGGTCGACATGCCCACCGGCGACGACGTCGACTGACGGCCGTCGGAGACCCGCGGGGAATGGCCCGGCACACCGCTGATTCAGCTGGTCATCAACCGGCGATAGGCGTCGTGGGCGTGGCGGCGCCGAGTCCGGAGCCCCGAGGCGTGCAGCTCCGCTCGCATCTCCTCCTTGCGGAACGTGCGCTACCCGGAGGGCCGCTGCACCCGGTGTTCCGGCACCGCGAGGGTGGGCTCGAGGCCCGCCGCCAGGC
>JBOGVO010000099.1:0-7162 GCA_050692855.1 Actinomycetota bacterium | reverse complement strand
GAACCACGGACCCGGTCCGCCTCCCGCCCACGTCGCCAGCATGGTCATCTCCATATCGAACACCTCCTCGTGCCTTCCGGCGAATCCCTTCACCACCATGGTGCGCGAGCGACGGCGGAGCGTCGTCGGCCCATGGGAGGCTTCCGGCCTACGCCCGAGGGAGCAGACGAGGCCGGTCGGAGCTCACGCCGGGAGCCCCTCAGCCTCCTCGTCGGCGAGGTGCGATGAGTTCGGGTCGCGCGTTCGGTCTGCACGGGCGGATGACGACCATCGTGATGTTGCGGGGCCCCATCGCGCGCGGGGACATCCCGGCGCTGTGCGCTCGCGTCCACGGGCTGCTCCGGCGCGGGGGCTCGGGCCCGGTGATCTTCGACATCAGCGAGCTCGAGGAGCCCGATGCCGCGACGATCGATGCCCTGGCCAGGCTGCAGCTCACGGCGCTCCGGCTCGGGCGGCGGATCCGGTTGCGGAACGCATGCGGTGAGGTGCAGGACCTGCTCGCGCTGGTCGGCCTCGTCGACCTGCTCCCGGTGATCCGGCGGTCAGGCGTCGAGACGGCCGGGCAGCCCGAACAGCGGGAACAGGTGCGCGGTGTCGAGGAAGAAACTGATCCCTGCGATCCGATCACCTGAGATCTCCAACACCTGCAAGGCCCACGGCTCGTGCCCGCCCGCCGGGCTCGGCTTGTACTGGGCGAACGCGGGCGACCCGTTGGCTTCGACCTGGATGAGGTGCGAGCCTTTGCATCCGATACCGGGCCCGAGGCACCAGGCCGTGATGTCGCGGTGCGTCCGCAACCACAGCTCGTAGGGCGGCATCGACCAGGCCGCGTCTTCGCGCAGCAGCGACGTGAGGGAGTCCATGTCGTAGCGCTCGAACGCGTCGACATAGCGAGCCAGCAGCGAGCGCTGCTCGGCATCCAGCGGCGGGCTCGCCTCGGTCGGGTTCACGTCGGCGGCCTCGAGCGTGGCGTGGGCGCGCTGGAGGGCACTATTGACGGACGCGACCGACGTGTCGAGCAACTCGGCGACCTCGGACGCTCTCCAGCGGAACACGTCGCGGAGCACGAGCACGGCGCGTTGGTTCGGCGGCAGATGCTGCAACGCAGCGATGAACGCGAGGCGGATCGTCTCACGGGCCTCGGCGATCTCGGCCGGATCGCCGCCTACCGGCAGCACGCGCTCATCGGGGATCGGCAGGATCCACGTGTCCTCGGGGAGGGGCTGGCCGAGCTGCTCGTCCGCCGTGCGCGGGTCCGCCAGATCCATCGGACGGGCGCGCCGCTCCTTCCCGGTCAGCATGTCGAGGCAGACGTTCGTGGCGATGCGATACAGCCACGAGCGCAGTGCCGAGCGGCCTTCGAACGCCTCGAAGCCGCGCCACGCGCGCAGCATGGTTTCCTGCACGGCGTCCTCGGCCTCGAACGCCGAGCCCAGCATGCGGTAGGCGTAGGCGGTGAGCTCCCGTCGGTGCTCTTCGAGGCGGAGCTCCAGGTCTTCGGGCGCGCGAACCATGCCCCCCACCCTACGACGACGCCGCGGGAAACCCGACCGATGAGCCTCGGGTAGAGGCAGCCCGTTGACCTCTGCGACGTCGAACATCTAGGGTCGAACGATGTCCCCCCGACGCATCGCCTTGGCATCGTCGCTCGTTCTGGCCGTCCTGCTCGCATCGGCACTCCCCGCGATCGCCCGTCCGTCTCGATCGGAAGGCGGCGTGCTCCAGCGAGCGATCGATCACCTCACCGAACGACCCGAAGGACCGCCCGGCGCGATCGTGATCGTGCAGCGCGGCGGCGCTCTTCGCGTCTTCCACGCGGGGGTGGCGAACGTGCGAACCGGCGCGCCGATGCAACCCTGGAAGCACATGCGCATCGCGAGCACCGCCAAGGCCTACAGCGGAGGGGTCGCCCTCTCGCTCGTGGAGCAGGGCTTGCTCTCGCTCGACGACACGATCGGCGAGCTGTTGCCGTGGGCTCCCGACGCATGGGCAGAGGTCACGCTCGCCCAGGCGCTGCACCACACGAGCGGGATCCCGGACTTCTCGGCGAGTCAAGCCTTCGTGGACCACCTGTTGGCGCACCTGGACGACCCGGTCGCGCCTCGGCAGCTGCTGGGATTCGTCGCCGACGAGGACCTCGAGTTCGACCCTGGCTCGGAGTACCGCTACTCGAACTCCGACAACATCGTCGTCGCCCTCATGGCGGCGAAAGTCACCGGTCACCGGTACGAGCGCGTGCTCCGCGACGAGGTCCTGCGACCCCTGGGGCTCCGCGACACGAGCCTGCCCAGCGGCGTGGAGATGCCTGCGCCGTACATCCGCGGCTACGACTTCGACGACCAAGGCGACCACGTGGATGTGAGCGAGGTCTTCGCGGCGGGCTATGCCTGGGCTTCCGGCGGCATCGTCTCGACGCCGCTCGAACAGAACCGGTTCATCCGCGGCTACGTAGGACGAACCCTGTTCGACGCGGGTACCCAGGCTGCGCAGTTCGACTTCATCGCCGGTGGCTCTGAGCCGACCGGGCCCGGGCGCAACGCCGCCGGCCTCGCGATCTTCCGGTACGCCACGCGGTGCGGCACGATGTTCGGCCACACCGGCAACACTCCCGGCTACACGCAGTTCATGGCGGCCTCGCGCGACGGCCGTCGCTCCGTCGTGGTGTCGATCAACGGTCAGACCACGCCGACCGTGCGACCCGACGTCTTCGTGGACCTGCACCGGGTGTTCACCCTCGCCGTGTGCACCGCGAACGTCGGGCGGTAACTCTGGCCAGCGGGGCAACCTGCCCGCGGGAGTCCGATCACCGGAGCGACGCGGCGGGCACCTGCTTCTTCGGATCGACGAACGGGATCGCGGCGGTCGTGCCGGTCAGGTGGCCGTGCTGAGACTCGACGTCGAGCCGGGTGCCCGGCTCCGAGAGCTCGACCGGCACCCACACGTAGCCGATGTTCCGCTCGAGCCGGGGCGACCACACGGCATCGGTGACGCGGCCGACCTGCTTCCCGTCGTGGAAGACCGGCCAGAAGTCCGCTGGGTCGATCTCGAACCCGCCGTCGGCCGCGAACTCGATACCGACGAGCTTGTCCCGCACGCCCTCGCGACGGACGCGCTCGAGCGCGTCCTTGCCGATGTAGTCCTGGGGCTGTTCCTCGACCAGACGCTCGAGCCCCATGATCTGGAACGGGTTGTGCTCGATCGTCATGTCCGATCCGTAATTCATCATGCCGGCCTCGATGCGCTTGGCCATGCTCGGCGCTGCGACCCGGATGCCGTGCTCCTCGCCCGCCTCGAGCACCGCGTTCCACAACGCGTCGCCGTGGGAGAAGTCGAGGCAGTTGACCTCGAACCCGGGGGCAGCGGTGAATCCCGTGCGACTGATCACCACCGGCATATCGCGGATCTCGAACCGGTCGCACCAGTAGTACCGCAGGTCGTAGATGGCCGGCCCCACCAGTTTCTCGAGCGTGGCCGGGGAGGCCGGCCCCTGCACCTGCATCGGGTAGACGTCGGGATGGAAGACGTTCACGTCGAGACCGAGGCCGGTGGCGACGCCGAGCGCGTAGAGACCGGCATCGGAGTCGGCGCATTGCATCCACCATCGCCCCTCGTCCACATGCAGCAGCACAGGGTCGTTCACGATGCCGCCGTCGTGCGCGGTCACGAGCATGTACTTGCCCTGCTTCACGGCGCACGTGCTGAGATCGCGGCACGTGAGCATGTCGATCAGCCGGTCGGCGTCGGCACCGCTGACCTCGACCGTCCATTCGGCGCCGACGTCCCACAGCACGACGCTCGACAGCAGGTGCTCGTACTCGACGTTGGGGTCGTCGTAGTAGCCGGGCAGCAGGGTGTGGTTGTAGACGTCGTACGCCTTGCACCCCGCCCGCACCGTGGCTTCGAAGTACGGCGATCGCCGGTACCACGGTCCCGGGAACAGCGTCGTCTCCGACAGGTAACGTTCTGCGCTCATCGAGCTCCCCTCCATCGGTCGTTCCTCGGCCTCACGGTATCGTCGAAGCCCGGTGTCGGCGCCGGCCGGTAGGCTCGATGAGCAGATGGAACTCCGAGACGTCACCCTCGACGAACGGTTGTGGGAACGGCTGCGCTGCGACCCCGTGATGATGTCCGAGCTCGGCGGCCCGCAGCCCAGGGAAGGCATCCCGGCCAAGATCCGAGAGGACGTCGACGCGGTCGAGCACGATCGGGGGTGGATCTCGGTGATCGAGACCGACGACGGCCAGGCTGCTGGCAGCGTCTGCATCTGGCAGCACGACGAACACGGCGAGACGATCAGCGAGATCGGCTGGATGGTGCTCACGGAGTTCCAGGGGCAGGGGCTCGGCCGAGCCGCGACCGCCGCGATCCTCGAGCGGGCACGAGCCGACGGGCGATGGGGCACGATCCACGCCTACCCCGGTGTCACGAACGCACCTTCCAACGGCATCTGTCGATCGCTCGGTTTCTCGTTCATCGAGACCGTCGACGTCGAGGGGCTCTCGGGCACCCTGCGTACCAACCACTGGCAGCTCGACCCTCGAACCGCCTGATCCGCGCGAGGACTCACCCCGGCGCGCGGTCGTCCTCGTGACGCACGCGGTCGCGGAACTCGGCGTTCGTCAGCGACTCGAACGCGATCAGGCCGACCAGGACCGCCGCGAGACCCGCGAGCGCCGCGAGGGCGGGGATCTGCGCCGCGAACGGGATGAGCGCCAGCACCACGAAGGCGACGACCACCCGCTGCACGAACACGTGGTGCCAGATGCGGTATCGGAACCCGACGTGGGCGAGGAGGTAGAGCGCAACGCCTCCGTACATCGCGAAGAGCGGGATCGACGCAAGCGGCTCGGTGAGCTCATGGTGGCTCGTGTCCGACACGTACTCCAGCACCTTCTTGAGCCCGAGGGCGCCGAGCACGACGCCCGCGATCATCGGCAGGTGCAGGTAGCTGTACGAGTCGCGGGCCAGGCGCGCCCGTTCCTCCCCCTCCGCCCGATGCAGCGCTCGCTCGGCCACGATCGCGAGGACGTCGAAGTACGCCCACCACAGGCATGCCGCCACCGTCAGCCCGAGGATCGACGCCGCGATGATGGGCCACGAGATGGGCTCGTGCGCGACGCCCGCTCCGATCGCGACGATCGACTCGCCGAGCGCGATGATCAGGATCAGGCCGTGCCGCTCGGCGAAGTGAGCGGCGGAGTTCAGCCGCCAACCCGAAGCCCCCGCGAGCATCGTGCCGGCGTAGTCGACGACGAGGACCGCCGCCCAGACGGCGGTCTGCTCCGTGCCCTCGAGCTGCGACGCGACGAGCAGCAGCGCCGTGCTCCCGAGCACCGACGGCGCGAAGCGGATGAGCTGGCGACGCAGTCCGGCGTCATCGCCGGCCCCGGCGGCGAGCCAGAAGATCGAGAGGTGCAGCAGGCGCACCATGAGGTAGGCGACCGCGACCACGACGGGTCCCGAGAGGCCGCCGGGCAGGTCGTCGAAGGCCTCGGGCACCGTGACCGCGAGCACGAACATCGCGGCCATGGCGCCGAACATCGTCACGCGTCCGATGCCTTCGTCCGCGCGCACCACGTTGCCCAACCACGCGTAGCCCACCCAGCACCACCAGAGCAGGGCGAGCAACAGCAGCCCTCGCACCAGCCCGTGCACCGTGAGATCGGCTGCCATGAGGGCGGTGACCTGCGTCAATGAGAACACGAAGACGAGGTCGAAGAAGAGCTCGATGGGCGTGACCCGGGCCTCCTCGGAGACAGACTGGATCATCGGATGCTCCGTGCTCACGCTCGAATCGTCTCAGACCCCGAGGGCGTGGGTCGAGCAGGCTCACGCGAAGTTGACACTCGGTCCGGTCGGAAGGATACTTAACTATATGGTTCAGTCTCAAACGCTCGACCGGACGTTCTCGGCGCTCTCGGATCCGACGCGTCGCGACATCCTCGAGCGCCTCTCGACGGGCCCCGCCTCGGTCACCGAGCTCGCTCGGCCGTACGGCATCTCGCTGCCGGGCGTGCTGAAGCACGTGCGCGTCCTCGAGGAAGCGAGGCTCGTGACCACCGAGAAGCTCGGTCGCACTCGGGAATGCCGCCTCGGGCCCGAACAGATGGACGAAGCGACCCAGTGGATCGAGACCTGCCGAGAGCGGTGGGAACGCCGGCTCGACCGGCTGGAGGCATACATCGAACAGGAACGGGAGAAGGAACGACGGTCGATGGAAGGAGCCAACGATGAGTGACGCGCCGCCCCCTGAGGGAGTGGTCTCCGCCGTCAGCAGCGCGGAGGGGATCACGATCGTCCGCATCTTCGACGCGCCTCGAGAGCTGGTGTTCAAGGCGTGGATCGAGCCCGAGCGCTTCACGACCTGGTTCGGGGAGCACGGCTCCTCGATGCCGGTCGACACGGTGTCGATGGACGTCCGCCCCGGCGGCGCGTGGAGCGCGACGATGTTCCACGGTCCCGACCGCATCGAGATCCCGTTCTCGGGGGAGTACCGCGAGGTCGATGAGCCAGAGCGCCTCGTGCTCACGCTCGTCGACCCCGAGGACCCGGAGAACGGCGATGTCGAGGTGATGACGGTCGTCCTGGAGGACATCGGTGAGGGCAAGACGCAGATGACCTTCACCCAGACCGGCAACCTGCCCGCCGACGAGTACTCGCGAGCGATGCGAGGCTCGCTGATCTTCTTCGACCGACTAAACGACCACCTGAAGTCGAGGCACGACACATGAGCATGCGATCGACCATCTCGATCGCCGACCTCCGCGACGCCATGCACGGGCGAGTCATCGCGCCCGGCGATGATGCGTACGACGAGGCCCGAACCCTCTTCTACGGGGGCATGGACCGTCGGCCGGCGGTGATCGCGCGGGCGGCCGACGCGACCGACGTCGCGCACGTGGTCTCGCTCGCGCGCGAGTCCGGCGTGGAGCTCGCCGTCCGAAGCGGCGGCCACAGCATCGCCGGTCACAGCGAGTCCGAGGGCGGCATCACGCTCGATCTCTCCGCGATGCGGGCGCTCGATATCGACGTCGGGGGTCGCACGGCATGGGCCGAGCCCGGCGTGACCTCCGGCGAATACACGACCGCGGCCGGCGCCCACGGCCTCGCGACAGGATTCGGCGACGCTGGCTCGGTCGCGGTCGCCGGCATCACCCTGGGG
>JBOGVO010000098.1:0-8511 GCA_050692855.1 Actinomycetota bacterium | reverse complement strand
AAGCTGGATCCCGTCGAGGCGCAGGAGTGCGCCGATGCGTTCGCCAACGCGTACGTGAACGACCGCGAGACGCTCGCCCGGCGTTCTGCGGACTCGGCTCGCAAGAGCGTCGAGCAGCAGATCGCCTCGTCGGAGGAACGGATCGCGGAGCTGCAGGATCAGCTTGCGGCGACCGTCGGTCACCCCGCCGACCGAGCCGATCTCCAGGACCATATCGATGCGGAGGAGCGGGCGATCGACACCGCCCGCCTGCAGCTGTTCAGCGCGCCGGCCGCCTCTCCGAACCCCGCGCAGATCGCCCTGCCGGCCTCGCTCCCGACCGTGCCATCCAACAAGGACTACGTCACGACCGGCGTGCTCGCCGGCATCGTGGGGCTCGCCCTCGGCATCGGGTTCGCGTTCGTGCGGGAGCGTCTCGACGAACGGCTCGGGCGCCGTGAGGGCATGGAGGCGGCGATCGGGGCGCCCGTGCTGGCCGTCGTGCCGCGGGTGTCGTCGTGGCGGAACCGCAACGAGGCGAGGCTCGTCACGATCGCCGCGCCCGACACCGTGACGGCCGAGGCCTATCGCACCGCCCGCACGACGCTGATGTACATCGCCTCGCGCGAGGACATCAAGGTGCTGCTCGTGACCGGGCCCGGCGAGGGCGACGGCAAGACAACCACGACCGCCAACCTCGCGGCGGCCCTGGCGCAGACCGGCAAGCGGGTGGTCGTGATCTCGGCCGACCTGCGCAAGCCCCGCCTGCACAAATTCTTCGGGCTCGACGGCGACGTGGGTCTCACGGAGGTGCTGCGGCACACCGCGTCGCCGCGCGAGGCCGTCTCGAACACTATGCTGCACCGGCTCAAGGTGATGTCGTCTGGCACGATCCCGCCGAACCCGGCCGAGCTGCTGTCGTCGACGACGATGGAGGACGTGCTGGCGACGCTCCGATCGGTCGCCGACTTCGTGCTGATCGACAGCCCTCCGTCGCTCGTCGTGGCAGACGCGCTCGAGCTCGCGCCCAAGGTCGACGGCATCCTGGTCGTGGTCGACGGGTCGAAGACCACCCGCCAGACGGCGATCCACCTGCGCCACCAGCTGGAGCGCGTGGGCGGGCTGATCGTCGGGGGCATCCTCAACAACCTGGACCCGGGACAGGAGACGCCCTACGGCCGGTACTACAGCTCCCGAGACGCCAGCTACCGCAAGCCCACCCGCAAGGCGCGCAAGGAACACGCCCGCAGGGGCTCGAGCGAGGAGCCCGAGGCCGAGCCCGACGAGACCGACTGGCACCTGGCCGAGGTGGATGCTCAGGACGAGGTCGTCGACGTGCAGACGTCGGAGACGGCCTCGGCGCCGGCGCCTGCCGGCGAGCCTTCGACCAACGGCGACTCCGGCGACGCGCGTCACCAGCCCGACGCCGCCGAGTGGCGCTGAGCGTCACCGCAGCCGTTCATGTAAGGGACATCGGTCCTTGATAGGCGAGATGTCCCTGGGTTGGATGGTCAACCCGGTTGGTCCGGGAAGAGGCGTCGAAACCCGTTCTGAGGGAAGCGCGCAGCGCTGAGCCTCGTTCGACTGATGGCCTTCTCCGGTCCGGCCACGGTGGCCCCGGTTGAGGGAAGTGGGCCGGCCTCGAGCGGTCGGGCCCGATTGCAGCACATGAGTGGGAGCCCGTGGTTCGGGCTCATCCACCTTGGGGCCGTGGCCGACGCGCGCCTGCTCTTGGACCCGGGCCGGGAAGGCGATCGCGCGGCCCCGGGAAGGAGGGCGAGATGAACGAGCGGAGGGTGGTGGGACTCGATCTCGGGATCTCGAGCGCCCATACCGCCGTGGTGCTGGACCCCGGTGGCGAGCAGGTCTGTCGGCGGCGGTGCGTGCCGACGGTGGAGAGCTTCCGCGAGCTCGAGGATGCGGCGCTCCGCGGAGCGCCGGACGGCACCCGCCTGGAGATCGTGGTCGAGCCGACCGGCCCGGCCTGGCTGCCGGTGGCGGTCTTCTTCGGCCGTCGGGGCCACACCGTCTACCGGGTCTCCTCGGCCAAGGCCGCCGACCTGCGCCGGTTCTTCTCGCGTCACGCGAAGTCCAACGCGATCGACGCGGTGACGCTGGCTCGCCTCGCGTTCGTCGACCCCGGCGGTCTCCGGCCGGTCGAGCTGCCTGGCGCGAATCGGGCCTCGCTCGACCGTCGCGTCCGCGCCTGCGACCGTCTCACCAGAGCGGCCGCGACGCACAAGCGCCGGATGAAGGACCTCGTGCGGACCCTGTTGCCGATGAGCCCGCTCACCGGGGACATCGGGCGAGCCGACCTCGTCGTGCTCGAGCGCTACGCGGACCCGAACGCCCTGCTGAGGGCCGGTGCGGCGCGGCTGACGTCGGTGATCGTCAAGGCCTCGCACAACCACCAGGGTTCCGAGCGGGCGATCCAGTGGGTGGAGGCGGCCCGAGCCTCCGTGGCGCTCTACGACGGTGCCGAGGCGGCGGCGATGGCCGACCTCGCCGCCGAGGTCGCGACCGAGGTCCGGCTGCTGCGCGCGATCGAGGTCGAGCTCGCCGGTCACGCCGCGGCGAGGGAGCGAGCCTACGGCGAGGTGGATCCAGACGCGCTCGCCCGGTCGCTGCCCGGCATCGCCGAGGTGGGCGGGCCGGTGTTGCAGGCGGTGATCGGCCGGGCGCACCGGTTCGAGAACGCCTCGCAGGTCAGGAGCTTCACGGGCTTGGCGCCGAAGGCCTCGGAGACCGGGGAGACCGACCGCAAGTCCCAGCCGATGTCGAAGGCCGGGTCGTCGCTGCTGCGCTCGCAGCTGCTGCGCTCGGCGGACGTCGCGCGAACCATCGATCCGCAGCTCGCCCAGATCTACCACCGCCAGATGGTCGAGCGCGGGGCGAACCACCTGAAGGCGCTCTGCGTGGTGGCGGCGCATCTCGCCGAGCGAGCGTGGGTGGTGCTCGCGCGGGGCACACCCTACGAGCTGCGCGACACCGACGGCAGGCCAGTCAGCCAGCGGGAGGCCAAGGCGATCATCGCGGAGCGGTGGACGGTGCCCGAGGAGGTCAGGAGCCGACGGCGATCGAGGAAGGTGGGGAAGGCCCCTCACCAGGCCCTCTCGGGGCATGTTCAGGTCAGCGCTCGAGGCGCGACAACGAGGCGGCCTTCCCCAGCCGACATCGTCGAAGTCGCGACCGTCGCGGTCAAGTCGAGGAGCGGATGACGGGTCCCCTCTTGACGAGGGCTCCTCTTTAGGGAATCAGTCGAAGACGTCGACGTCCCCCGGGCGACGATCCCCGATCACGTAGGACCCCGCGAGCCTGGCGAGCCTCACCGGGTAGTACAGGGGCCACAGGACGTCGGGGAGCGGAACCGTCTTCCAGTCGGAGGCGGTCGGGGTGACGAGCGAACGCCACGCCTTCCGCACCGAGTCGGCTCGGCGTTCCGCGAGCGCCATCGAGAGGCGGAGCCGCGTGGATGCGGGCGCCCCTCGGGGGTCCCCGCCCAGCACGAGCGGCACGAGGCTGTCTGCCAGCATCCGGGTGCGAGGGTCCGCTTCCGCCGCCGCGAGCAACTCCGGCGACGGGACGGCGCCGAGGATCCGATCGACCATCGCGACGGCCAGGAGCAGCATCCGCCGGCCGCCCGCGCCGGATGCGAGGCGTTCCAAGGCAGCGGGATCGAGGGGACCGGCCGCTCGCATGGTCTCGGCGAGATCGCACACCCACGCCAGGCGCTCCCACAGGTGCATGCTGCCGTGGATCGCGAGCACGATCACGAGGTCGTGCGGCGCCAGGGTCGGCACCTGCCGGCCGGCGATCGAGATCGTGGCCGCTCGGTCGATGAGCGGGCCGACCGAGCGCGGCAGGCGGTTCGAGGCGTCGGCGACGGCCCACTGGATCTCGACGACGTGGCGGTCGTCCTTGATCAGCTCGCGGTCGTGGCCGTTCTCGATCGTGGCCCGGAGCTGACGAGGACTGAGGGACGGGACGGCGCGATAGCCGTCGCGCTCGAGCAGGTCGAGAGCCCCCATGACGTGCTCGCGCTCGACGAGCACGTCGAGATCGACGAATCGCCGGAGGCCGAGGTCGCCGTAGGCGGCCGCGGCCAGCACGGGACCCTTGTACGGGAGGGCGCGGATGTTCGCCTCGCCGAGCAGATCGAGGACCCGGATCAGCTCCCCGGTCGCCTCGAGGTTCGCGACCCGGGTCCGCCGCGCGACGTCGCGGAGCGGGACCTCGAGCTCCTCGGCGACGGACACGCCGGCTTCCTCGATCGCCTGCACCACGAGCGGCTCCACGGCGTGGCGGCGCATCAGCTCCAGCGTGGCACCCGGATCCGGCGCGCGTCCAGGCGCTCCCGTGAGCGCCTCGGGACCGCCGTACCTGGCGCGCAGCGCGGAGATCACGAAGGCGGTCTCGGGGGGCAGGGTCTCGAGCGCGACGGGCTTACCCGGGCGGCCGTCACCGTCGCGCGCGTGCGTCGGAGGCGGGCGAGACCCGGATGCCATCGGTCGCACGCTAGCAGGCAGGTTCAGCGGTGTTCCCGGCTCACACCCGGGTGGGTGCGAGCCAGGCGTCCAGGTTCCTGCCGATCAGCTCCGACGTGCGCACGATGTCGTCGTGGAAGCACGCGGCGAGCTGCTCCCTCAACGCCGGAGGCAACGGCGGAGCCTTCCTGAGGTTCTTCGTGCGGAGCTGCCGAACCCGGTTCGCCACGCGCCGGGGGATCAGCGGCTCGACCACCCGGCGCAGGCCGTCGCTCGTGAGGACCCGCTCCAGCGCCATGTTGGACGGCACCCCTCCGACGTTGTGCGGCGTGTCCGTGTCGGGGGTGAACGACGGGTCCACGCCGACGAACCCGTAGAGGTGGCTGAGAACGCCGGCCGGCTCCCGCAGCAGATCGTCGAACAGGTACACGTGGATGCGTTCGCGAGGGAACACGTCGAAGTAGCGGGAGAGCATCTCGTGGTACATGCCGATCCGGACCCAATGGGAATCGGGGCGCGCCCACGAGGCGCCCGCGGCCACTTCGCGTCGCTCGTCGAGGCGGCGTCCCCGGCTCCGCAGGTACATCTGATAGTCAGAGTAGGCGCGATCGACGGGGTCGCGCAGGCCGCAGACGATGCGCGCGTCGGGGATCGCGCTCGCGATGCGCGCCGCCGTCTGCGGGCACTCCAGGTAGATCGCCGACGCCTCGCCGACCGCGAGCTCGCCCCTCCCGCCCGCGAAGAGCGCCTCGTACGCCGCCGACGTCCGCACCGGGAACCGATGGAGCTCCGGATCGCCGTAGAGGGGCCGTCCACCGTCGTCGAGGCCGTAGGCGAAGTAGTTCGGCTCCTTCACGGCGCTCATGAGCACCTCGGGGTGCTCGGCGAGGTACCAGTACAGGGCGGTGGTGCCGGCCTTCGCGGCCCCGATCACGATGAACGTGGGAAGCGTCACGGCCGCACCGCGCCCATCGCGTCACGGATCGCGTGCTCCACCGCGCGCGCGGTTTCCTCGAGCGGCCGGTCGGTGTCGACGCGCTCGACGGTCACACCGTCGAACTCGAGGGCGGAGGCCGCCGAATGCCGCCGGCGCACGTAGTCCTCGGGCTCGTGCTTGTCCCGAGACGCGTTGCGGGCGAGCGTCACGCCGAGCGGGGCCGTGAGATGGACCACGAGGTCGGGAGCGGCGATGTCGCGGTAGCACCGCGCCTCCATCGACGCGAGGCGCCCGCGGACGCCGCCGCGCTCGAGCAGGTCGCCGAGCTGCGGGCCGTCGGGGGCGCCGTTGCGCGACGACGGGAATCGGTCGCACAGCACGATCGCCCCCTGCGCCGACCTCCGGGCCGCGCGGGCCAGCAGCGCCCGGCGCTCGTAGGCGAGCATCACCGAGCGCACCGCGAACAGGGTCGGCACCGATCCTCCCGACGATCCACGATCGTGGGCTTCCACGTGCGTGGTCCGTTGCTCGGGGAAGACCGTCCGCAGCGCGGGGAGCAGCGCGTGCGGCGCGAACGTGAGCGCGGTGCTCGGCGGCTTCCCGGCGTGGATGCGCACGACCCCGCCGTGCCCGCCGTGCCCGCCGAGGCGCCGGGCCATCTCGTCGATGATCGTCGACTTGCCGCTGGCCTCCGACCCCACGAACGCGATCAGCACGGGCCGCTCACCTCATCCCCACGGACGAAGGCGCTTCGACGAAGGCCGCGATGCGGCCGATGACGGCGTCGCGCTCCTCGGGCGTGATGTCACCGTTCTCGACGACGAGCAGGCGCTCCGCGATCGCCGGCACCGCGGCCAGGCTCTCGAAGAGCTCGTGGGCGCGGGCGATCCAGCGTTCCACCTCGGCCCGGCTCCCGGCGGCGAGCTCCCGCCGCCGGTCGGCGCGATTCGTCGATCGGTCGACGAGCACGTCGAGCGGGGCCCGGACGTAGACGATGCGGTCGGGAAGCGGCACGAGCGCCACGAACCGCTCGAGGTCGGCGCGGTCGTACGGCCCCTCCGCATAGACGAACAGCTGGTAGGCCAGGAGCACGGCGCCTTCGTCGGACAGGATCGCGGCCCCGTTCCCCCGCCGCCGCGTGAGCCGCTGCAGGCCGACGCGCCGCTCGACGTTGACCATGTAGTCGAGCCTCGCGAACGTCGACGGGGCGAAGCGGCGCAGCCTGTCGCCGGCGACGCGGGTCAGCTCGGCGTGATCGCTCCAGCCGGACACGAACGCCGGCAGCACGGCCGCGTCGACGAGCAGGTTGACGAGCTGGGGCTGTCGGATCCGCCGCAGCCAGGGGCGGTCCATGACTAGGTCCAGCGCCATCCGCGTCGGCGGGTCTGCCGGTGCGCGAGCCACGACCGCGCGGGCCAGGGTGGTCTTGCCCGCGCCGCTGCATCCGATGAGCTCGACGATCACGGCCGCGGCACCGTGGTCTCGGCACGGGGCGCGAGCTCCCGGTAGACGCCGTCGAGCGTGGCGTGCATCGTCTCGAGCGTGAACCGGGCAACGACGTGCTCCCTGCATCGGCGCCCGATCTCACGCCGCTCGCGGGAGCCCATCTCGCGGAAGCGGCGGATCTCCCGGCCGAACCCGTCGACGTCGCCCAGCGGCACGATCGGGATGAAGCCGGCGCCGTCGGCGACCTCTCGGTGCGGCGGGATGTCGGACAGGATCACCGGGCAACCCGCCGCCATCGCCTCGACCACGGCGACCGGCAGCCCTTCGCCGGTCGACGTCGAGACGAACACGTCCGCCCCGGCACACCGCAGGAACACCTCGTCGCGCGGGATCAGGCCGGTCAGGGTCACGTGGTCCGACAGGCCGAGCTGGGCCACCCGCTCCCGCACCGCGCCCTCGAGCCCGCCGGCCCCGGCGAACGTCAGTCGGTCGTGCTTCCTCGCCACCCACGAGAACGCCTCCACGAGACCCAGCGGGTCCTTCACCCGATCGAGCCGCCCGACGGAGATGATCGAGAACCCCTCTCTCTCGCGCACGGGAGCGCCCGACGCGAGGGCACGATCGATGCGCTCGAGGTCCGCCCCGTTCTGGACGACGCGCCACCGTCCCCTCACCAGGCGCTTCCAGACGCGAGGGAGGCTCTCGTAGGCGGAGCGGCTGCAGAACACGACCCGTTCGAACGCCGGGAGCGCCAGCACCATCATCGCCTGGTTCCGCGGCTTGTAGTCGTAGAAGGAGTCCTGCACGGTGTACACGAGCGAGGGGCGCAGGCGCCGGAACCGCCCCCACGCGAGCAGCGCCATCGTCAACATCAGCCCCGTGTGCGGAGCGTGGGCGTGCACGATGTCGTAATCCCCGGCATCGAGCGCCTCGCGGAGCGCTCGGAAGAACCCGCGGATCGATCCGTCGCCGGCGAACAGCGTGATCTCGGGCGGCGGGGTCAGCTCCGGGGTGAAGTACGAGCAGATGGAGATGTCGCGTACGCCGGCCAGGGGCAGGCAGTGCTCGTTGTACTGCCCGTTCGTCTCGCCGACGACGAGGATCAGGTGCAGCACGCGAAGGCGACTCGCCTCACCCGCGTCGGCCACGGTCGCCTCCTCGCAACGTCGCCGCGGCGCCCCGCTCCGGCGTGGACACGGCCCCTCGCGACAGTGAGCCGATCTCTGCCGCCACGCCCTCGGCGGAGGTGATGCCGGTGTCGATGCGCACGACGCGCGGCCCGCCCGGCACATCGATGCGCTCGAGGGTCTCCTCGAAGAGCCGCCGGTACCGCTCGATGAACCGGCGGCCGTCGTCGGCCGGCGCGCCCTTCGTCGTGTGCCGTTGATCGCGCCCGTCGACGCGTGCCCGGAGCACGTCGTCGGGCGCGTCCAGCCAGACGATCGCGTCGAGCTCGCGCGCCCAGCGCTCGAGCATCTCGTCCCACCATCGCTCGAACCGCGCCCGTCCGGTGACGTTCGAGCCCTGGGCCTTCAGCCGCACCAGGGCGTAGATCGGGCCCTGATCGAAGAGCGTCACGCCCCGGTCGTACTCTCGGCGCCGTCGGAGGAAGCGGCCCCACTCGGTGACGTAGACCATGAGCTTCACGTCGGGCCAGCTCGGGCG
>JBOGVO010000097.1:0-22049 GCA_050692855.1 Actinomycetota bacterium | reverse complement strand
CGGCACCGAAGGCCGCGCCGGCGGCGAATCGCCAGGGTCGCCAGAAGGGTGAGGGGATGCGCGGGGCCGCCGCCACCTCGACCATCGTCGTGGGCTCGACCTCGAGCTCGGGCTCCTCGTCCGTGGTCGGGTCGGTAGGGGTGCGGCGATCGATCCATCGCCGATCGAGCACGAGGCAGAGGAACCCGAGGGCGACCCAGAAGGCGAGATGGATGTCGAGCAACGCCGTGCGCGAGAGCACGACGTTCAGGCCGTCCACGGCGATCAACAGACCGGCGGCGAACGTCCACACCGGGCGGCCGAACAGCACCTGCGCCATCAACGCCGTGAACACGGCGACCCCGATGCCGGCCAGCACCGACGTGAACCGCCACCCGAACGCGTCCATCGTGAAGGCGGAGATGCCGAGCCCGATCGTGAGCTTGCCCAGGGGTGGGTGCACCCAGGAGCCCACGTCCCACTCATGCTCCCGCCAGAACTTCTCGTCGTCGGAGTCGATGCGACACTCGCGGTTCGATCCGCCGGTGACCTGGATGCACCCGGCCTTGGCGTAGTACAGCTCGTCGAAGACCATCTCGGCCGGGTCGTCGATCGCCGCGAACCTGATGATGCCCGCGATCGCTGTGACGGCGAGGACGGCCACCACCGGTCGGTTCAAGCGCTCCAGGACGGCCGACATCCGCCTCAGCCTACCGGCGCCGCTCCGCGTGCCCGGCGTTCGCGGGTCGACCCTTCGCCGGCCGGTCGACGAGGCGGTACACGAACTGGCAACCCTGGAACACCTCGCTGATGGAGGCCGTCTTGTTGTCGACGAGCCCGGCAGCGAGCCCGAGCTCCTGCACGACCCCGAACGTCAGATCGGTGTCGACACCCGACGCCGACGTGGGCCAGGCCACCCAGAGCCGGCCCGACGGCTCGAGCGCCGCCGCGAGCCGGGCGAAGCGCCGTTCGAGCACTCGGCGCCGCGTCGTGAACAGCACGACGACGTCGCACCCCGTGGACGCGCGCGTGAGGAAGGTGACCTCGGGCGGGAGCGGCGCGAGCCGCACCAGCAGATCGGTGAACCCGGGCGGCCCACCGATCAGCGCGACCCGCGACCCCTGTCGGATGCCGAGCTTCCTCCACAGCGGGGTGCCCGAGTAGTCCTTGTGTCCCTCCGCCATGACCGCCTCCGCAGTGGGCTTCCGCCCGTGGGCGGCCGGAGCTCATCCTGTCACCCTGGAACCATGACAGGCACCTTGTGGCTCGTGGCGACTCCGATCGGCAACCTGGGCGACGTGTCGGCGCGTGCCCGAGCGGTGCTGGGCGACGTCGACCTCGTCGCATGCGAGGACACTCGGCGCACGGGGCGGTTCCTCGCCGGGCTGAAGATCAAGGCACCGCTCCTCTCGTTCTTCGAGGGGAACGAGCGCGAGCGGACCGAGGAGCTCGTGCGCCGGCTCGCTGCGGGGGAGGACGTGGCGCTCGTGAGCGACGGGGGAACACCGGCCGTCTCCGACCCGGGCTTCCGGCTCGTGCGGGCATGCATCGACGCGGAGATCGACATGCGTGTCGTGCCGGGCCCCTCGGCGGCGGTGGCCGCGCTCGTTCTCTCGGGGCTGCCGACCGACCGGTTCGTGTTCGAAGGCTTCATGCCGAAGAAGCCCGGCGAGCGACTACGGCGTCTCGAGGCGCTTCGCCACGAGCCTCGTACGATCGTGATCTTCGAGTCGCCGGTGCGGGTGCAGACCCTCCTCCGCGATGTGCTCGTCGCGATCGGCGACCGCGACGTCGCAGTCGCGCGCGAGCTCACGAAGCTGCACGAAGAGGTCGTCCGAGGTCACGTCAGTGAGGTGTTGTCGCGGCTCGGGGACTCCGACCTCAAGGGCGAGGTGGTGGTGGTGATCGGCGGCGAGCGGGTGCGGCCCGCGCCCGACATGAGCGGCTGCATCGAGGAGGCGCGCGAGCTCGTGACCGGCGGGATGCGCAAGCGCGACGCCGCCCACGCGGTGGCCGACCGACACGGCGTGAGTGCGAACGAGCTGTATCGCTCGCTCATCGACGTGTGAGCGCAGGTCCGCGCGCTCAGCGTTTCCCACCGCTCTCGCGGTCTCTCGACGCGCCCTCGTGAGATCCTGCTCCTCCGATAGGCTCCCGGATCATGGACGAGAACTTCCTGCAGGAGATGACCGCCGGGTACACGTTCGACGAGCCGTCGCTCGTGCTCGGGGCGCCGATGCTGGAGGGCGAGATCGTGCCCGACGCGCCCGTGCGGTTGCCGCTCTCGATGGTGAACCGGCACGGCCTGGTCGCGGGAGCCACGGGAACGGGCAAGACGAAGACGCTGCAGATCCTCGCGGGGCAGCTCTCGGACACCGGGGTCCCCGTGTTCGTCTCAGACGTGAAGGGAGATCTCACCGGCATCTCGCAGCCCGGCGACGCGACCGCCGGCCCGATCGTCGAGCGAGCCGCGCAGCTGGGCATCACCTACCAAGCGAGGGCGCATCCCGTCGAGTTGCTCTCGCTCTCTGGACAGCTCGGCGCCCAGGTGCGGGCGACCGTGTCGTCGTTCGGACCGATCCTGCTCGGGAAGGTGCTGGACCTGAACAAGACGCAGGTGTCGGTGCTGACGCTCGTGTTCGCGTACTGCGACGACCAGCGGCTTCCCTTGCTCGACCTCGCCGACCTCCGCACGACGTTGAGGTTCTTGTCGTCGGACGAGGGGAAGCCGACCCTCGAGGAGTACGGAGGGTTCTCGAAGGCCACGATCGGCGTGTTGCTCCGGTCGATCGTCGAGCTGGAGGCGGCGGGGGCCGACGCGTTCTTCGGCGAGCCGGAGTTCGACGCGCGCGACCTGATGCGCGCGACGCCCGACGGCCACGGCATCGTGACGCTGCTGGAGCTCGCCGACGTGATGGACCGCCCTCGTCTCTTCTCCACCTTCATGCTCTGGATGCTCGCCCAGCTGTACGCGAAGCTGCCCGAGGAGGGGGATCTCCCGAAGCCCAAGCTCGTCTTCTTCTTCGACGAGGCGCACCTGCTCTTCGACGACGCGAGCGAAGCCCTGATGGAACAGATCGAGCTCACCGCGCGGCTGATCCGCTCGAAGGGCGTCGGGGTCTACTTCGTGACGCAAGCGCCGGGCGACGTGCCGTCGAGCGTGCTCTCCCAGCTCGGCAACCGTGTGCAACATGCCCTGCGAGCGCACACGCCCGACGACGAGGCGAACCTGCGCAGGACCGTGAAGACCTTCCCGAGGACGGAGCACTACGACGTCGGGGAGACGCTCACATCGCTGGGTATCGGCGAGGCGTTGGTCACCGTGCTCTCGCCCGAAGGCGTGCCGACGCCCCTCGCTGCCACGCGCCTCGTGCCTCCCGACTCCCTGATGGATGCCGTCGACGACGTCACGCGGGAGCAGCTGATCGCCGCCGGCTCGCTGCGGGCGAAGTACGCGGAGCCCCTCGACCGCGAGAGCGCCCATGAGATCATCACGGCTCGCCTGAACGGCGCGGCGGAGGTGGCGGGGGCACAGACGGGCGAGCCGACAGGCGGTGCGCCGCTGCCGCCACCCCCTCCGGGTGGACCACCGGCGTCGACGCCGTCCGTCGGATCGCCGCCACCCACGAAGCCCAAGACGTCACCGAAGACGAAGCCCTCTCAGAAGCCCAAGGCCTCTGGGCGGGCCAAGGTCGGGACGAAGTCCGAGGCCGATGGTGACGGCGGACTCGCCGACGACGTGAAGGACATCGGGGTGGGGTTCGCCAAGGACATGCTCACGACCGCCGACGGGCGCCGCACGCTCCGAACCGTCTTCGGCGCTCTGTTCGGCAAGAAGTAAGGCCGTCACGGCGATGGCCTCACGGCGGCGCCCGGTCCTCCGGGTGCGAGCCCCGCAGCACCGACCCGTCCGGCCTGAGGAACACCGGTCGTCCCTTGAGCATCTCGAGCGAGAACCGGGTGTGGGTGAGCCGATGGTGCCGCCGGCAGAGGAGCACGAGGTTGCGGACCGAGGTCTCGCCACCTTCGGCCCAGGCACGACATGGTGCGCGTCGCACCACGACTGTGGCCGGTCGCACCCGGGGAACCGGCACCCCCGGTCGCGCGCCACGACCGCCCGTCGGATCGCCGGTGGGACCACCGCGGTGCGCCGGCCCACGTCGAGCGGCTCGGAACGCGCCGAGAGCACGACCCGCGTGATCGAGGCGTCGCAGACGAGCCTGCGCACGGTCTCGTGGTCGAGGGCTCCGGGGTGCTCGAGCGCCACGGTGTGCGCGAGCGCCCCGGGGTGCTCGAGCTCGGCCGGATCGTGAGACGCGCCCTCCGGGTCGCTCGCACCACGCAGCGTCTCCAGCGGCACCGTCACGTTCAGGTGCGGACGCTCACCCGCCACTTCGGGCCGGTCCGGGCGATCGAGCCACCCCCGGCAGATCTCCCCGAGCGCGTCGGCCCGGCGCTGGGCGGGCGTGCGGTCGTCCTGGTGGTCTCGGTCCTGGCCGGCCTCCGGGTCCCGACCGGCGCGTGAGCGAGCCTCGGCATCGAGCACCGCCCCCAAGGCGGTCACGAACGTCTGGCCAGTCTCCGGGTCGAGGTCGCCGTCGAGGCGCACCATGCCCTCGAGCGTCACCGAGGCGTGGAGGCGACGGCGAGCATGCAGCACATCGGCACCACGCACCCGCCCGCGCTCCACCACGTTTCGCCAGTGGATGACGACCCGTCGCAGGTCCGCGATCGGGTGTCGAGCGGCGGCCGCGACCAGGACCGGCTCGTCCCGCTCGAACGCCTCGGGCTCGCCCTCGCGGGCCTCCGCCAGCACCCGCACCGCCGCGAGCGAGACCACGCCGTCGTCGAACGCGCGACGCACGCGGGTCATCCGCTCGAGCCCTCGGGCCAGGGCCACCGCCCGGCGGGCCTCGCCCCAGCCGAGCCGGAACCGGCCCGCGAGCCACGAGGCCGCCGAGAGGTGCCCGTCGCGCTCGTACAGCCGACGCTTCTCGATCTCGGCCAGCCGGCGCAGCCGCTCGGCCTCGAGGGACTCCACTGCCTCGTGCAGCTCGGCGAAGTCCTCCTCGACCCGGGCGTCGGGCAGCGAGGCGAGCGGCTCGGATCGTAGCGACTCGATCACCGATCTGAGCTCGCTCACCGGCAGACCTCAACATCGAACATGCGTTCGAGACTAACGAGCGAGCCCGCTCGATTCCGTGACGCGCGTCACATCCAGGGGCAAGTTCCGCGGACAATGGCGATCCGCGTTCGATCCGGCGAACGACATGGAACCCACCGAGGAACCGCGAACCCTCGGTCGCATCGTGAAACTAGTCTGACTCAGACTAGTTTCGCCCTCTCGTATCATGACGCGATCATGGGCCGGGACGTCTTCTTCATCACCACGCCGATCTACTACGCGAACGACGTACCCCACATCGGACACGCGTACACCGAGGTGGCGAGCGACTTCATCGCGCGGTACCGGCGCCTTCGGGGCGACGACGTCTTCTACCTGACCGGCACCGACGAGCACGGGCTCAAGGTCGCTCGCGCCGCGGAGGAGAACGGGGTCTCGCCGCGGGCCTGGACCGACTCGCTCGAGCCTCGATGGCGCGAGGTCTGGGAGCGCCTCGACGTCAGCTACGACGACTACATCCGGACGACCGAGCCACGTCATTACGAGTCGGTCGCGAAGATCCTGCAGGCCGTGCACGACAACGGTCGCGACGATATCTACAAGGGCACGTACGAAGGCCTCTACTGCGTCTCCTGCGAGGCGTACTACCTCGAGAGCGACCTCATCGAAGGGAACTGCCCGATCCACGGCCGGCCCGTCGAGCAGATGCGCGAGGAGAACTACTTCTTCCGTCTCTCGGCGTACCGTGACCGGCTGCGCGAGCACTACGCGACGACCCCGAGCGCGATCGAGCCGGAGCAGCGGCGCAACGAGGTGCTGAGCCTGATCGAAGGCGGTTTGCAGGACTTCTCGATCAGCCGCACCACGTTCGACTGGGGCGTGCCCCTTCCATGGGACCCCGATCACGTCACCTACGTCTGGTTCGACGCGCTCACGAATTACATCACCGCCGCCGGGTACGCGAGCGACCCCGATCGATTCGAGCGGACCTGGCCGGCGAGCATCCACATGATCGGCAAGGACATCGTCCGGTTCCACGCGGTGTATTGGCCCGCGATGCTGATGGCCGCCGGCATCGAGCCTCCGACGCAGGTGTGGGCGCACGGCTACCTGCTCGTCGGCGGGGAGAAGATGTCGAAGACGAAGCTCACGGGCGTCCATCCGTTCGAGCTGATCGACCATTTCGGCGCCGACTCCTACCGCTACTACTTCATGCGGGAGTTCTCGTTCGGCCAGGACGGGAGCTTCTCGTGGGAGTCGATGACCGAGCGCCACAACGCCGATCTCGCCAACGGCCTCGGGAACCTCGCGAGTCGCGTGTTCGCGATGCTTGGCAGCTCCTTCGACGGGGCGGTTCCCGAGCCCGTGACGCCCGGTGCCGAGAGCGACCTCCCCGGTGTGATCGGCGACGCACTCGGTCGGTACGACGAGCACATGCTCGCGGTGCAACCGCAGCCCGCCCTCGTCGCGGTGTGGGACATCGTCGCCCGCGCGAACCGATACCTCGTCGAGAAGGAACCGTGGAAGCTCGCCAAGGACGATGCGAACCGCGGCGAGCTCGCGAGCGTGCTCTACGCCGCTGCCGAGACGCTGCGCATCCTCGCGATCGCCATCGCCCCCATCATGCCGTCGGCGGCCACCCGCCTCTGGGCGCAGCTCGGGATCGGCGAGCCACTCGCCGAGCGCCGTCTCCCCTCCGACGGCGTGTGGGGAGGCCTGCAGGTGGGTACCCGCACCACCAAGGGTGAGTCGTTGTTCCCCCGCCTCGACCCTGATTGACGGCGCAGGAGCGAAGGCGGGGTCCGTGAGCGGGTTTTCCACCCCCCTGCACTTCGGGGTGAGTCTTCCCGGAATCATGTTTCACGTGAAGCTCCCCCCATCGACCGCATGTGGAGACCCGTGTAGTCTCGGCGCCGGTGAGCGACCGGAACCTTCAACTCCGGCCTGACACAGGGGCCGTCGACACCCACTGCCACCTGTTCCTGCTCGACCTGGAACCTGCAGGTGTGGTCGAGACCGCGAGGGCCGCCGGCGTCGATCGCCTGATCTGCGTCGGCATCGACGTCGAAACCAGCGCCCGATCGGCTGAGCTCGCCGACTCACTCGAGGGTGTGTTCGCCACCGCGGGCATGCATCCACACGACGCATCGGGCTTCGACGCCGAGGCCGCCGCACGCATCGAGGAGATGCTCGAAGACCCACGGGTGATCGGTGTGGGGGAGTGTGGGCTCGACTACTTCCGGATGCGTTCGCCCGTGACCGAACAGATCCGCTGCTTGCGCACCCACATCGCGTGGTCGAACGAGTCCGGGAAGCCCATGGTCGTGCATGTGCGCGACGCGTGGCCCGACGTGCTTCGAGCGCTCGATGAGGGTTCCGCGGAGCACGTCGTGATCCACTGTTTCTCCGGTGACGCGGACATCGCGCGGGAGTGCACGGCGCGCGGCTACTACACGAGCTTCGCGGGAAACGTGACCTATCCCAAGAACGAGCACCTGCGACAGGCGGTCGCCACGGTGCCGATGGACCGGCTGTTGGTCGAGACCGATTCGCCGTTCCTCGCGCCGCAGAAGTTCCGCGGCTCCGACAACCACCCGGCGAACGTGATGCTCACGATCGCGGAGCTCGCCCGCGTGCGCGGCGACGATGTGGATAACCTCGTCGCCGCGACCTCCGGCAACGCTCGGGCGGCGTTTCCGGGGCTCCGATGAACCCGAACACACGTTCGCTCTCAAGGTTGCAGTGAGGGTTGAGGGTTTGTTAGGGTGCGCATCCGTGCTAGAAGGCTTCGGTCCGGCCGAGCCGCTTCCCTGCGAAGCCTTCCTCAGACAATGGAGGAAGGTTGCCGATCCGCGCCACGAGGGTCCACCGACTGCGGGCCCATCGAACGATCATGGGCGCCACCCTCGTGGTGGGCGTCGTGCTCGCCGTCGGCGTCGTGAACCTCTCGCTGCGCAAGCACGTCAACCTGGTCGTCGACGGTCGCCACCAAACGATCGCGACGACGTCTGACTCGGTCAGGGACCTGCTCACCGATGAGGGCATCACCCTCACGTCGGCGGTCCTCGTGCAGCCCTCCCCGACGAGCGCGATCGCCGACGGCATGACCGTCGTGGTCGACCCGTTGCGCATGGGCTCCGGCGCCGAGGCGTACCTCGCCTCCGACGCCACGTTCTTCGAAAGCTCCACAGATGTGGGGGTCTGGGTGATGACAGGGACGGGTCCGGGAACCGCCGAGGTGGCGGACCGGCTCGTCGAGAGCGACTTCTCCGCCTCGAGCGCCGGATCGTCCCCGGTCGTGTCCGTGCAGGCCGTCGTGCTGGGGAAGGTGCGCGATGTCCTGACCAACGCGGGCACGGCCGGGGAACTCCTCTCGGCCATGGGGATCCAACCCGACGCTGACGACCGCGTCCTGCCGTCACCCGGCACCCCCCTTCACGCCGGCTCGACCGTGACCTACGACGAGGTCCAGGTCGTGACCGAGATGGAAGCGGTCTCGATCCCGTTCGGCGTCCAGACCGAGTACACCCCCGAGATGGTGCCCGGCAACGTGAGGGTGCTCCGTCCCGGCCGCGACGGGAGCGGCGTCGGCACGTTCCTCGTGACGTTGGTGAACGGCGAGGTCGAGTCGCGACGGTTGATCGGTCGCTGGGTCGAGCGCGAGCCCGTCGCCGAGCAGCGGCTCTCCGCGCCGCAATCGATGTACGGTGGCACGACCGAGGTTCCGGGCGCCGTCGGCACCACGCAGCGGGGCAACGCGACCTGGTACGACCCGCCGTGGACCGGCCTCACGGCCGCGCATCCGACGCTTCCGTTCGGCACCCTCGTCACCGTGACCGACCTCGAGACCGGCCGCTCCGTTACGGTGACGATCGATGACCGAGGACCGTTCGGCACCGGGAGGATCATCGACCTCGCCCCCGAGGCCTTCGCCGTCCTCCAGCCGCTGGGAGCCGGGGTCCTCGACGTCCGCATCTCCTGGTGAGGCAGGGCTCGGCTCGGGCGCGATCCGCGATCTCGCCAGACGCCACGGCATCCGACCCACGAAGTCGCTCGGCCAGCATTTCCTGATCGACCCGAACCTCGCGCGCGCGGTCGCGGCAGAGGCGAGGGCCGGCCCCGGTGTTCGCATCGTCGAGGTCGGCGCCGGCCTCGGGTCGCTCACGGTGGCGCTCGCGGCGACGGGGGCGACGGTGCTCGCGATCGAGTTCGACCGAGCGTTGCTGCCGGCCCTCGAGGAGGTCACCGCCTCGTTGCCCTCGGTTCGGGTCCTGCATGCCGACGCCCTGAGACTGGAGTGGGCGGCTGAGCTCGGCGTCGGTCCGTGGACGCTCTGCGCGAACCTCCCCTACAACATCGCCGTCCCGGTGGTGCTCGACACGCTCGCGGAGGTCCCGGCCATCGACCGGTGGGTCGTGATGGTGCAGCGCGAGGTCGGCGAGCGGCTCGTGGCGCGTCCCGGCGACGAGCATTTCGGCGCCGTGAGCCTGCGGGTCGCGTACCGAGCGTCGGCGTCGATCGCGCGCCGCGTGCCGGCCTCCGTGTTCTGGCCGCGACCGAACGTCGACTCGGTGGTCGTCCGGGCCGACCGGCTCGAGGCGTCACCGGTCGCCGTCGACGAGAGATCGCTCCGGCGGGTGGTCGACGGGGCGTTCGCCGAACGACGCAAGACGATGCGCAACGCCTTGCGCCGGCTCGGTCTCGGCGCCGACGAGGCCGACGCCGTGCTGAGCTCGTGCGGCGTGGCGCCGAACGCCAGGCCCGAGGAGCTCGACCTCGCGACATTCGCTGCGATCGCGGAGCGGATGCCTGCGTGAGCTCCGGACCACGGGTCGTCACGCGCCGGGCGCATGCGAAGATCAACGTGTTCTTGCGCGTGCTCGACCGTCGTGTCGATGGGTTCCACGACATCGAGAGCGTGGTGGTGCCGATCTCGCTCCACGACGTCGTGACCGTGGCGACCGGAGGCGGACGTCCGTCGACGGTCGACATGGACGTGCACGGGGTGTGGGTGTCGGAGCCGGTCGGCGAGCGCGAGAACATCGTCTCGGCCGCCACCGAACGGTTCCTGTCGGCCGCCTTCCCCGATCCCGACGGCAGGCCGGCGCCCCGGATCACCGTCGGGAAGTGGATCCCGGTCGCCGCCGGGCTCGGCGGCGGGAGCGCGGACGCTGCCGCGACGCTGCATGCTCTGAACGAGCTCTTCGGGTGCGGGTGGCCCGCCGATGCGTTGGCCGAGCTCGGCGCCGAGATCGGCTCCGACGTGCCGGGCATGCTGGCCGGCGACCCTGTGCTCATCACCGGACGCGGCGAGCGGCTCGTGCCGGTCCATGCCGCGACCACCTGGTGGGTGGTGAAGCCGTTCCGCTTCCCGGTGGCGGCGGCCGACGCCTACGGCTGGTGGGACGACGCGCCGGCGACTGGCCCGGATCCCGGGGTGCTGATCGCGGCGCTGGAGACCGGCGATGTGGGGCTCCTCGGCGACGCGCTCTTCAACGATCTGCAGCCCGCGGTCGTCACCAGGCATCCCGAGGTCGGCGAGACGATCGCCGCGTTCATGGAAGCCGGCGCGCTCGGCGCCGCGATGAGCGGCAGCGGCCCGACCGTCGCGGCGCTCGCGAGACACCTCGGTCATGCCGACTCCGTCGCCGCCGCAGTGCCCGGATCGATGGTCGTGAGCGGGCCGCCCGTGGGGTTCGGGACCGGTGGCGCGGAGCCGGACGAGGGATAATCGAGGACCGGTCCGGGGTCGTCTAACGGCAAGACAGGGGCCTTTGGAGCCCTTGATGGAGGTTCGACTCCTCCCCCCGGAACAAGCTGAGAAAGTCGATCCTGGGCCATCCTGGCAGGTGAACTGCCGTTTTCTCCTGGGTTGTGCACCAGGTTGCGTCGAAAGGTCGGTGGGCAACGGGCGAGGCCTAGACTTCGGCCGTGCAGGTCTGTCCGAACTGCGGACGAGAGAACGCCGACGACGCCCGGTTCTGCAATGCCTGCGCGCACGATCTGACGGGTTCCCCAGGTCGCTCGCGCGAGGCCCGCAAGACCGTGACCGTGGTCTTCTGCGACGTCAGCGGTTCGACGGCCCTCGGCGAACGCACCGACCCCGAGTCGCTCCGCCGCGTCATGACCCGCTACTTCGAGGCGATGCGCTCCGTTCTCGAATCCCACGGCGGCACCGTCGAGAAGTTCATCGGGGATGCCGTGATGGCGGTGTTCGGCATACCGCAGGCCCATGAGGACGATGCGCTCCGCGGCGTGCGGGCAGCCGCCGAGATGCACACGGCGCTCGCCGCGCTCAATGAAGATCTCCGGCGTGACCACGGTGTGGCGATCGAGATCAGGATCGGGGTCAACACGGGCGAGGTCATCGCGGGCGACCCCGCCGCCGGTCACAACGTCGTGACGGGCGACGCGGTGAACACGGCGGCTCGGCTGGAGCAGTCGGCAGATGCGGGCGACATCCTGATCGGCGACGACACCTACGCGCTCGTCCGCGACGCGGTCGTCGTCGAGGATGTGGACCCGCTCGACGTGAAGGGCAAGGCAGCACCGCTCCTGGCGTACCGACTCCTCGAGGTCCGTCCGGGCGCCGAGGGACACGCCCGGCGCCTGGACTCGCCGATGGTCGGGCGCGAGCGGCCGCTGCGCATGCTGCGAGACACGTTCGATGGCGTCGCGGCCGACCGGGCGTGCGCGCTCTTCACGGTCCTTGGTGTGGCCGGCATCGGGAAGACCCGGCTTACACGGGAGTTCCTGCAGGGCGTCGGTGTCGACGGCACCGCCGATCCCATCGTCGTATCCGGCAGATGCCTTCCGTACGGCCGGGGGATCACGTTCTGGCCGATCTCCGAGATGCTCATGGGCGCGGCGGGGATCTCCGAGACCGATGAACCGGCCCGGGTCGTCGAGCGGATCCGCGACGCCCTCTCGGGAGCACCGGACGCCGATCGTGTGGCGGCTCACCTGGCAGAGCTGATCGGCGCGGGTGCCGGCGTCGGCGAGGTCGAGCCCGCCTGGGCGGTCCGGCGACTGTTCGAGTCGCTCGCGTCGTCGGGTCCGATGGTCGCGTACTTCGACGACATCCATTGGGCCGAGCCAGGCCTCCTCGACGTGATCGAGCACGTGGCCGACTTTTCGCGGGATGCGCCGATCCTGCTCCTCTGCACGGCGCGCCCGGAGTTCTTCGACCTGCGTCCCGGGTGGGGAGGGGGCAAGCTCCGCGCGACCGCGGTGAGCCTGGAGCCCTTGAACGAGCGCGAGTCCGAGGAGCTCATGCTGAACCTGCTGAGCCATCCGGCACTCACACCCGAGATTCGGCAACGGATCAGCGAGGCCGCGCAGGGGAACCCGCTGTTCGTCGAGGAGATGCTGCAGATGCTCCTGGACGACGACTCCATCGTGGAGAAGGAGGGAGAGTGGATCGCGACCGTCGATCTCTCGACGATCCACGTCCCGCCGGCGATCTCGGCGCTCCTGACGGCGCGTCTGGACCGGCTGCCGGGTCCTGAACGAGAGGCGATCGAAGCGGCGTCCGTGGTCGGCGAGGTGTTCGACCGCGCAGCCGTCCGTGCGCTCGTGCCGGAACGCTCCTCCGCCGAAGTGGACGAGCTCGTCACCTCGCTGGTCCGGAAGGATCTGGCCCAGCCGGCCCCCGGTGGTAGCGAGGCCCTCCGATTCCGACACCTGCTGGTCCGGGACGCGGCGTACGGAGGGATGCCCAAGCAGCGCCGCGCGGAGCTTCACGAGGCGTTCGGCGATTTGCTCGAAGCGGCTTCGGGAGATCGAGCGGCAGAGGTGGACGAGGTCCTCGGCTATCACTTCGAGCAGGCCCACGCGCTGCGAGCGGAGCTGGGATCGCCCGCGGGCTCGGAGGGGGTGGCCGCGCGGGCCGCCGCGGCTCTGACTCGGGCCGGGTATCGGGCACGGTCGAGGGGCGACGCTCCGGCGACCGTGCACCTCCTCGCGAGGGCGGCTCGACTCCGCCCGGTCGATCCGGCTCGCGTCGAGCTGCTTATCGACCTCACGACGGCGGCCGAAGAGGCGCTCGAACCCGACGCCGCCGCGTGGTCGGCCACCGAGGCCCTCGAAGGGGCCAAGGCGCTGGGCAGCGAGGCGCTTCTGGCCCGCGCCGAGCTCGCCCGGCTCTGGCTGGGGCTGATGCGCGAACAGAGCTCCTGGGAGGAGGCCATCGCGGCCGCACGTTACGCCCTGGAGGTCTTGGAACCGCTCGAGGACCACCGTGGTCTCGCTGAAGCCTGGATGATCCTGGCGTGGCACGCCGGCGGTCAAGGCGCGCGGTACCTCGACGGCATCGCCGCCGCTCGGATCGCGACCGAGCACGCTCGCGAGGCCGGCGACCGCACGACCGAACTGCGGGCAATGGGGACGCAGATCGGCTGGCTGACCTGGGGTCCCACACCGGTCGACGAGATGATCGCTCGATGCGACGAGGTCCAGCCACTCGTCGGCGACAGTCGAGGCATCCAGGCGGAGATCACCCTCGCTCGGGCCGACGCGGAGGCGATGTCCGGACACGTCGAGCGCAGCAGGGTGCTGTTGGCCGAAGCAGTCGCGACGTTCGAGGATCTGGGGCAGCGGCTCAACATCGCGTTCGCGTCGACGCAGACCGCGTGGCTCGTCGAGTGGCTCGCCGGCGACTTCGCGGCGGTCGAGGAGGCGATGCGCCGAGGGATCGTGATCCTCGAGCAGCGAGGAGAGCACGACTTGATGGCGCTACATCGGATGATGCTCGGGCAGGCCATCTGCGCCCAGGGCCGCTTCGACGAGGCGGAAGAGATCGCCCTGGAGTGCGAGCGATCCGTCACGGATCCCCTCGAGGTCACGATCCAGCCGCTCTGGCGCCGGGTGCGTGCCCTCGCGGCGTCCGAGCGGGGGGACCATGCCGAGGCCGACCGGTTGAGCCGCGAGGCGCTGGAGATCGCAGGAAGCAGTGACGGGCTTTTCGACAACGCATGGTTGCGGATCGAGCGCGGGCAGATCCTCCAACGGGCCGGGCGGGACGCGGAGGCCACCGAGGCCTTCGAGGAGGCTGCTCGAGTCGCTGTGTTGAAGGGCGATGTCGTGACGGCAGCACAAGCACGGCGCCATATGCTCCGGCCGTGAAACGGTGCCCGAGACCTAGGAACCGCGCTCCCTGGAGGCATAGTCGCAGGTCAGAGGATATTTCCCTTCCTCCGTGTGTTGAGCCGACGAGGGTGGCGAAATGAGTCTTCACGGCATGTCATCGAAGACACGCGTAGCCCTCCGGTCTGCGGACGGGCAGCCCGCGAGCGCTCGCCGCTACGTGGCGGCGTGGCGCATCCACACGTTCGGCTCTACGTAGGCTCCCTCGTCGCGCGCCCGGTCGATGGCGACCGGGACGAGCGCGCCGGGCACGACGTAGAGGTCGGTGTCGGGGAAGGCCATCCCGGTCCATCCCTCCCACTCCGCGACCGTTCCGGTGATCGTCATGGACCGCGGCGCGATCGCGAGGAGCTCCGCCCCGACGCGCTCGTGGACTCGGAGCCACGGGTCGCGTGGCAGCCCGTCCTCCCTGCGCCACCCCACATATCGCTCCATGGGGGTCAGCGGGTAGCGTGACTTCTCGGTCGGGCGCACCGGGGCGATGAGCGCGCCGAGGCCGCGGCCTCGCGCGATCTCGCACATGGCCTCGACGATGCGCCTCGACAGGCCGCGGGCCCGGGCGCTCGGCTTCACGACCGCCTGCATCGCGCAGAGGACATCGGCGCCCCGGCCGCCGACGTCATCGCGGGCGCTCGCGACCCGTCGGAGCACGCCGTCGATCCCGTCATCGGGAAGATCCTCGAGCGAGCCGTCCCAGGCCACCGGAATCGAGTTTCCATGCGCGAGCACCTCGCCGGTGTCCCGATCGAGCAGGTAGAGCTGGCAGTCGGGCGCCTCGTCGTAGAGGAGACCCCACAGCTCGTTGACGGTCGGGTCGTGGAGCATGAACGCCGGCCACGCCGAACCGACGACGTCGTCCCACGATGCGTCGAGCTCGGGCCGGTCGGCGTAGCGCACCACCTGCACGTTCACGGAGGGGACTCTAGACTCGTTGCGAGCGGTGCGCCGCGTCCTGTCCGTCAGCCCGATCCACGGTGCCGGCGTTCGGGCAGAAGCCGGCCGTCAGTGCCGCAGGCGATCCAGTTGACCGATCAGAGGAGGTCGTTCGCGGCGAGGAACGCCGTCGCGACGGCGGCCACATCCTGCCCGTCGATCACGACCTTCCCGACGAGCTCGGTCACCGTGTCGCTGGAGAGTCGAGCGCTCACCGCGTCGAGCAGCCGCCGAACCTCATCGTTCAGCTTCTCGGTGCGGATCACGGGCGTGATGTTCTCCGCGTCCTGGAGGTGCTTGTCGTCGACGAGCGGCATGAATCCGTTCGCCTCGATGCTCGGATCCGTCGAAAACATCAATCCGATCTGCACCTCGTCGCTCTTGAGCGCGGCGACGGTGAGCGGCCCGCCGGCGTCAAGCGGCACGAAGTCCTCGAAGAGGATCCCGTAGAGGTCTCGAAGACCCGGCAGGCAGAAGGGTCGGAGCGGACACTCGGGCGGTGCGCCGATCGCCAGCCGGTCGGCGACGGGGGCGAGCGAGCTCAGCGTGGTCAGGTCGTATGCCTGCGTCGTCGCGGCGTTCGCCACGAACTGATTCGTATCCTGGGCGGGCGCTGGCGAGAGCACCGTGATGCCTGCCGGCCCAAGGCGCTCGCCGACCTGCCTCGCGACTTCGGTCGGATCGCTCGACGCCTGCGCGTTGGGGTCGAGGAACAGCAGCAGCGACGATAGGTACTCGGGCTTCAGATCGAGCCTGCCCGACTCCAACGCGTTCTGGGAGACCTCGCGAGACCTCAGGTCGAACTCTCGCTCGACCGTGTAGCCGGCGTGCTCCAGGACCTGCGCGTACATCTCTGCGACGAGCTGATTCTCGGCGAAGGCGCCGGACACCCCGACGACGATCGTTCTCGCGCCCGCTGGATCCTCGGTTCGGGCCGGGCCGGATCCGATGCACCCCGCCGTGAGGCTGCTCGCGGCGATGATGGCTGCGCCGAGTACGAAGCCGGGCCGCCTCACGTCGACGGCATCTCGATCGGCACGTTTGATCTGCGGCCGAGGAGCGCCCGGGCGGGCGTCCGCCCCTTGCCCTTCAGGTCCAGGATCCGGGTGGGCCCGAACTCGTACCGATCCTCCAGTTGCACGACCGTAGCCTCCGAGACCAGGAACTCACCCGGCGCTCCCTGCTCCTCCAGCCTGCTCGCGACGTTCACCGTGTCGCCCCACAGGTCGTAGGCGAACTTCCTGCGCCCGACCACGCCGGCGACGGCCGGCCCGGTGGCCACTCCGCCGTGGACGGCGATCCGGTCGCCCGACGGCCATCGAACCGCCCCCGCTTCTCGGATGACGTCGACGGCCATCGCGACGGCAGCTCCCGCATGATCGGCCATCGCGACGGGCGCGCCGGCGACGGCCATGTACGCGTCTCCGATCGTCTTCACCTTCTCGAGGCCGTGCTGGTCGGCGACCTCGTCGAACCGGCTGAACAGCTCGTCCAAGGCATGGGCGAACTCGTCCGGCGACGAGCGAGCGGCCTGCTGGGTCGATCCGACCGCGTCGACGAAGATCACCGTCACCTGCTCGAACGCCTGCGCGATCCGCCGGCCGGGCGTGACCTTGAGCTGGTCGACGACGACCTGCGGCAGGATGTTCAGGAGCAGGCCGTCGGATCGCAGGCGCTCCTGGTCGAGCTGACGCTCCCGCAGGAACAGCGTTCGCGTGAACCGCTCCATCCGATGCGCAGCCAGGCCGCCGAGGAACCCGAACGAGACGAGATAGAGCGTCGCCAGCACCCCGCTCACAGGCGCGACGTACCGAGTGGCGAAGGCGTACGGCAGATACACGCCGATGCCGATCAACGTGATCAGCACGACAAGGACGAACCGCAGCCGCAGCAGCGTGTAGGTGAATGCAGTGATCAGGATGACGCCGACGTACCCGTACTCCGCGGGCAGCGTCTGGATGTTCGAGGTGTAGTACACCCACGAGAAGATCGTCGCCGTCGCGATGGTGACCGCGACCCATTCCCAGATCCGGCCGAAGAAGGGCGTGAACGTGAGTGCGAGGCCGATGACCAGCATGGGGATGAACACGCCCCACCGCATGATCCGGTCGAGCCGGAGTTCGGAGAGGGCCAGGATGTAGGGGCGTAGGAGCAGACCCCACGAGATCCAGAGGGCGATCCCGACCAGGAAGGCGAAGCGGATGTTCCCCAGTTGGTGGCGGAACTGATCGGCACGGAACGCCGACTCGAGCGCCGGGTCGCGGAACCGAAGCCGCAGCCGATCCAGGCCGAGCCGCCGTCGGGACGACTTCCGATCGGCCTTCGTGGTGTCGATCTCGTCCATCGCTCTCTCTCGTCGCACGGGTCCAGCCGGCGAGGCCGGGAGAACGAGGCTACCGATATTCGGGCACGGCGCGTCGTGCCACCGGTCGGACCCGCGTGACGCGCCGCCGCTCGCCGTTCCCGCCACGACCGGCGTAGTGGCGTTCTTCGCAGCCATGCGCCGCACAGGGGTCGTCAGGCCTTCACCGGGTAGCTGTACTTGATCTCGGCCGTGACCACGGAACATTGCGACGTCGGCGGCGTTCGCACGCGGAGGAACGACTGGCTGCCCGAGCGGCCCTTGCTCCGGCGGCAGCCGTAGATGCCGCCGTGAACCACGAACGACACCGACTCGATCCGTTCGCCCGGTTTCAGCGCCCATCTCCAGAAGACCGAGACGTCCGCATTCGCGCACAGGACACGGGCCTCCCGGGTCGGGAGGTCTCGTGAGACCGAGCAGTCGCCCCCGATCGCCGTTGCCCGCTCGTCGCCCACACGGGCGTAGGCGCTTCCGTCCTTCTGCTTGGTGGCGGTCAGTCGGATCTTCCCCTTCGTGACACGCACCTTCTGGGCCTTCGAGACCACCGAGACATCGTCCGCATCGGTCGCCTCGACCCTCACGAAGTACGTGCCCTTCGGCGCGGACGACGCATCGTCCCTGGTGCCGTCCCAAGTCCAGCTGCGCGCGCCCTCCGCCAGCGGACCCAGGTCCTCGGCCAGGACCTGGGTGCCGCAGCACCGGCCGTAGGTGTCGGCATCGAACACGGCGATGGTCGTGTCCGTGGTGTCGGCCGCCAGGGAGAATCGGATCTTCGTCGTGTCCTTGTACCCGTCGTCCACCAGCGGATAGAACGGCGACGGCTTCGCGGAGAGGTCCGAGACCAGCCTGGGCAACAGGGTGAAGGGCGCACTGGTGATCACCGGACCGCCGTCCTGCCGGCGGACGTCGACCACGTAGCTCCTCGGGGCGGTGACCGAGACCTTCCCCCACGAGAACGAGACGGCGTGTGGGGATCCCTGGGTCGATGGGTCGACCAGGTAGTCCTTCTTCTTTTCGATGGTGCCGGTTCCGAGCCGCCGGAGCCGGACCGTGAACACCGCGGCACCGTCCACCTCGTCAAACGTGAACGTGACGGTCGCCGGGCCTCCGTAGGGGGAGTAGAGGGCGGTGTCGGGGAGCTCCACGACGGCGGCGAACGACGCGGACGCAGGCGTGGCTACGATCACGCTCATCCCGAGAACGATCGCGACCACGAACGATGGAGCCCGCTTCCGCATACGGAATGTATCGGCAGCGGAGCCCTCTCGCTCGACCCTTCGCTTCAGTCCCTCAGGACCGTGTCGGGGAGAACCTGAGGTCGCGCCGACCCGCGCGGGCTGCGCCATGCTTACGCGACCCGGCGCTCCGCCTCGTCAGGCACCGTGTCGATGTGGGACCATGATGGCCCTTCGCCACTGGCACTCGACCCTTCGACCATGGACGACGACGGTTGGCCGAGACCACGACACGGAAACCCCGCTCCCTCGCCCTCGTCGTGCTCGCCGCGGGCAAGGGCAAGCGGCTGAAGTCCGTGACCCCGAAGGTCCTGCATCCCATCTGTGGCCGGCCGGCGCTCTGGCACGTGCTCCAGGCGGGCCTTGCCGCCAAGCCCTCGAGGATCATCGTCGTGGTCGGCCACGGCGCCGACGACGTGCGGTCCGCCGTCGCGTCGTGGAGGATCACCCCGCGACCCGTCTTCGTGGAGCAGACGCGTCAACTCGGCACCGGTCACGCCGTGCAGGTCGCTCAGCGAGCCGTCGGACGCGCGACCGACGTGCTCGTGATGGGCGGGGACTACGATCCGGTCACCGGCGCGGACGTGAAGCGTTTCGTGGCCTCGCATCGGCGATCGAACGCGGCTGCCACGATCGCGTCGACCGTGCTCGACGATCCCGGCGGGTACGGACGCGTGGTTCGCAAGGGCACCCGGTTGATCGAGGTCATCGAGGACGTCGACGCGTCGGCGGAGGTGCGCGCGATCCGGGAGGTCTCGATCGTGCTGTTCGCGTTCCAGCGGCGAGCGCTCTTCGACGCCCTGCCCCAGCTCGACCGGAAGAACCGCCAGCGCGAGTACTACCTGAACCGGGTGATCCCCGCCATGCTCGTGGCCGGCTTGAAGGTGAACGCCGTGACCGTCGATACCGGCGGAGCGATGGGCGTGAACTCCCGGGCCGGGCTCGCGACCGTCGAGGCGGTGGTCAGAGAGCGCGTGAACGCTCGGCACATGGCCGCCGGCGTCACGCTCGTCGATCCGGGCGCCACCTACATCGATGTCGACGTCGAGATCGGCCCCGACTCGGTGATCCAACCGAACACGTTCCTCGAGCGCGGCTCTCGCGTCGGTTCGGCCTGCGGCATCGGCCCCTCGGTCGCGATGTCCGACTCGGTGGTCGGCGACGGTTCGGTCGTGCGGTTCTCGGTGCTCGAGGGCGCGCGCGTCGGCCGTGGATGCGAGGTCGGGCCGTTCGCACGGCTCCGCTCGGGCGCGGTGCTCGACGACGGGGCCCAGGTCGGCAACTACGTCGAGGTGAAGGCGTCGACGCTCGGACGGAACGCGAAGGCCAAGCACCTCACCTACCTCGGCGATGCCGAGGTAGGTGAGGACGCGAACATCGGAGCTGGCACGGTCACGGTCAACTACGACGGCTACGCGAAGCACACGACGAAGGTGGGCGACGGGGCCCGGATCGGTTCGGATACGATGCTAGTGGCGCCGGTGACGGTCGGGCGCAACGCGAACACGGGAGCCGGGTCGGTGATCACGAAGAGCGTTCCCGACGGCGCGCTCGCGGTGGAACGAGCCGAGCAGCGCACGGTCGAGGGCTACCGAGCGCGAAAGGACGAGGAGCACCGCCGGACCCGAGGTCGGCCCAGGGAACGAGGAAGCGGAACGTAGGGAGCGCAGCCGTGGAGATCATCACCAAGAAGCGGATGATGCTGTTCACCGGCACCATCCACCCCGAGCTCGGGCACGAGATCGCCGACTGCCTGAGCGTGCCGGTGAGCGAGTCCGAGCTCCGGCGGTTCGCCTCGGGCGAGATCTACTTCCGCTCGAAGGAGAGCGTGCGCGGCGCCGACGTGTTCGTCGTGCAGACCCACTCTGACCCCGTGAACGAGGCCGTGATGGAACAGCTCGTCATGCTCGATGCGATGAAGCGGGCATCGGCCAAGCGCATCACCGCGGTGATCCCGTACTACGGCTACTCGCGCCAGGACAAGAAGGCGATCTCGCGCGAGCCGATCAGCGCGAAGCTCGTGGCCGACCTGCTCTCGACCGCCGGCGCCGACCGCGTGGTCAGCGTCGACCTGCACTCCGGGCAGATCCAGGGGTACTTCGACTCGCCGTTCGATCACCTCACCGCCCTGCCGATCCTCTCGAACTACTTCAAGGACGAGCTCGGCCTGCACGGCGACGACCTCGTCGTGGTGGCGCCCGACGCGGGCCGCATCAAGACCGCCGAGAAGCTGCGCGAGTACCTGCACGCCGACCTCGCGTTCCTCTACAAGCGGCGGTCGCGCAAGGAAGCGCACAAGATCGAGGAGATGACGGTGGTCGGCGAGGTCGACGGCCGTCCGTGCGTGATCGTCGACGACATGATCGACACCGCGAGCACGGTCTCGGCCGGCACGAAGGTGCTCGCCCAGATGGGCGCCGGGCCGATCTACGTCGGCGCGACCCACGGCATCTTCAGCGGGAAGGCCCGACAGCTGCTCGAGGAAGCGCCGATCGAGCAGGTCGTCGTGACGAACACGGTGCCGATCCCCGAGGAGCGGCAGTTCGACAAGCTGAAGTGCCTGTCGATCGCCCCCTTGATCGCGAGCGCCCTGCGCGCCGTGTTCGAGGACTCGAGCGTCAGCGAGATCTTCGGCGGCGCGAACCAGGTGTAGTCTGCGCTGAACTACTCGATTCGCGACCTCTTCCTTCGTCGCCGACTTCCAGCGCGGATCTGTTCGCTCAGGGACCAAGCAGCGCCGCCGGCACGATCACGATGCCGTCCGATCGACGGAACGCTTCGTTCCCCTGCACTACCGTTTCGGGCAATGCCACGCTCCTGATTCGGGCAACAGCGCCACTTCCGATTCCGAACCGACAGACCGCATGTCGCAAGCAGATGCGGGACGCTTGGCCTCCTCGCTGGCGACGGACCCTGCCCGATCGCTCAGCTGCTCGCCGCGATCACGGTCAGAGGGTGAGTGGGACGCCGCCAAGTCCCAGGAGGTGTCTCGTACGTGCAGACGAGTTCAAGTGTCTGGGGCACGATCTCGTCCAGCACCACCTCTACCCGTTGGCCGCCTGCCACGTCGATGGGTGCCATTCGGGTGCCGAGGTCGAGGAACACCCGCTCGTTCGGAATGGCGTTCATCACTTCGATGTGGACCCCATCTTCCTGAGAGAGGATCGCCGGCCCTGACACGATGGTCCCACCATCACCGTCGCCTGTGCATGTCACGGTGACCGTCGTAGGGAAGAGAGCAGGATCGGACTCCTCGACGAGGACGTTGCGA
>JBOGVO010000096.1:0-2504 GCA_050692855.1 Actinomycetota bacterium | reverse complement strand
CATGGCGACCGTAGAGAAGACCCTCGACGACATAGAGCAAGAAGCGATCGACGCGCTCCAGGTGCGCACCCGATCACGGTCGCGGGTTGCCTACTCCGTGCTCGGGGCGCTGAGCTTCATCGGCGTGTGGGCGTACTTCTCCGCGTTCGTGTTCGAACCCTACGTTCTGCCTTCGCCCGGCCGGGTCGCGGCCGAGATGTGGGAGCTCACGATCTCGGGGGCGGTCTTCGTCAACTTCGCCAGCAGCTTCCTGAAGACCATGGTGGGCTGGGTGCTGGCGTTCGCGATAGGTATCCCGATCGGGCTGCTGATGGGCCGGTACCGCTACGCGAGGGCGTTCTTCCACGACTTCGTCTACATCTTCGCGAACGTCCCGCTCCTCGTGTACGCCGTGATCGCGCTGATCGTCTTCGGCATCAGCCCGTGGGGCCCGGCGTTCGTCGTCGCGCTCGAGGCGTACACGGGGATCGCGTTGAACACCGCAGCCGGCGTGGAGTCGGTGGACCGTGGCCTGCTGTCGATGAGCCGCTCCTTCAAGCGGTCGAGCCGCCAGACGCTGCGGAGCATCGTCGTGCCCTCGGTGGTGCCGTTCCTGTTCGCCAGCGGGCGGGTCTCCTTCGCGAACTCCTGGAAGCTGGCCGCCCTGGCGGAGACGTTCGGCGGCTACCTGGGCGTGGGGTACCAGCTCGAGAAGTCGTTCCAGACGTTCTCCGTCGTGAGCCTGCTCGCCTGGATGTTCTTCTTCGTGATCTTCGTGATCCTCGTGGAGCGGCTCCTCATCGCCCCGGCCGAGCGCCGCGTGTTCGCGTGGCGCGATCCGGCGAGCGTGCGGCAGGGAGAGGCATGAGCGGGTCGGTGACCGATCTGCGCGCCACGCTCCCCGCGGAGGTGGCCGGCCTGTTGGCGCCGCCCGCCAAGCCGTGGTGGGGATGGCTCGTCTCCGATCGCGCCGCCAGATACACGGCGCGATTGGCGTTCCTGCTGGTCTGGCAGTGGGCCGGCACGGTCTTCGACGACATCCCGACCCCCCTCAGCACGGTCGAGTTCCTGATCGAGGAGTTCCGAAACGGCGACGTGTTCCCGAACGTCGCGATCAGCGTCGTCCGAGCGGTGATCGGGCTCGCGTTCGTGCTCGTGTTCGGCGTCGCGATCGGCATCGCGATGGCGCGCTGGTGGCGGGTGCGGTACTTCCTCACCGATCTGATCCTCGTCGGCATCACGCTGCCGGCCTTCATCTGGGCGTTGCTGGTCGTCATGTGGTGGGGCTTCAGCAACATCGGCCCGATCGCCGTCTGCATCGTCTCGGCGACGCCGCAGCTCGTGGTCAACACGTTCCAGGGGGCGACCGCCACGCCCGGGAAGCTGCTCTCGATGTCCGACGCCTATCGGGTGAAGAACCGACGACAGTTTCGGTGGCTCGTGGTCCCCTCGATGGCGGAGTACATCGCCGCCGGGTATCGCGGCGCCGTGCTGGCCGGGTGGGGCGCGGTGCTCCTCGTCGAGTGGTTCGGCAACGACAAGGGCGTGGGGTTCCGGGCTCACTACTGGTACGACGCGCGAAGCTTCGACGGCATGATGGCCTGGGGGCTCGTGATGATGATCGTCATCCTCGCGTTCGACCGGGTCGTGATGGACCGGGTCGTCCGCCACTTCCGGCGCTGGCGCACCGGAGGTCAAGCGTGGTCGTGACCATGGCTGGACGTCGACGAGGTTCTTCGGAGGGGTGAGACGAGGTGGCACGACTGGTCGCGCGTGACGTCATGAAGATCTTCGCGCCGACGAGGGCCGGGCAGGAGCCGGTCGTCGCGCTGCGCAACATCGGCTTCGAGGCCGAGGGACATGCCTTCGTGACCCTCGTGGGTCCCTCTGGATGCGGCAAGAGCACGTTCCTGAACATGGTGTCCGGCATCGACCGCCCGAGCGCGGGCACCCTCGAGGTCATCGGCAAGACCGAGGGTGAGGCGCGCATCGGCTACGTGTTCCAGGACCCACGGCTGCTCCCGTGGAAGACCGTGCTCCAGAACATGGAGTACGTGCTCGACGAGGGATCGCACGACGACCGCACCGCTCGGGGGCGCAGGTTCCTCGACATGGTGAACCTCGGCGGGTCGGCGGGGATGTACCCGGGGCAACTGTCGGGCGGCATGCAGCAACGGGTCGGGATCGCCAGGGCCCTCTCGATCGAGCCGGACCTTTTGCTGATGGACGAACCGTTCAGCCATCTCGACGCGATCACCGCCCGCGACCTGCGCGCCGAGCTGCAACGTCTGTGGCTGGACACCGACACGACGATCCTGTTCGTGACCCACGACGTGCTCGAGGCGGTCCTGCTCTCCAGCCGGGTGATCATGATGAGCAGCCAGGGCCGCGTCTTCCGGGACCTCGCGATCGAGCTGCCCTTCCCCCGCCGGCAGACCGATCGCGAGGTCGCGATCCAGCAGACCGAGATCCTCGAGCTCTTCGAGGAGATGGAACGCCCGATGGTCGACGCCTGAGGCCGTCGG
>JBOGVO010000095.1:0-6661 GCA_050692855.1 Actinomycetota bacterium | reverse complement strand
CCGCGCATGCGGCGCTGCGGATCGTCCTCGACGAGGGACTCGGCCTCCTCGTTGCGACGGGCGGCGAGCTGGAGGCGTGCCTGCGAGCGGGGGCCCCCGCCTCGCGCATCGTGTTCCACGGGAACGCGAAGACCGACGGCGAGCTCGGCGCCGCCGTCGTCGCGCGCGTCGGCCTCGTGGTCGCCGACGGGTTCGACGAGCTGCGGCGGCTCGACCGCATCGCCCGCGAGGCGGGGCACGTGCAGCCGGTGCTGCTGCGCGTCGTGCCCGACGTGGAGGTCGAGACGCACGAGGCGATCGCCACCGGTCACGACGCGTCGAAGTTCGGCACCCGGATGGCGGACGCCGTGGGCGTCATGCGAGAGGCTGCGGAGCTGCCCGGCCTGGCGGTCGAGGGCCTGCATGCGCACGTCGGCTCGCAACTCCTCGAGGTCGAGCCACACCTGCGCACGGTCGACGCGCTCGTCGCGCTCGCGGCGCGCCTTCGGGACGAGGCCGGGGTCACGATCCGCACGATCGACGTGGGCGGAGGGTTCGGCGTCCGATACGTCGACGAGTCGCCACCCGATCTCGCGCACCTGGCCTCCGTGCTCGGCGAGCGGTTCGCGAGCGCGTGCGCGGATCACGCGCTCCCGGCGCCGGTCATGCTCGTGGAGCCGGGCCGGTTCCTGGTGGCGAACCCCGGCGTGACCCTCTATCGCGTGGTGTCGAGCAAGACGGTCTCGGGCGGCCGGCGACTCCTCGCTGTCGACGGCGGCATGAGCGACAACGTGCGCCCAGCGCTCTACGACGCCAGGTACACCGTGGCGGTGGCGTCGCCTCGGGACGACGAGGCCCAGCTCGGCGAGGACGCGACGTTCACCGTGGTGGGTCGACACTGCGAGTCCGGCGACACCCTCGCCGAACACGTGCTGCTGCCCTCCGGGACCGGGCCCGGCGACCTGCTGGCGTTCGCCGCGACCGGCGCGTACACCTACTCGCTCGCGAGCACCTACAACCGGGTGGGGCGTCCGGCGGTCGTAGCGGTGCGCGACGGGGGCTCGACGCCGTGGCTCCGCCGCGAGGACGAGGCGGACCTCGATCGCCTCGAGGCGGCCCGGGTCGGGGTGTCGTCCTCGGCGAGCGCGCTTCCCGACGGGGTGGTGGTCCGGCCTGCTCGCCCTCAGGATGCGGTCTCCTACCTGGCCTTCTGGACCGCCGTGGTCGAGGAGGGCCGCCACGTCAGGACCGAGCGGGTCACGAGCTCCGCCCGCGTGTACCGGCGGCGGTTCCGCCGGCCCTGGACCGACCGGGAAGCACAGATCGTCGCGGTCGACGCCGGCGGGAGGGTGATCGGGCATCTGTACATCCAGCGCGAGGCGCACCCGGTCACGAGGCATGTCGCGACGCTCGGCATCGCGGTCGCGGCCGAGTCCCGCGACCGAGGGGTGGGCACCGCTCTGATGTCCGAGGCGTTGCGATGGGCCCGCTCGGTGCAGGTCGACAAGATCGTGCTCTCGGTCTATCCGCACAACGTGGGGGCGATCGGGTTGTACCGGAGGTTCGGCTTCGTCGAGGAGGGGCGGCTCGCGCGGCATTCGCGCAAGTCCTACGGTGACGAGGACGAGATACTGATGGCGGTCTGGCTCGGCGAGGACGCCGAGGAGTCAGGGAGCGGGGCATGAGCGAGCGCACGATCCGGGTGGGGATGCTCGGCTGCGGCACCGTGGGGGCCGCGGTCATCCGTCTGCTCCACGAGCACGCGGACGACATCGTGCATCGCGCGGGCTGCCGTATCGAGGTGACCCGCGTCGCGGTGCGCGATCCGGAGCGCGATCGCGACGTGCCCATCCCGCGCGGGGCCTTCACGACCGACGGTGCCTCGATCGTCGACGATCCCGACATCGATGTCGTCTGCGAGCTGGTCGGCGGCATCGAGCCCGCCAGGTCCCTCTCGCTGCGTGCCCTCGCGAAGGGGAAGGCGGTCGTGACCGCGAACAAGGAGCTCCTCGCGACCGGGGGTCAGGAGCTGTTCGAAGCCGCCGACGCCGCGTCGGTCGACCTCCTGTTCGAGGCCTCGGTGGCCGGGGGCGTGCCGCTGATCCGGCCGTTGAAGGAGTCGCTCGCGGGGGAGCGGGTGAGCCGGCTGCTCGGCATCGTGAACGGCACCACGAACTACATCCTCACGCAGATGTCCGAGCATGGGTGGTCGTTCGGGGAGTCCCTCGCCGAGGCGCAGCGACTCGGCTACGCCGAGGCCGACCCGACGGCCGACGTCGAGGGCTTCGATGCCGCGGCCAAATGCGCGATCCTCGCCTCCATCGCGTTCACCTCGCGCGTCGTCGCCGACGACGTCTTCCGGGAGGGCATCACCGGCATCACCGCTCAGGACATCGCCGACGCGAAGCGCATGGGCTACGTGGTGAAGCTGCTCGCGATCGCCGAGCTCGACGACGGGGAGGTCTCGGCGAGGGTGCACCCGGCGATGATCCCCGTGGCGCATCCGCTCGCGGCGGTCCGCGACGCGTACAACGCCGTCTTCGTCGAGGGTGAGAAGGTCGGCCAGCTCATGTTCTACGGGCGGGGCGCGGGTGGCGATCCGACCGCGACCTCGGTGGTCGGCGACCTCATCGCGGCTGCCCGGAACCGCATCACCGGCGGCCGCGGACTGGGATGCGCGTGCACGCTCGATCGCCGCATCCGGCCCATGGACGACACGAGGGGCCAGTACTATCTCAACCTGCACGTCGCGGATCGACCCGGGGTGCTCGCGGAGATCGCCGGCGACTTCGGCCACAACGGGGTCTCCATCGAGCGGGTCTGGCAGGAGGGTCGGGACGACGAGGCCGCCCTCGTGTTCATCACGCACCGAGCCCAGGAGGGTGCCCTGCAGAAGACGCTGCAGGAGCTCCGCGAATCGACCGCGGTGCGGGCGATCTCGAGCGTGCTCCGCGTCGAGGGCGAGGAGTCGTGAGCGACGACCTCGGGATGGGCGGCGATCTCGGCCCACCGACCCGCCCGAGCGGCGGCGCGCACCCGTGGGCCGGCGTCATCGAGCGGTATCGGGCGCGGTTGCCCGTGACGGACTCGACGCCGGTGGTCTCCCTCGGCGAGGGTGGCACCCCGCTCGTGCGATCCGGCACGCTGTCGGATGAGACCGGGTGCGACGTGTGGCTGAAGTACGACGGGGCGAACCCCACCGGTTCCTTCAAGGACCGGGGCATGACCCTCGCGATCTCCAAAGCGGTCGAGGAAGGCGTGAAGGCCGTGGTGTGCGCGTCCACGGGGAACACGAGCGCCTCCGCGGCCGCATACGCGGCCAAGGCCGGCATGACGTGCGCGGTGCTCGTGCCCAAGGGCAAGGTCGCGATGGGGAAGATGGCTCAGACCCTCGTGCACGGGGCGAAGGTGCTCGAGGTGGAAGGCAACTTCGACGACTCCCTCGAGGTGGCGAAGGATCTCGCCGACCGCTTCCCGGTCACGCTCGTGAACAGCGTGAACACCTACCGGCTGCACGGCCAGAAGACGTGCGCCTTCGAGATCGTCGATGCGCTCGGACGGGCTCCCGACCTGCACTGCGTTCCCGTGGGCAACGCGGGCAACATCTCGAGCCATTGGATGGGGTACTCCGAGTACCTCGCCGACGGGGTGATCCACGAACCCCCCCGGCTGATGGGGTTCCAGGCGCAGGGGGCTGCGCCGATCGTGCGGGGCGAGCGTGTGAGGGACCCGCGGACCATCGCGACCGCGATCCGGATAGGCAACCCTGCTTCGTGGGAGCTCGCGGTCACGGCGGCGCGAGAGTCCGAGGGGGCGATCGCCGCCGTCACCGACCGGGAGATCCTCGCCGCCTATCGGCTGGTCGCCCGAGAGGGACTGTTCGCCGAGCCTGCCAGCGCCGCGAGCGTGGCGGGGCTGCTGCACCTGGGGAGCGAGGGGCGTCTCACGCCCGGGGCGACCGTGGTGTGCATCCTGACCGGACACGGCCTGAAGGATCCGGAATGGGCGATCGCGGGAGCCGCGCATCCGACCGCGGTGCCGGCCGAGGCCGCGGCCGTCGCGGCCGAGCTCGGTCTCTGAGCGAGGATCGCCGCGATAGGCTCGCCGCCATGCGATTCACGGTGCGCGTCCCGGCGACCTCCGCCAACCTCGGACCGGGGTTCGACTGCTTCGGCTTGGCGCTCGACCTCTGCAACGAGGTGACGTTCGACACGCACGCCGAGCCGGCGATCACCTGGGAAGGAGAGGGCGCCGACGAGCTGCCGATCGACGGCTCCGACCTGATCCTCGAGACGATGCGCCGGGTCGCGGCCGGCCGTGCGTTGCCGGCGTTCAGGCTGCACGGTCTCAACCGCGTACCGCTCGCCCGCGGGTTCGGATCGTCCTCGGCCGCGGTGGTGGCCGGCGTGGTCGCCGCGCTCACCCTGCTCGGGTCCGAGCCGACGCCGACGGCGGTCTTCCCTCTGGCCGCGGCGATCGAGGGGCATCCCGACAACGCGGCACCGGCGTGCTGCGGTGGGTTCACGATCGCGCTGCCCGGCGGATCCGTCCATCGGTTCGACCCTCACCCGGATGTGCGTCCGGTGCTGCTCGTGCCCGACCTCCGCGGATCCACCGTCGAGGCTCGCGCGGCCTTGCCCGACCTGGTCCCGCGGGCCGACGCCGTTTTCAACGCCGCCCACGCGGCGTTGATGGTGCGGGCGCTCACGGACGACCCCGGCCTCCTGGGTGACGCCCTGCGGGATCGGATCCACCAGGACGTGCGGCTGGCGCTCGTGCCGCCGGTGGCCGAGGTGTTCCGGGCGCTCCGCGACGACGGAGTGCCGGTGTGTGTCTCCGGCGCCGGGCCGGCACTGCTCGCGTTCGAGGGCGGTGACGCCGTGGCCGACCCCGGCGATGGATGGCGCGTGCTGCGGCCGGGGGTGCGCCGGGGTGGGTTCGAGTCCGACAGCGGATCCTGAACGGCGCCGTCCGCGCGGACCCCGAGGTCACGCCGCGCAGGTTCCCGTGCCCACCCGATGCCGCGAGGCGGCCGCCTCGGCCACCGAAGCCCGGAACTCGTCGGAGACGATGGCGTAGCCCAGGTCGTCGTCGGTCGCCGAGATCGCGAACACCATGCCGGCCACGCGGCCGCTCGACAGCATGAGGGGGCCGCCGCTGTTGCCGCGGTGGATGGTGGCTTGCACCTCGTAGGTGCGCCGCCGGACCTGCCCCTGGCCGTAGATGTCGCCGCCGACGGGCTCGATCACTGCGCGCACGGCAGCGGCGCGAGCGGTGAGGGGTCCACCGTCGGGATACCCGAGCACGGCCCCCACGTCGCCTCGTCTCGCCTCGCCGGCCAGGAGAGGGAGCGGCGCGAGCTCGAGGTGCGGCACGTGCAGCAAGGCGACGTCGAGCTCGGGGTCGAACGACACCACCGTCGCTTCGAGCCGGCTCCCCTCGAACGACACCGATTGCCGCTCGGTGCCGGCCACGACATGGGCGTTCGTGATGACGAGCTCGTGTCGAACGACGAATCCGCTGCCCTGGTTCATGAACCCCCGGAAGCAGCCCTCCGCGGACACCTCGACCGTCGACCCCCCGGCCGCCTGCGCGGCGGCGACCTCCTCGGCTCCCGTCGGCGGGTCGACCGGATCGGCGGGCAACGCCGGGAGCCCGTTGGACAGGTCGGCGAAGCCCAGCATCGACAGCAGCCGGCCGGCTTCCCCGGTGAGCGAGGGCGGCGGCGGGAAGGTGGCGTCGAGCGACTGCACGATCGTCGAGTCGCGGACCCCTCGAGCCACTACCGGGAAGGGGCCCTCCGCGAGGTTCAACGCGAGGAACCAGACGGCGAGCAGCAGGGCCGCAGCGGACAGCGCCGACCCGCCCAGGGCGTCGGCTCGACGCAGAGGGGTCCGGCGCGTCACGTGCCGGAGCCACGATCCCGCCAGGTACCCGAGCATGTTCCCGACGGCCGCAGCGACGAGCACGGTGCCGAGCACGAAGGCGACCGCCGCCGCGGGCGACTCGGCGAACCCGGCGACGCGCGGCGCGATGGCCGCGCCGGCCGTCACCCCGACCAGGAGGCCCCCGATGCCGAACACCTGCAGCACGGCGCCTCGCCGGTACCCGGAGTACAGGGAAGCGGCGAGCAACGCCACGATCGTCACGTCGAGCCACGTCACGGACGGCCATCGTCTCAGGCATGGAGGCTTCCGCGTGGGAGGTCGGCGCCGTGAGGTCGATCCCCGAGATCCTTGCCCGCCTCCACGCGGGCGTCACGACTCCCCACTAGACTGGACCTACCCGTGGTCACGATCGCCCACATCTCGGATCCACACGTCGGTTCTCAGTTCTTCGTGCCCAACCTCATGAACAGGGTGATCGCCGAACTCAACGAGATGCAACCCGACGTCGTCGTCGTGAGCGGCGACCTCACCGCCGAGGGGTACCGGCAGGAGTACAAGAACTGGGTCGCGTACGCCGAGCGCATCCAAGCCCCCATGATCACGGTTCCGGGCAACCACGATTCTCGCAACGTCGGCTACCTGCACTTCGAAGACCTGATCGGACCCCGGATGTGGTCGCACGACGTCGAGGGCGTTCGCATCGTGGGGGTCGACTCGAGCGAGCCCGATCTGAACGAGGGCAAGGTCGGCCGGGTGCACTATGACTGGATCCGCCGCCAGTTCGAGGAGCCCGC
>JBOGVO010000094.1:0-4829 GCA_050692855.1 Actinomycetota bacterium | reverse complement strand
GCCAAGCACGAGCCGCCCGAGCAGGGTGAAGGCCGTCGCCATCGAATCCGCGCGGAAGAACACCCACCCGATGCAGACGAGCGCGAACGTCGCGAGTCGCTGGCCCCACACGAGCATCGGCGTGTCTTCTCGCCGAGGGAGGTGCGTCCGCTTCCACGCGCCGATCGCCTGTCCGACACCGTGGTATAGACCCCAGAAGAGGAAATGCCAATCGGCGCCGTGCCAGAGCCCGCCGAGCACCATCGTCACGACGATGTTCACGTACGTGCGGGTCTCGCCCTTCTTCGAGCCCCCGAGTGGGATGTACAGATAGTCGCGCAGCCACCGCGAGAGCGTGATGTGCCAACGGCGCCAGAAGTCCTGCAGCGACCGCGCGGAGTAAGGCCGGTCGAAGTTCTGCGGGAATTGGAATCCGAGCAGCTTCGCCACGCCGATCGCGATGTCGGTGTAGCCGCTGAAGTCTGCGTAGATCTGGACCGCAAAGGCCATGATGCCCACCATCGCGTCGAGCGCCGAGTGGCTCGACGGGTCACCGAAGACCGGTTCGACGACCGCCGTCGAGAGATAGCTCGCGACCACGACCTTCTTGAAGAGCCCACCGAGGATCAGCCACGAAGCCTCGGCGACGTCGATGTGCCGTGGGTCGCGCCGGACCTCGATCTGAGGGATGAGCTCGTCCGGCCGCACGATGGGCCCGGCCACCAGGTGAGGGAAGAACGACAGGTATAGGAAGGCGTCGATCCAGCTCGCCGGCCTCGTGTGTCCCCGGTAGACATCGACGATGTAGCTGATCGCCATGAACGTGAAGAACGAGATGCCGACGGGGAGCACGAGCTGCAGCAAGGGCAGGTGCGCCCCGAGCCCGAGCGCGTTCGCGCCGTTCGTCAGGTTGAGCGAGAAGAACCCGTAGTACTTGAAGTACAGCAGTGGCAGCAGGGTGATCCCGACCCCGATCGCCAGCGCGGCTCGCTTGCGCCCCTCCTGGGTCTGTCGCGAGACAGCGAGCACCCCGAGCTGGGAGGCGAGTGACACCCCGGCGAGGAGCCAGATGAAGTGCACGTCCCACCAGGCGTAGAACACGTAGCTCGCCCCGATCATGAACAGCTTCCAGGGCAACGGCTTCGGGTTCAGAAGCCAGTGGCCCAGGAACACCAGGGCGAAGAAGATCGCGAAATCGACGGTAGGGAAGAGCATCGAAGGGGAACCCTAGCGCACCGACCTGGGGAGCCTGGGACCGGGTCGAACCCCCGTGGATCCGAGCTCACACCTCGGCGAGGCGCCGCTGCAGGAATGCCCGCTCGGCCGGGTTCGTGACGAGCGTCAGCGCGCGGCGGTAGGACTCCGCGGCTTCGTCGCGCCGTTCGAGGCGTCGCAGCAGGTCGGCCCGCGCGGAGTGGAAGAGGTGGTAGGCGTCGAGGTCCTCGGCCAGCTCGTCGAGCAGCGGAAGTCCGGCGCCCGGTCCGTCGGCCATCGCCACCGCGACCGCATGGTTCAGATCGACGACGGGCGACGGTGTCATGACCGCGAGCGTGGCGTACAGGCTCGCGATCTCCGGCCAGTCCGTGTCCTCCGGCCTGGGGGCCTGGGCGTGCAGCGACGCGATCGCGCCCTGCACCTGGTACGGGCCGGGCGTGCGCAGCTCGATCGCGCGGTCGAGCAGGGCGACCCCTTCGTCGATCATGTCGTGGTCCCACCGCGAGCGATCCTGGTCCTCGAGGAGGACGAGATCGCCGGCCTCGTCGACGCGGGTCCCTCGTCGGGAGTGGTGCACCAGCATCAACGCGAGGAGTCCGAGCACCTCGGGTTGATCCGGGAGCAGGCGGTCGACGACGCGCGTGAGCCAGATCGCCTCTTCGCACAGGTCGACGCGCACGAGGTCGCCGCTGGTGGCGCTGTACCCCTCGTTGAAGACCAGGTAGAGCACGGTGAGCACCCCACCGAGGCGTTCCTCCAGCAGGTCGTGCGGCGGCACCCGGTAGGGGATGCCTGCCTCGTGGATCTTCCGCTTCGCCCGCACGAGCCGCTGGGCCACCGTGGGTTCCGGCGACAGGAACGCCCGCGCGATCTCCCGGGTCGTCAGCCCGCCCACCGTGCGCAGGGTGAGGGCGACCCGCGACTCCAGCGGAAGCGCCGGGTGGCAGCACGTGAAGATCAGCCTGAGACGCTCGTCGGGGATCTCGTGCATCTCGTCCCCGAGCGCCTCCAGCGCCAGCAGCTGGCCGGATGCGTCGGCCTTGGACCGGCCGACCCGCTCGCGTCGGAGTCGGTCGATCGCACGATTCCGGGCGGTGGTGACGATCCACGCGCCGGGGTTGCCGGGCAGGCCATCGAACGGCCATCGCTCGAGGGCGACGGCGAACGCGTCCTGGACGGCGTCCTCGGCGAGATCGAAGCTGCCGACGGCTCGGATCAAGGCCGCGACCGTACGCCCCGATTCCCGGCGGAACAGGCGGTCGACGACCTCCGAGGTGGGCAGCTCGCGCGCTACTGGACGCCCTCCGACTGGTCGAACTCCATCACGGGCCGGACCTCTATGGACCCGTACGTGCTTCCGGGGCACCGGCGCGCCGCCTCCAGCGCGTCGTCGAGGTTGTCGCACTCGACCAGGTAGAAGCCCCCGAGCTGCTCCTTCGTCTCGGCGAACGGTCCGTCGGTGGTCATGGAGTCGTCGTCCCGGACGCGCACCGTCGTCGCCTGGCTCGTGTCGAGCAGCGCCTCGCCCGCGACCTTGATGCCCGTCTCCGCGAGCCATGCTTCGTAGGCCCAGTACGCGTCCATGACCTGCTTCAGCTGCTCCGGCGGCGCGTCGGCCGAGGCCGTCTCGTCGCTGTAGATCAACAGGGTGTATCGCATCGTGGTGCTCCTCCTCGTCCGCGGTCCGATCTCGGTTCCGTCAGCTCGGTCCCTCGGCGACCTCTCGCACCTCGACGGCGCCGTGCTCGGCGCCGGGGATACGGGCGGCGTAGTCCAGGGCGGTCTCGAGGTCGCACTCGACGGCGAAGTAGCCGCCCAGCTGCTCCTTCGTCTCGATGAACGGCCCGTCGACCACGCTTCGCTCGCCGTCGCGGACCCGGACCACCTTCGCCGTCGTGGAGGCGGTGAGCTCGTCGCCTCCTCGGGCGTGACCGCGCTCCTGCATCTCCCGGGCGAGCGATGCGTAGCGTTCGTAGCTGGGCTCGCGCAGCTCGGGCGCCAGCTCCTCCCATGCGTCCTCGTCTGCATGGATCAGCAACAGGTATCGCGTCACGCTCCCTCCCTTCGGTCGGCGGCTCGGTCGGCCGCATCCATCGATACGACGAACAGGAGCAGACGTTCCTCGACATCCTGCCGGAAGATCTCGGTCGGTGGCATCCGCTCGGCGAGCTCCCTCCGCTCGCCGCGCGCGCCGTTCCCACGATCGCGCTCAGGTAGCCTGGGTCGTCGGGCATCACGACCGGCGCGAGGCAACACCAGATGGAGGAGATCGATGTCGCGCGAGACCGAATGGGCAGTGTTCGAGAAGGCGTGCGAGATCACCGCGTCGGCGGTGCGCGGTGCGATGAACGGCAGCGACGGACAGCACGCGGACTTCGTGGCGGAGGTCTTCCGTTCCGTGCACGGCGCGCTGAAGCAGGTGGCCGACGAGATGCCGAACAAAGAATCCAAAGCGGGGTTCTGATCGCGCCGTCAGTCGGTGGGGTCGGGTCGCCGGGTCACGTCGCGCATCGAGACCACGCCGATGACCCGCCCCTCGTCGACGACCGGGAGATGCCGGAAGCCGAAGGCGAACATCGATTCGAGCGCTTCCTGGGCGTGCTCGTCCGGGCCGATCGTCTTCGGATCCTTGGTCATGAACTCGGTGACGGGATGATGCTCGGCGTCGAAGTCGGAGCCCACCGCGCGCAGCACGTCGCGTTCGGTGAAGATGCCGATGAGGCGCTCTCCCTCGAGCACGAGGGCGCTGCCGACCTGATGGGTACTCATCGTGGTGGCGGCGTCGGCGATCGTGGTCGAGGGAGAGACGATCACGAGGGTGGTGCTCATCACGTCACGGATCACGGTCATGGCAGGCCCTCCCGACGCCCCGTTCGGGCAGCAGCGTAGCTCCCGCGACAGAGCGCGGGAAGCCCTGCTCGCCTGGTATCGCCCGCGTCGGCGCGTGTATCCGTGGCGGGCGCCGGTTCGCCGGGGTGCGCGGCTCCCCGACGCCTACGCCGTGCTCGTGAGCGAGGTGATGCTGCAGCAGACGCAGGCGGCGCGGGTCGCTCCGGCGTTCCAGGCCTTCCTGGGCGTGTTCCCCGACGTTCGGGTGCTCGCCGGCGCCTCGCGGGCCGACGTGCTGCGGGCGTGGGGACGGCTCGGCTACCCACGGCGGGCCGTCTCGCTGCACGAGGCCGCGAAGACGATCGTGTCGGATCACCACGGGGTCGTCCCGCACGATCCCGCGGAGCTTCGCACCTTGCCGGGCATCGGCGGGTACACGGCGGCCGCGATCGCGAGCTTGGCGTTCGGCACGCCGGTGCCGGCCGTCGACACGAACGTGCGGCGCATCTGGGCGCGCGTGGACCACGGCATGGAGCCGGACGACGTGCAGGCCCGGGACCTCGTCTCGGCCGCCGAACGGTGGCTGGACCGCCGCCGTCCCGCCGCATGGAACCAGGCGGTGATGGACCTCGGTCGCGAGGTGTGCCGACCGAACCCTCGGTGCGACGGATGCCCCCTACGCCCCTGGTGTGCGTTCGCCGCCTCGGGACGTGAGGGCAGAGCGTCCACCCTGCGCCGGTCGCCGTTCCCCGGGTCGCTCCGGCAGGTCCGCGGTGCCGTGCTGGCCGAGCTGCGCTCGGCTACGC
>JBOGVO010000093.1:0-6238 GCA_050692855.1 Actinomycetota bacterium | reverse complement strand
GTCCTACGGCGCTTCGACGACCCAGGCGGCCAACGTCATCGCCGGCTACGAGGCCGACGTGGTGGCGCTCTCGCTCGGACCCGACGTCGACCAGATCGCCGACGCCGGCCTCATCACGCACGACTGGACCGACGCTCCCGACGGCGGCATGGTCTCGAGCTCGGTCGTGGTGTTCGGCGTCAGACCCGGGAACCCGGAGGGTCTCGAGGACTGGGACGACCTCGCCGCCGACGGCATCGAGATCCTCACGCCGGATCCGGCCTCGAGCGGCGGGGCGCGATGGAACATCGTGTCGCTCTGGGGCTCGGCGCTCAACGGCTACGGCGGCGTCGCGAAAGGCGACGAGGCGGGTGCGACCACGCTGCTGCAGAGCATGCTCGGCAACGTGATCGTGTTCGACAAGAGCGCGCGCGACTCGATCCAGAACTTCGAGGCGGGCAACGGCGACGTGGCGATCACCTACGAGAACGAGGTGCTCACCGCGCAGGCGGCCGGCGAGGAGAACCAGGCGGTGTATCCGCCGTCGAGCGTGATGATCGAGAACCCCGTCGCGATCGTCGACGAGAACGTCGACAAGCACTGCGTGCGCGACGTCGCGGAAGCGTTCGTGGAGTTCCTGCACACCCCTGAGGTGAAGGACATGTACACGGAGGTCGGCTTCCTCCGGTCCACCGACATCAAGGAGGCCAAGAAGGGCGGGGGCCAGTTCCCGCCCATGGAGGACCTCTGGGACGTCGATGAGTTCGGCGGCTGGGACGCACTGAACGAGCAGCTGTTCAGCGACAGCGGCATCGCCACCACGGCGATCGCCGGCGGCTGAGCCGCGGAAGGAGCCACGAGACGCGATGAGCAGCGCCGCGCAGGTCACCATCGAACGTAGTCGGACCCGGCTCTCTCCGAGGTCAGCTGCACGGCTGCGGCGATACACCTTGCGCGGCGCTGCCATCGTCTACCTCGGGGTGATGGTGGCGCTGCCCGTGGCGGCGGTCGTCACCCGGGGGTTCGGCGACGGGCTCGATTCGCTGCGATCGGCCCTCACCGTGCCCGGAGCCACCGCCGCGATCAGGCTGACCTTGCTCACGTCGGCGTGTGCCGCAGCGATCGGGACGGTCATGGGCACCATGCTCGCGTACGTGCTCGTGCGGTACTCGTTCCCCGGCAGGCGGGTCCTCTCGGCTCTGGTCGACCTGCCCCTCGCGATCCCGACCCTCGTCACCGGCGTCATGCTGGTGGCGCTGTACGGTCCGAACTCGCCGATCGGTGGCTTCCTCGACCGCCTCGGCATCCAGGTGATCTTCACGCCGATCGCGATCCTGCTCGCGCTGCTGGTCGTCACACTGCCGCTCGTCGTGCGCAGCGTGCAGCCGGTGCTGCAGGAGCTCGACGATTCGGAGGAGGAAGCTGCGGCGACGCTCGGGGCGGGCGCGTGGACGTCGTTCCGGAAGGTGGTGTTGCCGGCGATCCGCCCGGCGATCGTGGGAGGCACGCTGCTGACCTTCGCGCGGTGCCTCGGAGAGTTCGGCAGCGTCGTGCTCGTTGCCGGCAACCGGGCGGGTGAGACGCTGACCGCGCCCGTCTTCATCTTCCAGCTCACGACCCAGTTCCGCCCGGTCGAGGCCGCCGCGGTCGCGACGCTGCTGTTCGCGCTCTCGTTCGTGCTCGTGCTGGTGACCGCTCGCCTCATGAAGCGGAAGGGTGACGAGGCATGAAAACGTCGTTCACGGTCCCTCTCCCCGGCGACGGCCGCCGTCGCCTCGTGCGCGGCGGGATCGTCACGGCGTGCATCCTGTATGTCGGCATCCTGCTGCTGCTGCCGCTCGCGGGCATCGTCTACACCGCCATGGAACCCGGCCTGGCGAAGATCGTGGAGACGTTCCGGCTTCCCGACCTTCGCCACGCGTTCTCCCTCACTGGCGTCATCACGGTGATCACGGTGATCGTCACGACGTTCTTCGGTGTGATCACGGCGTGGGTGCTGGTGCGGCAGAGGTTCCGCGGGAAGTCGTTCCTGAACGCGATCGTCGACCTCCCGTTCGCGCTGTCGCCGGTGACCGTCGGGCTCGCCGCGGTGATCCTGTTCGGCCGTGGTGGGTGGCTCGAGCCCTTCTTCCAGGCACGAGGCATCCAGATCATCTTCGCCCTGCCGTCGATGGTGCTGGTCACGATCTTCATCTGCATCCCCTTCACGATCCGCGAGGTCGCGCCCGTCCTCGAGGAGATCGGCAAGGACGAGGAGGACGCCGCCCGCACGCTCGGCGCCTCGATCTTGCAGACGTGGCGAAAGGTCACGATGCCCAACATCCGATGGGGATTGCTCTACGGCGTCGCGCTCACGACGGCCCGGGCGATCGGCGAGATCGGCGCGGTCCTGATCGTGAGCGGGCTGATCAAGGGCCAGACGGAGACGGCGACCCTGTTCATCTTCACCGCCATCGAGGAACGTCTCTACGCCGAGGCCTACACCGTTGCCCTCACCCTGGCCGCCGTCTCGATCGTGTTGCTCGTCACGATCGAGACCGCGCGGCACCGAATCGAAGGAAGGAAGGTTCGCTCATGAGCACGCCGATCGTGGTGGAGCAGCTCACCAAACGGTTCGGCTCGTTCGAGGCCGTGGGCGACGTGTCGTTCACGGCGCCGGGGGGCGCGATCACCGCGCTCCTCGGTCCGTCCGGATCCGGGAAGAGCACCGTCCTGCGAATGATCGCGGGGCTGGAGACGCCCGACCAGGGGCGCATCTGGATGGGCGATGTCGAGCTCACGCCCAAGAGCGTGCAGGAACGTCGCGTGGGATTCGTGTTCCAGCACTACGCGCTGTTCCGGCACATGACGGTGTCCGACAACGTCGAGTTCGGCCTCGCCGTTCGCAAGCAGCCCAAGGCCGATCGCAAGGCCCGCGTGGACGAGCTCCTCGAGCTCGTCCAGCTGACGCACTTCGCCGAGCGCTATCCCGACCAGCTCTCGGGCGGCCAGCGCCAGCGGGTCGCGCTCGCACGGGCGCTGGCGCCGAGGCCCGACGTGCTGCTGCTCGACGAGCCGTTCGGTGCCCTCGACGCGCGGGTGCGACAGGACCTGCGGCAGTGGCTCGATGAGCTCCATCACGAGCTCGGGGTGACGAGCCTGCTCGTCACGCACGACCAAGAGGAAGCGCTCGAGCTCGCGAACCAGGTCGTCGTGATGCACGAAGGACGGATCGAGCAGGTCGGCTCGCCCGCCGATATCTACGACGATCCGACGACCCCGTTCGTCGCGGGCTTCGTGGGCTCGGCCAACGTGCTGCACGGCGTGGTCCGAGACGGCCACGTGCACCTCGGGGCGTTCCGGGTTCGCGGGGCAGATCACCTCGCGGACGGTGCGGCGGCCACGGCGTTCGTCCGGCCGCACGACGTGCATGTCGCGCCGCAGGGCGCCAACGGGCACGATCGGGGCGGTGCGCCGCTCGCGCTCGGACGGGTGGAGCGGATCTCCTCGCTCGGGTGGCTCGCCCGGCTCACGATCCGTCTCGACGGTGACGGGGGCAACACCGTCGTCGCGCACGTGCCCCAGTCCGACCTCCGGGGGGCCTCGGCGGGCGATCTCGTGAACGTGGACCTGCGCAACCCGAAAGCCTTCGACCAGGCGGTGGGGGACGTCGAGCGCGAGGTCGAGACCGGGGGGTGATCCGAGACGCCGCTGCGTGTCGTGGACGACGGGAGCGACGCCCTGGGGGGAGAGGTCCCCGCCGAGGTACTCCGGTTCGCCGCGCTCCCGCCCGAGCAGCGGCAGCTCCTGCTGCACGTGCACGACCTCCTCGGAGGCATCGCGTACGGCACGGTGGTGCTCGTGCTGCAGGACGGGAAGGTCATCCAGGTCGAGACGTCGGAGAAGATCAGGCTGAGGTAGCGATCGCGAGCCTAGGCCGCACGACGCGTGTGGACTTGTGGAGGATCACCGTTCAGTGACCGCAGGCGCAGCCGCCGGCCCCGCAACACCCACCGCCCGTGGCCGACGGTCCGGGCATCTCGGATGTCGACGAGCCCATCGAGCCGGTCGCGAACAGGGAGAAGCGCCGGCGAACGCGTTCGTCGCCGCACGACGGGCATGCGATCGCCACGTCGACAGACGACGTCTCGATCGAGCGCCGCTCCTCGAACCGATGCTCGCACGCCAGGCAGACGTATTCGTAGACGGCCATCGTGACCCCAGCATAGTCTCCCGCCATGCGCACGACCGAGGCCGTCGATCGCGTCGCCGTCGCCCTCGACCTGCTCGCGGACAGCCCGGCCGGCAAGTCGGTCACCGAGGTCGCCGACGCGCTCGAGGTACACAAGTCGACGGCCTCCCGGCTGCTCGCCACGCTTGGGCGTCACGGGTTGGTGGAACGCACGCGCGAACGCCGGTACCGGATCGGGATGGGGATCGTCCGGTACGCCGCGAGCGCGCTGGACGAGCTCGGTGCGGTGAGCCGCGCTCGGCCCGAGCTCGAAGCGCTGTCGCTCAAGACCCGGGAGACGGTCTCGCTCGGGGTGCTCGACGGGAGCGACGTGCTCTACATCGACCAGGTGACGGGGCACGAGCGGGTGCTCTTCGCGGATTGGGCGGGGCGTCGATCGCCGGCTCACTGCAGCTCGAGCGGGAAGGTGCTGCTCGCGCATGCGGACGCCCGGCGCCTCGAGGCGTTCCTGGCCGGGCCATTGCCGGCGCGCACCGAGAGGACGATCACCGACCCGGCGTCGCTGCGTGAACGCCTCGACGAGGTCCGCCGGCGCGGGTACGAGCGGTCGATCGGCGAGCTCGAGGTCGGCCTCAGCACGGCCGCCGCTCCCGTATGGTCCCGAGGGAAGGTGGTGGGCGCGGTCAGCGTCGGCGGGCCCAGCTTCCGTCTCCCCGCGCGCGAGCTTCCGAGGCTCGGCCGACTGGTGATCGAGGCCGCGACCGCGATCGGGCGCAGATTGGACCGGGACGAGGCCGGCGAGCCGTTCCCGGTTGCCGGTTCGTAATCACGTTGCCGTCTGGGCAACGCTGTGCTTCCCCTTCCGCCGGCGAGACGGCTAGCGTGACGCCGTGCCTGTCCGACCGAGCATGACGTGATCCAGCCTGGTTCCGATCCGTTCGAGACCGAAGGCGTGTGGTTGAAGGCGGCCCTGCACACGCACACGAACCGGACCGACGGCGATCTCAGCCCCGATGCCCATGTGCTGCACCACGAGTGGATGGGCTTCGACGTGGTCGCGATCACCGACCATTGGACGCTCACGTCCCGGCCGTCGACCGATCGTCTCCTCGTGATCCAGGGCGCGGAACTGGCAGCCGATCCGCTCGCGAAGGGCCGGTACACCGAGATCCTCGCGATCGGCATCGACGACATCCCCGAGGATCCCGGTGGGGATCGCGCGCATTGGGAGCGGGTCGACAACTACCGCTTCAAGACGTTCCCCGACCTCTCGACCGCGGCCGCGAACATCACGGCCCAGGGCGGGGTCGCGTTCGTGGCCCATCCGTACTGGAGCGGCCTGCCACCCGAGACGGTGTTGGAAGCGCACGGTGTCGCCGGCTTCGAGCTGTTCAACGCGAGCGCCGAACGCGAGACCGGACGTGGCGACTCGTCCTACATCTGGGACCTCGCGCTCGATCGAGGGCAGCTGCTGTTCGGCATCGCGACCGACGACTGCCATCACCCCGGGTTCGACATCGGCGACGGGTGGACGATGGTGCGCGCGGCCGATCGCACGGAGGAGGCCGTGCTTCGGGCGCTCGCGACGGGCTCCTTCTACGCCTCCAATGGCCCCGAGATCCACGACGTCCGTCGCGACGGCGACGGGATCGAGGTTCGATGCAGCCCGGCGGCCTCGGTGATCCTCCGCTCTGGGTTCGAGCGGGGCCTGTCGGTGCTGGCCGGCCCTCGAGGGCGGATGGAACGGGCGCGCATCCTGGAGCGCGACGGCTCGGGAGCCATCGTGCGCGCGAGATTCCACCCTGAGGCCGACGACCTGACGTACGCCCGTGTCCAGGTGAACGACGAGCGAGGCCGGTCCGCATGGACCAATCCGATCGAGACGGTCCCGACACGAAGGGAAGCAGGAACATGAGACGGACCCTGACGCCGCTGGCCGTGCTCGCGGCCATGGCCACGCTGACGGTGCCCGCGCTCGCGCAGAGCGCGTCCCCGACCGAGGAGCCGGCCACGCTGACCGTGGGCATGAGCTACGACCTCTACACGTCGAACCCGTTGCGCGCGTGCGGCTGCGGCGCCGAGTACGAG
>JBOGVO010000092.1:0-6911 GCA_050692855.1 Actinomycetota bacterium | reverse complement strand
CCGCGGCGCCGAGCGTCGCCCCCGCGACCGGCTCGGCGATGAAGGCCGCGACCGAGTTGGGTGGTGACTGGGAGATCATGCGATCGAGCTCTGCCGCGTGCCACGCACCGCACGCCTTCGGATGATGCGGGTTCTCACATCGGTACTCGTAGGCGGGCGGTCCGTGCAGGAACCGGCCGAGCCAGGGGGTGTAGGGCTTGCGCAGGGGTTCCTTGCCGCTCGCATCGAGCGCGCCGATGGTGTTGCCGTGGTAGCTGCCGCGGCGCCCGATCACGATGAATCGTGAGGGTTGACCGCGAGCCAAGTGGTAGGCCCGCGCGAGCTTCAACGCGGTCTCGACCGCCTCGCTGCCCCCCGACACCGGGTAGAGGCGCGCATCGTCCACGGGCAGCAGCGTGGCCACCTCCGCCGCATAGTCCTCGACCGCCTCGGTCGTGAACATCGTGCCGTGCACGTACTGGGTGCGCGCGAGCTGGTCGGCGATCGCGTCGACGACGGCTCGCTCTCCATGACCCACGTTCACCACGATCGCCCCGCCGGCCGCATCGAGGAACCGTCGCCCGTCCGATGCCGTGATCCACGCGCCCTCCGACGACATGGCGAGGGGCAGCTCGCGGTCGAGCACGCGAGGGAAGACCCGGCTCCCCGATCCCGGCCCGTCGGCTCCGCCGTGGCCGGCTCCGGGGGCCGCTCGCTCCCTGGGGCTCGACTCGGTCACTTCGTGTAGACCCCGCCGGGGTCGAGCTCCTCCCGGATCAGCCGGAGCTCCTCGTCGGTCGGCGCGGACGTCTCGCCGAGATCTTCGGCGATCGCCGGCTCCCAGCCCATGTTCGCCCGCACGTCCTCGAGCGTGACGGCGGGGTGCATCGTCCGAAGCACCATCTCCCCCGTGCCCGCGTCGAACGTGTAGGTCGCGAGGTCGGTGACCACGCTCGTGGGTCCGCTCCCGTGCCACCCGCGAGCCGCGTCGCGCGCCGGATCGCCCGAGTGTCCCGGCGACGTCCGGAAGTCGAGCCGGTCGACGAACGAACGCTGGGCCTGCCGCATGATCACCAGGATCTGCCGGGCGTGGATCGCGATCTCACACGCGCCTCCGGAACCCGGCAGGCGCACCTTCGGGTGCTCGTACGCGCCGATCACGGTCGTGTTGAGGTTCCCGAACCGATCGATCTGAGCGCCGCCGAGGAAGGCCACGTCGATGAGCCCAGCCTGCAGGTAGAACGCGAACAGCTCGAACATGCTCGTGACGGCGGTCGAGCCCGTGGCGAGGGTCGGGTCGCCGATCGAGAGCGGGAGCCGCTCCGGCCGTGCGCCGAATACCCCCGACTCGTACACGAGCTGCAGCGAGGGTGACACCGTGCGCTGGGCGAGGTTGCAGACGATGTTGGGAAGGCCCACCCCCACGAAGCAGTTCGCGACGCCGGCGAGCTGCCGGGCGCTCGCCGCGATCATCAGCTCCGACTTCGAGTAGCCCGGATCGGTGCCGGCCGGCCCGCTCACGCGTACCTGCCGTAGTCGACCTCACCGGAGAGCGCGGGCTCGGGCCGCAGCGCGTCCCAGTAGGCGTCGCCGTACTTCTCGACGTACTCGCGATGGTTCGCGAGCCCGTACACCCACTCGTCGAGCCAGGCCTCGAGCGTCTCGTGCTCCTTCGCGATGCGATCCCACTCGACGTAGAAGCGGTTGTCGCGGTCGTAGTAGCCCTGGGCGAACGACGGGTGGCACGCGAACGGTTCCTCGACCACCGCGTCGACCACGGCCCCCGGGATCGCGGTGCGGTTCGGGTCGCGGCGGATCACCGATTCCTCGACGACCTCCTCGACGACCACGATCACCGATCGGGCGGCGAACGCCACCTCCTTCTGGCAGCCCATCAGGCCCCAGATCTGCGTGTCGCCCGAGGCGTCGGCCCGCTGGGCGTGCACGACCGCCACGTCGGGCCTGAGCGGCGGAACGACGTACACCTCGTCGCGGTCGTCATAGGGCGAGGTCATCGGCACGATGCTCGGGTTCACCTTCGGGATGTCGCTCTCGTAGTAGCTCCTGATCGGGAAGAACGGAAGGTCGGCGGCGCCGGCCATGTAGCGGCAGACCATGCCGAAATGCGAATACTCCTCGATCTCGAGCGGCTCGGGATCGGCCTTCTCGATGCGCCGGCGCACGGCGTGCAGGTTGCCGACGCCCGGGTTGCCCATCCAGCTGAAGATCAGCTTCGACGCGACGCCGGCGCCGATCATCTGGTCGTACACGACGTCGGGCGTCATGCGCGCGAGCGTCAGGTCTCGCCGGCGCTGACGGATGATCTCGTGTCCGGCCGCGAAGCAGATCAGGTGCGTGAAGCCCTCGATCGCCACGGTGTCGCCGTCGTGCACCAGCTCGCGCACGGCGTCCTGCATCGTCGTGACCTTGCTCATCTCGCCACCGCTCGGACGGGACCGCGGTTGACGAGTGAGGTCACGCGCGCGACCTACGGACCCGCGGCCTCGACCTCGGCGACCGCTTCCTCGAAGATCTCGAGCGCGACGCGCGCCTGATCGTCGCGGAGCACCAGCGGCGGTGAGATACGGATGGCGTCGTCGCCGCAGCCCAGCACGAGCAGCCCGCGCCGGAACGACGCCTGCTCGACGGCGGCTGCCCGGTCGTGGTCAGCGAAGGAGAGCCCGATCCACAGGGCCCGGCCGCGCACCTCGGTGATCATCGGGTGCCGCTGGGCGATGCCTCGCAGCCCGTCGAGGAGCACCTCGCCCACCGTGCGTGCGTTCCCGAGCAGGTCTTCCCGCTCGATCACGTCGAACGTCGCGAGCGCGGCCGCGCACGAGATCGGCGAGCCACCGAAGGTCGAGCCGTGCGCGCCGAGCTCCCAGGTCATCAGGTCATCGCGGGCGAGCATCGCTCCGAGCGGCAACCCGCTCGCGATGCCCTTGCCGGCCGTGACGACGTCGGGGATGACGCCTTCCTGCTCGATCGCCCACATGGTGCCGCTGCGGCCCATGCCCGACTGCACCTCGTCGCAGACGAGCAGGATGCCGTGTCGGTCGCAGAGCTCGCGCAGGTAGGTGAACCAGCCCTCGGGCGGGAGGACGTACCCGCCCTCGCCGAGCCACGATTCCACGACGATCGCCGCGACCTCCGTCGGCGACACCATGCGTGTGAACAACACCTGCTCGAGGTAGTCGAAGTCACCGTAGAACGAGTGGTACACGCTCGGCATCATCGGGCCGAAGCCGGTGCGGTACCTCGCCTTCGACGCGGTGAGCGAGACCGACCCCATCGAGCGCCCGTGGAACGACTGGTAGAAGCCGATCAGGTACTGACGCCCGGTCGCGTAGCGCGCGAGCTTGATCGCGGCCTCCACGGCCTCGGTGCCCGAGTTCGTGAGGAACGAACGGGCCGTGGCGTCCCCGAACGGCGACATCGCGTCGAGCCGCTCGCACACGTCGGAGTAGATCGGCAGGTAGAAGTCCGACGCGGAGTAGTGGAGCAGCTGCGTCGCCTGCCGCTGCACCGCCTCGACCACGCTCGGGTGGCAGTGGCCGGTGCTCGTCACGGCGATGCCCGCGTTCATGTCCAGGAAGATGTTGCCGTCGACGTCCTCGACGATCGAGCCCGAGCCGCGGCTCGGCACGAACGGGTACGCGCGGGGCAACGACGGCGACGTGACCCTGCGGTCGCGCTCGATGCGACTCGTCGCCTCGGGTCCGGGGACGTCCGTGATGAGCTTGGGCCTCACGTGGGCCGCGAGGCCCGCGAGCTCCATGTCGTGCACGTCCACGTCGTTTCGACTCACTCCTCGATCACCGTCCTCGACTGCTCACGCAGGTACTGCAGCACGTAGTAGGGGCCGCCGCCGGCCTTGCCGGTCGTGCCGGAACCCTTCCAGCCTCCGAACGGCTGCACGCCCGGCCACGCGCCGGTCGTCGAGCCGGCGCGCCGGTTCACGTACACCACGCCGGCCTGGATGCGGTCGAGCCACTCGTCGATCTCGCCACGGTCCTCGCTGAAGAATCCGGCCGTCAGCCCGTACTCGGTGTCGTTCGCCTTCTCGATCGCGTCGTCGAGCTCGTCGAACGGGGCCACCGCCACGAACGGCACGAACAGCTCCTTCTTCCAGATCCAGCTGTCCTCGGGCACCTCGACAACCGTCGGCTCGACGAACAGGCCGCGGCCGAAGTCACCCTCGGTGATGCGCTGACCGCCCGTGACGATCGTGCCGTTCTTGCGAGCTTCCTCGGACGCCTCTTCGTAGGTCTCCATCGCGGGCTCATTGATGATCGGGCCCATGTAGACGTCGCGCTCGATCGGGTCGCCGACCTTGATCGCCTCGGTCTTGGACTTCAGCTGCGTGAGGAAGTCGTCGTAGACCTCGCGTTCGACGTAGACGCGCGAGTTCGCCGAGCACTTCTGTCCGCCGAAGCCGAACGCGCTGCGCAGCACGCCGTCGGTGGCCTTGTCGAGGTCGGCGTTCCTCGTGACGATCGTGGGGTTCTTCCCGCCCATCTCACAGATCACGGGCTTGGGCACGTCGGTCACGAAATGCCTGTAGATGTCCATGCCCACCGGGTAGGAGCCCGTGAACGTGACGCCGTTCACGTCCGGGTGATGCCAGAGGTGGTCGCCGGCGACCGCGCCACGACCGATCACCAGGTGGAACGCTCCCGGCGGCACGCCGCCGTCGCGGTAGCACTCGTAGAGCTTGTAGCCGAGCAGGGCCCCCTGGTTCGACGGCTTCAGCACGACCGTGTTCCCCGCAACGAGCGCCCCGCTCGAGGGCCCGCCGGACAGCGCCATCGGGAAGTTGAACGGGCTGATCACGGCCCAGACCCCGTGCGGGCGAAGGACGTCGTAGTAATCGCCGGCGGCCCCGAGCCCGCTCATCGGGACGCGGAACCCGTCGTTCTTCTCCATCTCGTCGCAGTTCCAGCGGATCAGCTCCGCGGTCTCCTGCACGTCGCCGAGGGCCTCGAGGCGGTTCTTCCCCACCTCGTAGGCCATGAGGGCCGCCAGGTCGAACACGCGCTCCTCCATGATGTCGGCCACGTTTCGCAGGATCCGCACCCGCTCCTGCCAGCCCATGCGGTCCCACTCGAGCCGGAACGCCTTCGCGGCGGCCACGGCATCGTCGACGTCCTGGGTGGTCGCCTGTGAGAAGCGGCCGATGACCAGGTCCCCGTCGATCGGCGATGGCTCCGCGTACTTCTCGTCGGTCCACCGCTCCTCGCCGTTGACGACGACCGGGTATTCCTTGCCGAGCTCGGCGCGTGCGCGCTCGGCGGCGGCGTCGTACGCGGACTGCAGCTCCTCGTTGTCGGCGGACATCGTGGCGTAGGTGATCCGGAACTTCTCGGTCATCGGAGATCCCTCCTTCGCACGGCGACCCGCCGCACGTTCGCGCTGAGAGCCATGCTAGCCGAGCGCCCCGAGACGCGGCATCGCCTTCGTGACCACCGGTTGGCCGGAGGGAGATCCACAGCAGCGTCATCCGGAGGGGCGAAACCCGGAAATCGTCCCGGCACCGGCGTATGCTTCGGCTCCCACATGAGGCTCGTGACCTACGACCGGGGGGGGCACCGGCGTTTGGGGGCGATCCTCGAGGGCGAGGTGGTCGACCTGCCCGACGCCGTCGGGCATCCGGCCTTCCCCGCCACCCTCGAGGATCTCGTCTCGAGCAGCCGAGGCAGCGTGATGGATGCCGCCCGTGCCGCCCTGCAACGCGACGACGCGTGGAACTGGCGCATCCCGCGGCCGCGCATCTTGACGCCTCTGTTCCCCACCTCGTTGCTCTCGCCTCGTGCCATGGATGTCGAGCGCCGCATCGTGGGGCCCGAGCAGCCGGTGCCGTGGCCGTCGGGGGCCGCCTGGCTCGACTATGAGCCGATGGTGGCCGCGGTGATCGGCAACGAGGCGTCGAAGGTGAGCGTCGAGGAGGCGCGCGACGACATCTTCGGCTACACGCTGGTGAACGACTGGCGCGCGCGCTCGAGCGACGGCGCGCCGGTCCAGAGCGCCGACGCGGTGCCGATCTCGATCGGCCCGTGCGTCGTCACCGCCGACGAGCTCGACCCGCAGGCCATGTTCCTGCAGGTGAAGGTCGACGAGCACGACGCGCTCAAGGGCAACCTGAACGGCGCGGCGACCTCGCTGTTCGAGCTGATCGCCTCGGTCTCCCGGCACGCGGTCATCGAGCGCGGGGACGCGTTCGCGCTCGGACCGTTCCCACCGGTCGAGGACGACGACGATCCGTCACGCAGGCTCTGGCCGGGGGCCCTCGTCGAGCTCGCCGCCGAGGGCATCGGCACCCTCCGCAACCGCATCGACGCTCGCTGACGCCGCCGCCCAGCCCCACGAAGGAGGACCGATGCCGCTCGCCACCAGCATGTTCGACAGTCTGTTCACGATGCCGATCCCCATCGGCGAGAAGATCGTGCGCACCGTGCTCGTCTACCTGGCGGTCGTCGTGCTCCTCCGCCTCATGGGACGCCGCACGGTCGCCCAGCTGAACGCGTTCGACCTCGTCGTGCTCCTGCTGATCAGCAACGTCGTCCAGAACGCCATCATCGGCCCCGACGACTCGCTGCTGGGCGGGGTGATCGGCGTGGCGACCCTGTTGGCGGTGAACGCCCTCGTCGTGCGCGGTGCCCGGCGTCATCAGCGTATCGACCGGCTCGTCGAGGGCAAGACGATCACCCTCGTGGCCGACGGCGCGATCGACCACGACGCGATCCGGCATCTCGGCATCCGAGCGGGCGATCTCACGGCCGCGATGCTGCGTCAGGGCGCCGAGAGCGTGCGCGACGTCGAGCGCGCTGAGATGTACCCGTCGGGGGCGATCGTGGTGGATCTCACGGAGGAGGCACGCGACGCGAGCAAGCTGGATCTCGTGCGGGTCGAGGCGAAGATCGACGGGCTGACGG
>JBOGVO010000091.1:0-10037 GCA_050692855.1 Actinomycetota bacterium | reverse complement strand
TGAGCTCGCCGGTCGCCTCGGCGGCCTCGACCATCTCCCGCGCGATGCGGTCCTTCGTCGAGCCGGTCGGGTTCTGCCCCTCGAGCTTGCCCCACAGACGCACGCCCGGTTTCGGGCTCATCTGCGGCAGGCCGACGAGCGGCAACACCGGCATCGCCCTGGGGATGGTGGCGGGACGCAAGGGCTACGGGCTCACGGTCGTGATCCCCGACAACGCGAGCGAGGAGCGCATCGGCCTGTTGCGTCTGTTCGGCGCCGAGATCGTGTTCAGCGACGGCGAGCGGGGCACGAACGGCTCGATCGAGGTCGCCCGAGCGCTCGCGAAGGACGAGAAGTACTACATGCCGTTCCAGTACGGGAACCCGGCGAACCCGCTCGCACATCAGGAAGGCACGGCGCACGAGATCATCCGAGACCTGCCCGAGGTGACCCACTTCGTGGCAGGCATGGGCACGGGCGGCACGCTCACCGGCAACGGCAGAGGGCTGCACGCGCACGACCCGAACGTGAAGATCGTCGCGGCCGAGCCCGAGCTCGGCGACATGGTCTACGGGTTGCGTTCGCTCGACGCCGGGTTCATCCCGCCGATCTTCGACCCCGCCGAGATCGATCGGAAGATCCTCGTCGACTCGTCGAGCTCGCTGCGAACGAACCGGGAGCTCACGTCGAGGGAGGGCATCTTCGCCGGAATCTCGAGCGGCGCCGTCGTGTACGTGGCACAGCGCATCGCGAGCGAGATCGAGCACGGTGACATCGTCTGCCTGCTTCCCGACGGTGGTTGGAAGTACCTGTCGACCGAGGCCTGGGCGGAGGACCTCGCGACGGCCGAGAAGGGCGTTGCGGAGTCCCTCTGGTGGTGAGCCACCGGTGGTCAGGCCCGCGGCCGTCGAGTCCGAGCTGGTGACGACGTGAGCGATCCGCGGCCGGTCGGGGTCTTCGATTCCGGAGTCGGAGGCCTCACGGTCGTGCGGGCGATCATGGATCAGCTTCCGCACGAATCCGTCCTCTACGTCGGCGACACCGCGCGGTTCCCCTATGGCCCGAAGCCGATCGACGAGATCCGGGCATACGCGCTCGAGGTCGCCGACTACCTCGTGCATCGGGACGTCAAGATGCTGGTGGTCGCCTGCAACTCGATCGAGGTCACCGCGATCGACGACATCGCGACCCGCGCCGGCATCCCCGTCGTCGGAGTGATCGATCCCGGAACGCGAGCGGCCGTGCGCGTGAGCCGCAACGGCGTCGTCGGGCTGATCGGCACCGAGGCGACCGTCGCGAGCGGGGCATACGACCGCGCCGTCGCGGCGATCGGCGCGGAGGTCTCGCTCCACTCGAAGGCTTGTCCGGTGTTCGTCGAGCACGTCGAACGAGGCGACACCACGAGCGCGACGCTCAGGGCGGCCGCGCGCGGGTATCTTTCCCCGCTGATGGCCGAGGGGATCGACACGCTCATCATGGGGTGCACGCATTACCCGTTGCTCTCCGGCCTGCTGCAGCTCGAGCTCGGGCCGGGCGTCGTGCTCGTGTCCTCGGCGGAGGAGACGGCCAAGGACGTCTACGCGGCGCTGCTCGCCGGCGACCTGCTGCGCGATGCCGGCTCGTCCCCCGGCCACGAGTTCCTCGCCACGGGCGATCCCGCGTCGTTCGAACGGGTGGCCGGCGTCTTCCTCGGTCCCGAGCTGACCGACGTCGGGGCGGCGCGGGCGGAGCCGGTCGGCGGTGGCTCGTGGAGCTGACCGTCCTGGGATCCGCCGGCACCTGGCCCGGGCCCGGCGGCGCCACGTGCGGACACCTGCTCAGCCATGGGGGCACCCACGTGTGGCTCGATGCCGGCACGGGCACCTTCGCCCGGCTGCAGGAGCACATCGGCATCGACGACATCGCCGCGATCGTGGTCACGCACGGGCACACCGATCACTTCATCGATGTGTTGCCGGCCTTCTACGCCCGGCACTACGGGGGCATGGGCGCGCCCGGGCTGCCGTTCTACTCACCCGACGGATTCGTCGAAGGCATGAGGCTGCTCGTGTCCGAGAACGGGCGCAACGTGATGGACGAGGCGTACGCGTTCAGCACGGTGCAGGGGGGCGACGCGTTCGAGGTGGGTTCCTTCCGGTTCACGGTGTTCGACATGACGCACATCGGCGTGAACGCCGTCGGCTACCGGGTCGAGGCCGGCGGGGCGGTCCTCGCCTACACGGGGGATTCGGGCCCGTGCGATGCCGTGATCGAGATGGCCCGCGACGCGGACCTGCTGGTGGCCGAGGCCACCTACCAGGACTCGTCGAGCCAGGCGTTCTTCCACATGAGCGCGACGCAGGCGGCCGAGCACGCCACCGCCGCCGGCGCGCGGCGGCTGATGCTCACGCACATCCTGCCCACACTCGACCCGGAGATCTCCCGCGAGGAGGCGGCGGCTGCATTCGAGGGTGTGATCGAGCTCGCGCAAGACGGCGTGACCGTGGAGATCGGCCGGTGACGCGGCCCGACGGTCGCGCTGCCGACGAGCTGCGACCCGTCTCGTGGGAGATCGGGTTCCAGGAATGGGCGGCCGGCTCGGTCCTGTTCACGATGGGCAAGACCCGGGTGCTCGTGGCGGCGAGCGTGGCCGACGATGTCCCGCGGTGGTTGAAGGGCACCGGTCGCGGGTGGGTGACGGGCGAGTACTCGATGCTGCCGGCCTCCACGTCCGAGCGCACGAGCCGTGAGGTGAACCGTGGGCGTCCGGGTGGGCGCACGCAGGAGATCCAGCGCTTGATCGGTCGGTCGCTGCGAAGCGTCACGGACCTCGCTCGCCTCGGGGAACACACGATCACCGTGGACTGCGACGTGCTGCAGGCCGACGCGGGCACGCGAACGGCCTCGATCACCGGGGGGTACATCGCGCTTGCGATCGCGCTGCGTGGGCTCGTCGAGCGCGGTGCGGTGCCCGCGGATCTGCTCACCGACAGCGTCGCGGCGGTGAGCGTGGGCATCGTCGACGGTGAGCCGCGCCTCGATCTCTGCTACGAGGAGGATGCCGGTGCGGACGTCGACTTCAACGTGGTGATGACCGGCCGGGGAGCGTTCGTCGAGGTGCAGGGCACGGCCGAGGGCACACCCTTCTCGCGTGAGCACCTGGGCGCGATGCTCGATCTCGCCGCCTCGGGCGTCGCTCGCCTCACGAAGCTGCAGCACGATGCGCTCGGGTCGCAACGAGACTGAGGTGCCGATGGCGTTCCCCGAGCGACTCGCGATCGCCTCTCGGAATCCGCACAAGCTGCGCGAGCTCGCGCGGATCTGTGCCGATTGGCCGGTGCGGTGGGTCACGGTGGAGAACCATGACCCGGCGGACTTCCCAGAGGTCGACGAGACGGGGGAGACCTACCTCGACAACGCGGTGTTGAAGGCCACCGAGGTCGCCGCCGCGCTCGGCCTGCCCGCGATCGCCGACGATTCCGGCATCGAGGTCGATGCGCTCGGTGGCGCGCCGGGGCACCGGTCGGCGCGGTACGCGGGGGCGGATGCCACCGACGAGCGGAACCTGGAGGCCTTGCTCGGCGCCGTACGCGGGGTGCCGGCGGGTGGTCGGACGGCCCGCTACCGCTGCGTCGCCGCCATCGGCTGGCCCGACGGGCACGCCGAGCACACCGAGGGCATGTGCGAGGGCGCGCTCGTGGCGAGGCGACGCGGGGTGCGCGGGTTCGGCTACGACCCGGTCTTCGTGCCCGCCGGATGGGACGAGACGATGGCCGAGCTCACCGACGAGCAGAAGGACCGCATCAGCCATCGTGGCCGCGCGTTCCGGGCGCTCGCCGAAGCGCTGCGCGACGCCTGAACGTTCGGGCGGCGCGGGACGACCGCACCCGTCGGGCACGACCCCTGGTACCCGACTCAAGGTAGCCGCCCCTGGTGTCGAGTCATCATCCGTGGAACCCACGACGACCGCTCGGCCGGTCATGGACCGGCGCGTGCTTCGCAGCACCAAGGGCTTCTTCGACGGCAAGTCTCCGCTGCTCGTGGCGGTGCTCGGCCTGGCGTTCATCGCGGTCGTGAGCGTGCTCGACTACCTGACAGGGCCCCAGTTCTCCCTCTCGCTCCTCTACCTCATGCCGATCGGGCTCGTGACGTGGAACCTGGGCCGACGATGGGGCGCGGTGGCGGTGGTCGTCTCGACCGTCGCGGGGCTCGTCTCCGATGTGCTGTCCTCGCCGGCGACGACCACGACCGATCCGGTGCCGTACTGGAACGGCATCGTGCGGTTCGCCGTCTACCTCGCGACCGCGATGCTGCTCGACACGTTGCGGTCGATCATCGACGCGCAGTGGAGCATGGTCGAGGAGGAAGCCGGGCGCTCGAGCGACCTCCGAGAGATGAACGACGTGAAGAACACCCTCCTGCACGCGGTGTCGCACGATCTGAAGGGCCCGCTCGCCGGCATCCTGGGAGCGATGCAGACGATCCGCCGCGACGACGTGCTGCACCTGACCGGCGACGAACGCGAGGCCCTCTATCAGGTGATCGAGCACAGCGGCAAGAAGATGAACCGGCTGATCGACGACCTGCTCGACCTCGACCGCATCGACCGGGGGAAGGTGCATCCGCAGCGCAAGCCCACCGATGTCGGGGCGCTCGCGCGTCGCGTCGTGGCCGAGAGCTCGCAGCTCGCCGAACACCCCGTGCGGGTGCGCGCCGACGCCGTCATGGTCGGCGTCGACGCGGGCAAGGTGGAGCGCGTGGTGGAGAATCTGCTCGTGAACGCGGCACGGCACACGCCTCCGGGCACCGCGGTGCAGGTCGAGATCTCGGCCGGAGCCGACGGCGTGGTGTTGGTCGTGGAAGACGACGGCCCCGGCGTTCCCGACGAGCTCAAGGAAGCCCTGTTCGAACCGTTCCGCCAGGGCGAGGAGTCGAGCGGGCGCGGCATGGGCATCGGGCTCTCGCTCGTGCAGCGGTTCGCGGAGCTCCACGGAGGCACGGCCTCGATCGAGGACGCCGAGACGGGCGGGGCCCGGTTCGTCGTGACCCTGCCCGGCGAGGTCGTGCCGATCGAGGAGCTCGCCGGCGAACCGCAGCTGCACGCGGTCTGACGCCGCGGCGTCAGCCGGCTGTGCGCGCCCCGGCCCGATTGCTCGTTCCGGCCGAAGTCCATAGAGTCGACGCCGTATCCCTCCCCTGAAACGGACGTAGGCGAGCATGGTCAGCAGCGAGGCTCGGGCGGCGACCGACGAGCCCCGGCATGACGAGGTTCCGCGCCGACGGGAACCGGCCGACTCGCTCACCGCCGTCGTGGAGGATCTGGCGGGGGAGCTGTCGCTGCGCCCGCTGCTCGAGCGCATCCTCAAGCGTTCGACGGAGCTCCTCGGATGTGACGCGGGTTCCATCTGCCTCGTCGACGAAGAGGCCGGCGTCTATCGGAAAGAAGCCGACATCGGCATCGCCTGCCAGTCGGGCAAGGTGTTCCCGCTCACGGAGGGCACGACCGGCGCGGTCGTGGCTCGCCGGGGCCCGGTGATCTTCGACGACTACGGCGACGTCCCCGGTGGCCACGTGCGTCCCGAGGACCGGGGTGCGCTCAAAGGCGTGATCGGGGTTCCGATCTGGTGGCGAGGGGCGATCGTCGGCTCCTGCGTGGTGTTCACCCGGGACCCCAGCCGCGTGTTCGTCGAGGAAGACGCCGAGCTGCTCGAGCTGTTCGCCAAGCACGCGGCCATCGCGATCACCAACGCCCGTCTCCACGAGGCGGCGGAGTCGAACGTCCGGGCCGAAGCGGTGGCGGCGGAACGCACCCGGATGGCCCGCGAGGTGCACGACGCGGTCGCTCAGGGACTGGTCTCGGTGTTGCTGCAGCTTCGCGTGGCACGAGGAGCCGTCGAGGACGGCAGGAACGACGAAGCGATCGACGCCCTCGCCGAGGCCCGGTCCGCGGCCGAAGCGGCCTTCGAGGAGACGAGGCGAAGCGTGCTCGGGCTGGCGCCCTCACCGTTGGAAGGCCGTTCGCTGGACGAGGCGCTCGAGCTCGAGATCGCATGGGCGAACCGGACGGGCGTGATCCAGGCTCGTCTCGTGACGGCCGGCACCCCGGTCGTGGTGCCACGCGACGTCGCCCACACCTTGTTCCGCATCGCTCAAGAGGCGCTGACGAACGCGATCCGTCACGCGCAGGCGGGGTCGGTTCGGGTCGGGTTGGCGCACTCCGCCACCGGCGTCACGTTGCTCGTGCAGGACGACGGCGCCGGCTTCGATCGGGCCCAGGTCGAGCGAGACAGCGAGCGGCACGGTCTCGGCCTCGGTGGCATGGCCGAGAGAGCCCGGCTGCTAGGAGGGACGCTCGAGCTGGAGTCCACACCCGGCTGGGGAACCCGGATCCGCGCGTGGATCCCCTTTCCCTCCGATGCTCCTGCCGTCCTCGACGGACCGGGCCGCTCCCTGCGGGTCCTCGTGGTCGACGACCACGCGGTGACCAGGGCCGGCATCGTTCGCGCCCTCTCGGTGTCCGACCCGAACGTGCAGGTCGTCGGCGAGGCTGCGTCCGGGGAACGGGCTGTGACCGAGTGGAGGGCGCTGCGCCCGGACGTCGTGCTGATGGACCTGCAGATGCCCGACGGTGACGGCATCGAGGCGATCGCTCGGATCAGGGCCGAGGATGCGACGGCCAGCGTGCTCGCGGTGACGGCGTTCGCCACCGACGAGCTCGTCGCAGGCGCCTTGCGAGCCGGAGCCCGCGGGTACGTCGGCAAGGAGGCGTCCGAGGTCGAGCTGGCCAGGGCCGTGCGAGCCGCCGCCCGCGGCGAGATGGTGGTGTCGGGACCGGCCGCGGAGCGGTTGCATTCCCATCTGAACGGTACGGCCGGCGCGGCGGCCCTGACAGAGCGCGAGCGCCAGGTGCTCAGCTTCCTGGAGCGTGGATCGACCGACCGGGAGATCGCCTCGGCGCTCGCGATCTCGGTCAAGACGGTCGAGAAGCACGTCGGCGCGATCCTGCGAAAGCTCGGCGCCCAGAACCGCACCCAGGCGGTGGCGCGCGCTCGAGAGACCGTGGCCCGGTAGGGATTTCCCGGCATCGCCGACGGGGGATCTCCCCGATGCAGCTGCGGCCGCGGGCCCCCTACGCTGGAACGGTTCGACCGAGCGTTGGAGGGTTGCCGTGCCCGTCGTCTCACTGAAGGATGTCCTCGACCGAGCGTTCGAGGAGCGTTACGGCGTGGCGGCGTTCAACATCGTCAACGACCTCACCCTCGAGGCCGTGCTCGCCGCAGCCGTCGAGCTCCGCGCGCCGGTGATCGTGCAGACCTCGGTGAAGACCGTCAAGTCGATCGGGCGGGACGTGCTCTACGGCATGTGGCGAACGATGACGGCGGGCATCGATGTGCCCGTCACCCTGCACCTGGACCACTGTCCCGAACGCGAGGTCATCTCCTCGTGCCTGGAAGCCGGATGGAACTCTGTGCTGTTCGACGCCTCCGCCCTGCCCGTGGAGGAGAACCAGCGCCAGACCGAGGAGGTCGTGGCGGAGGCTCATCGCCGGGGCGCTCACGTCGAGGGCGAGATCGAGGGCATCAAGGGCGTCGAGGACGATGTGGGCTCCGACGAGGAGTCCGCCCGGCAGTCCCTCGCGGTGGCGCTCGAGTTCATCCGGGCGACCGGGGTCGACTGCTTCGCGCCGGCGATCGGCAACGCCCATGGCATGTACGCGAGCGAGCCGAAGCTCGACGCCGAACGCGTCTCCGACATCGTGGACGCCGAGCCGATCCCGATCGCGCTGCACGGCGGCAGTGGCATGACCGACGCACAGTTCACCGATCTCATCGCGCGCGGCTGCGCCAAGGTGAACATCTCCACCGCGCTCAAGCGCCGATTCATGCAGTCCAACCTGGCGTTCCTGCGCGAGACCGAGGCCGCCGACACATGGGATCCGCCGTCGATGTTCAAGCACGTCAGAGCCGATGTCGTGGACATGGCCGAGGACCACATCCGCCGCTTCGGAAGCGAGGGCAAGGCCTGGTGACCGCCCTGATCTTCGATTGCGACGGGGTGCTCGCCGACACCGAGCGTTACGGCCACCTCCCGGCCTTCAACCAGATGTTCGAGGAGTTCGGCCTCCCCGTCCGGTGGTCGGAGGAGGAGTACGGCGAGAAGCTCTCGATCGCCGGAGGGAAGGAGCGGATGGCGAGCCTCCTCACCGAGGACTTCGTCCGTGAGGCTGGACTACCGGCCGATGCCGAGGGCCAGCGGCAGGTCGTGTCCGAGTGGCACAGGCGGAAGACCGAGATCTACACCGAGATGGTCGCGGCGGGACGACTTCCGGGCCGCCCGGGCGTGGCGCGTATCACCGGAGCGGCGCTCGACGCCGGGTGGACCCTCGGCGTCGCGTCGACCTCCTCGGAAGCCTCGGTGCGGGCCGTGCTCGAGCACGTGGTGGGCGCCGACCTGGCCGCCCGCTTCGCGCTGGTCCTGGCGGGCGACGTGGTCCCGAACAAGAAGCCGGCCCCCGACATCTACGAGCTCGCGCTCTCGCGGCTCGGCGTCGGCCCGGCCGACGCGCTCGTGATCGAGGATTCCCGCAACGGGTTGCTCTCGGCGGTCGGTGCGGGCCTGGCCTGCCTCGTCACCGTGAGCAGCTACACCCGGCACGAGGAGTTCACGGAAGCGGTACTGGTCGTGACGTCGCTCGGTGAGCCGGGCGGAGAAACGACCACGGTGCTCGCCGCACGGGGAGCCCCCCCGCCCGGCGACCATCTGGAACTGTCGGACCTCCAGGCGTGTCTCGAGGTCGGCAGCGTGCAGGGGGGATGAGCGGATCGAGGAGGTGTGATGGGGGAGACGAGCCTCGGCGATGTCGAGTTGGTTGTGCGAACGATCGCGCAGACGGCGGTCGACAACGAGCAGTACTTCGGTGAGCTCGACGCGGTCGTCGGCGACGGCGACTTCGGCTACTCGATGGCCCGCGGCTTCGAGTTGGTCCTGGCCGACTTCGATTCGTTCGACCGTGAAGACATCGGAACGTTCCTCAAGAAGATCGCGGTCGTGATCACGAGCCGCGTCGGAGGGACGTCCGGGCCCCTGTGGGGCACCGCGTTCTTGCGCGCGGGAGCGACGGCGGCGGGCAAGACCGAGCTCACGACCGATGACACGCTCGCGATGCTCCGAGCGGCCATCGAAGGGATCAAGGCACGGGGCAAGTCCGACCTGGGTGACAAGACCCTGTTGGATGCCCTCGTCCCGGCCGTCGAGGAGCTCCAGCGGGCCTTCGATGAGGGCGACGACGCCGGCGCCTCGTTGCGGAGGGCGGCGACCACGGCTCGTGAACGAGCCGAGGCCACGAGGGAGATGCTCGCCAAGCGCGGGCGCGCCGCGTACACGGGCGAGCGAAGCATCGGGACGCTGGATGCGGGAGCGATCGCCGTGGCGATCATGTTCGAGCAGGTGGCCGACGTGTGGGCGGCCCACGACCGAGGAGAGGTGTGACCATGAAGAAGTTCGTCAACGACCCCCAGCAGTTCGTGCCGGAGATGCTCAAGGGGATCGCGCTGGCCAACCCGGACACGCTGAAGTACGTGCCCGAGTACAACCTGATCATGAGGACGGACGCCCCGAGCGACGAGAAGGTCTCGGTCGTGCAGGGGTCTGGCTCCGGGCACGAACCCGCGCACGTGATGATCGTGGGCAAGGGGATGCTCGACGCCGCCTGTCCGGGCGATGTGTTCGCCGCTCCCCCCATGGACTACGTGCTCGAGACGACCAAGCTGCTCAACTCGGCCAAGGGCGTGCTCCACCTGATCAACAACTACACCGGGGACCGCATGGCGTTCGAGATGGGCGCCGAGATGGCCGACGCGGAGGGGATCAGGGTCGGGACCGTGATCGTCGACGACGACGTCGCCGTGAAGGACTCCACCTACACGGTCGGGCGCCGAGGTGTCGCGGGCAACTTCTTCGTGATCAAGGCGATCGGCGCGGCGTCGGAGAAGGGCGCCGAGCTCGACGATCTGGTCGCGTTGGGCGAGCGGGTCAACTCGGTCACCCGGACCATGGGCATGGCCCTCACCTCCTGCACC